>DAOTYT010000379.1:0-3375 GCA_034434615.1 Anaerolineae bacterium | reverse complement strand
GTCCGAACGCATGGCGGGGACCAGCCCGACGGCAGCGCCGGAGGCCATGGCGGCCGCGGCGGCGCCGCCCATCGCCGTTTTGCCCGTGCCCATCATCCCGCACAGCAGCAGCCCCCGACGCCGCTCAAACCCCTTGGTGAGGGCCGCCACCACGTGCTTCTGCGCAGTGTAGAGCGTGTGTTTGCCCTTCAAGCGCACCCCATCCAGCCAGTCGGACAAGCCGTTCAGGTCAAACTGATAGGCGGGCTGGAACTTGGCCGTCAGATAGCTCGCCAGAGCGCGCTTGTTGGCGGTGATGAACGCCAGCAGCGACACGGCAAACCCGACCACAAAACCGAGCGGGGTCACCACGCCAGTGATGATCGTCAGATCATAGAGTCCGTAGACTGAGAGCGGCAGGTACAACAGCAGCGATGTCCAGAATCCTGGCGAATAGCGCCCCTCGCCGACGGCATAGGTGATGTGGAACCAGGCGTTGGCGTGGACGGTCAGCAGCAGAAACAGCGTCAGCGCGTTGAAGTCGAAAGCGCTGATGAGGAGCGCCTGCAACACCAGCGGAATCGCCGACGAGCCGTTGATGAGGAAGGCGCGCTGGCGCGTCAGCGGGAAGAAGTCCTCTTTGCTCTTGAAGCAGGTGCGGTTGTACCAGCGCCAGAAGTTGCCGATGAAGTATTCCTCAAATTCATGCGCCCACGCCACCGGGATCAGCACCCAGGCGTACCAGTAAGGCTGGCTGAACACGGCATCGCCAAACGCCAGCCACAACGCCAGCGCCGACCCGACCGCCAGCACCCCCCACAGTGCGGACCAGTGGCGGTAAATCCAGGGGTCTTGTGTTGGTTGATTCTCGCTTTTGTTTAATGTACTCATGGCGACTCCCTTTTCGCTAAACCGTGATAAAGCAGCAGCATCGTCGTTTCCAGCAATTGGGCGAAGCGCAGGGGATCGGTGATGGGCAGTGCGCCGGTGATGACCCCACGCAGGCTGTGATACAACACGCTCTGCACCACTGCCGGGTCGAGGTCATCGCGCAGTTCGCCCCGCGCCATGCCCTCCCGGATGACGACCCCTACACGCTCGTTGATGAGGCGGTCGCGTGCCGCTTCGATCATCGCCCAGGTATCCGGCGCATGGCGGCGCATATCCGCCAGCAGTACCGGTTGCACGGTCGCCATCTGCGAGAGGGCGTAAGCGGGCAAGTGGCGCAGTTTTTCGTAGGCGGATAGCTCAGGGTTATTCACGATTTCGGCGGTGTAGGCTTCGGCTTCTTCCAACCGCGCCTGTACTAGCCGGTTCAACAATGCCTCTTTGCCAGGGATGGCGGCATAGAGCGTCTTTTTGCTCATCCCCAGTTCGGCGGCGATGTCGTCCATCGTGACCTGTGTATAACCGCGCTCGGTGAATAACTTCCATGCGGCTTCGTCAATTCGCTGATTGATGTCTATCATAGAAACTCTAAAAGTATTTTCGGTTTCCAACAGTGTAAACTGAAACCAGAAATGGGTCAAGATATAGATTGGCTTTTCATTTGCGGCCAATATCGCAGTTAATCCTCATCCATATCCC
The DNA here is from genome assembly GCA_034434615.1 of Anaerolineae bacterium. GTDB lineage: Bacteria > Chloroflexota > Anaerolineae > Aggregatilineales > Phototrophicaceae > Flexifilum. The sequence continues at coordinate 1,809 of DAOTYT010000379.1, read as the reverse complement.
GCACGACTGCCTCGCACTGATCCAACCAGTTGATATATGCCTGTTCCATCGCCATGTCCATTTCCAGTGTCAGCCGCCAGAATATTCGCTGGCGGTCAAGTTCAGGACTTCCCAGCGGCGGCAGATTGTGCGCGCTGATGCGCCGCTCCACTAGACCGACAGCGGCAGTAGTTCTATAATGGTCAGTAACTGCGCTATGCGGTCAGATAAGCCGCATGAGCCAGCGCCGCGCCGAAAATCGGGAGGCTGAACCTTGAACACATATTATCAGCGCATCATTGTCACCCACTTCGTCACATCCGCCGCGCTGGCGCTTGAGCGCGCGCCGCTGCCCGAACCCAAAGCGCTGGAAGTGCGCCTGAAGATACTGAAAGTGGGCGTATCGTTCGCCGACCTGCTGATGCGCGAGGGCATTCACCCCGAAGTCTGGTTCCAGAGACCGCCCTTCACGCCCGGCTGGGATGTGATCGGGATCATCGACAGCTTGGGAAGCGGTGTGCAGGGCTGGCAGATCGGTCAGCGCGCCGCCGCCCTGCCCGTGAAAGGCGGCTACGCTGAATATCTGTGCCTGCCAGCGGCGGAGCTGATCGCAGTTGCCGATGAACTGGTCGACGCAGACGTGCTGTGCATGATTTACAACTACGTCGTGGCATATCAAATGCTTCACCGCACAGCAAAGGTCAAGGCTGGTGAGCGCGTCCTGATCCACAGCGCAGCAGGCGGCGTCGGGTCGGCGCTGGTGGAGCTTGGTAAGCTGGCTGGACTGGAACTTTACGGCACGGCTTCAGCCGGCAAACATCCCCTGCTCATCCAGGCGGGCTGCACCCCCATCGACTATAAATCGGTCGACTTTGTCGCGGCAGTTCGGGAGCTGACGCAGGGAAGCGGCGTGGATGTCGTGTTCGACGGCATCGGCGGGGCGCATTTGTGGCGCTCTTACAGCACTTTGAAGCCCGGCGGCAGGCTGGTAACCTATGGGCTGTCCGCGGCGTTCTCGGAAGGGGGGCAGTCCCGATGGCGGGTTATCCTCGGCTTGCTCAGCAAGTGGATGCGCGCCTTCATGATCAACTTCGTCCCCGATGGACGCAGCATTCACCTTTACAGCATCCAAACGCTCAAACGCTTACGCCCAGCCTGGTATCGCGAAGATGTCGCCATCCTGCTGGCGCTGCTCGCGCGGGGCAGACTCAAGCCCATCATCGCCAAGTGCCTGCCGCTGCGAGAAGCCGCGCGCGCCCATGATCTGCTGGCGAGCGGCGCGGTGACCGGCAAGATTGTCCTCGCGCCCGATCCGGCGGACTGCTAACTGAGCATCAGAGGGCTCATTCATCCGCATCTTCATCCATATCCCGCACGACTACCTCGCACTGATCCAACCAGTCGATATACGCCCGTTCCATCGCCATGCCCATCTTCAGCGTCATGCGCCAGAAGGCCCGCTGGCGCGCCAGCGCAGGATCGTCAGGCACTGCTACGCGGATGCTCTCGTAGTGCGCCAGGCGCGCTTGGTGGCCTGCACGCTGCTGAGCCATGCGCGCCAGGATGGTCTCATCGTCTAGTTCCGCCGCGAAGAACATCTGCACCAAGAACGGCTCGCGGTAGACGGGCAAGGGCTGCTCAGCATGCAGCCAGCGGCGCAGCTCGTCACGTCCTGCGGGGGTGATGTGGTACACCTTGCGGTTGGGGCGGCCCTCCTGAACCTCCAACTTGCTCTCTACCCAACCAGCTTCGGCCATCGTCGCCAGCGTGCGGTAAATCTGCGTCTGATCGGCCTGCCAGAAGTGCGCGATCGTGTTGTCGAAGGCCTGC
>DAOTYT010000378.1:0-5666 GCA_034434615.1 Anaerolineae bacterium | reverse complement strand
GAACGCAGCCGCTGTATACCCTTACGCCAGTCTCAACCGCGGGCGCGCCGCCGCCTTTCTCTGGAGCGACGCCCGGCCTTTCACCAACGGATGGCTGGAGCTGCGGGGATTTCCCATGCGCTGATGACATCGGCGGTTTCTTGCGCCGCATTCGGGTTCCAGAACGCTACCGTGTATCCCACTACGGGCGTTTTCCGGGACAGGTTCAGCAGATCGCGCTTGGGCCAGACGGACGACTGTTCGCAACCGTACTGGAAAATGGCACGCGCAGCGGCGCGGTTTACGCGCTGGCGCCGGGCGGCACGCCAGAACGCTACAGCGAGACCCTGATCTCACCGTTGGGACTCGTCTTCCAACCTGGCACAGAGACGCTGTATGTGAGCGCACGCACGACGCTGGAAAGCGGTGGCGGTCTCTGGCGCATTGACCCGGGCGGCGGCACCCCTCACCCGGTCATGACCGATTTACCCTGCTGCTTCACGATCATCGATAATCAACCAAACGGCATGGTCTTCGGGCCAGATGGCTATCTGTATCTCGGCATCGGCGCAGTAAGCGATCGAGCTGAACCGCGGCCGGGCCGCTTTTCGCGCTTCCGCGAGGTGCAGCCGCCAGAGGCTTCAATCGTGCGCGTCAACCCGCATACCGGCGCGCTCGATGTCGTCGCGGCTGGCCTGCGCAATCCTTTCGATCTCACCTTCGACAGCCGCGGCCAGCTCTTCGCGACGGACAGCGGGTTGGTCAGCGGGCCGGGCGACCGGCTGCTGGCGATCGAAACCGGCGCGCATTACGGCTGGCCTTACTACGCGGCGCGCGGCTGTCTCGACTGCCCGCCCATGCCGCCCGGCCTGCGCCCCGCCCCCGATTTAGTCACCTTCCCCGATTTCAGCCTGCCGCGCGGGATCGTCGCTTACGTGGGGACGGGTTTCCCCGCCAATATGTTCGACAGTCTGTTCGTCGCATTGTGGAACGGCATCGAGGGTGCGCAGCGCATTGTGCGTGTCGATCCGCGTCGCGTTGGCATAGATGGCTACACCCCAGAACCTTTCGTCACCGGCTTGATCCGGCCGATCGACCTCGCCCTTGACGAAGATGGGGCGCTGTTGGTTGCGGATTACGTCTATGGTCACGTCTGGCGCATCAGCTACGAAGGCTAGGCCTGAGTTTGCGCGTTCGCCGCTGTGCGTGGACAATTTGCACAGGGATATGAGAACTCGCAGAGGAGGCGGGTAAGAGAATGGAATATGTACAACTTGGGCGCACTGGTCTCAAAGTCAGCCGTCTGTGTCTCGGCACGATGAATTTTGGCCCAGAGACCACTGAGCCGGACAGTTACGCGATCATGGATCGCGCGCTCGATGAAGGCATCAACTTCTTCGATACGGCGAACGTGTATGGCTGGAAGAAAGGCGAAGGCGTCACCGAGCAGATCATCGGGCGCTGGTTTGCTCAAGGGGGCGGCCGACGTGAAAAAACTGTGCTGGCGACCAAAGTGTACGGCACCATGGGCGACTGGCCTAATGAAAGCCGCTTATCCGCGCTGCACATCCGCCGCGCCTGCGATGAAAGCTTAAGACGCCTGCAAACCGATTACATCGATTTGTACCAAATGCACCACATCGATCGACTGACGCCGTGGGATGAAATTTGGCAGGCGATGGACCAGCTCGTCACGGCAGGCAAAGTGATCTACGTCGGCAGCAGCAATTTCGCGGGCTGGCATATCGCCCAAGCCAATGAAACAGCACGTCAGCGGCATTTTTTAGGCCTTGTGAGCGAGCAGAGCTTGTATAACCTGCTCGACCGGATGATCGAGCTGGAGGTCATCCCGGCCTGTGAGCATTATGGGCTGGGTGTAATCCCATGGAGCCCGCTGGCGGGCGGCATCTTAGGCGGGGCGCTGGCGAAAGAGGGAAGCCGCCGCCTGCGCGACCATGTGCAGGAAAAGGTCAACAAGCACCGGCCAGCCCTAGAGAAATATGAGGCGTTCTGCGCCGAAATTGGCGAGCACCCGGCCGATGTGGCCCTCGCCTGGCTGCTGCACCAGCCAGCCGTCACCGCGCCCATCATTGGCCCGCGCACGCTCGAGCAGCTCACCGGCAATCTGCGTGCGCTGGAGATTAAGCTGTCCGAAGATCAGTTGAAAACATTGGACGAGATCTTCCCCGGGCCGGGCGGCCCAGCGCCTGAAGCCTACGCCTGGTGAGACATCAGCGAAATGGTGGCACGCACGAAAACGCCCGCGCGCTGCGGGCGTTTCGTGTGTTATCACATCATGCAGCATACTCGCTGAGATGTTAATCGGCGGCGGCTCCAGCCGTGGTGGTTTCGGGCGAGGCGCTGCTTTCGGCGCTCGCTTTGCTCTCAGCGCTGCTCTTGTTGACGCCGTTAGCGCTCGCCTTCGAGGCATTCTTGCTGTCGGTGACGTAAAAGCCAGGCCCTTTGAAGATCACCCCTGCTGCCTGCACGACACGCACCACGCGCTGACCGGTTTCAGGATCAACCGTCAGCGGCTCATCCAGAAATTTTTGCCGATACTCGAACGTGGAACCATCTTCGCGTCGATAGGTGTAAACAGGCATACGAATTCCCCCACAGGCCAACATGTTTTCTTCAATCCGTCGTACATCATACAGCACTTTTCAAAGCAAAGTCTACTGGCTGTATCAAACTCTGATGAAATTTTTATACAGATCCTCCGGCGAGAAATCAGGGCGCAGTCGCTCAAAGCTGCGCCCTGATTCGCCCCAGTTCAGGCGCGCCGCTGGTTGACCAGCTCGATAGCCGTGGACAGCACTTCGATACCTCGAACCAAATCGCCGCCGATATGCAGCCGCAGGGCGCGCCGCCCCTTCGATTGCAGCGCCTCGAGATCGCCGGCCGCCTGCGCTGCCTTCAACGTGCCAAAAGAGTAGGGTGCGCCAGGGATCGGCAGATCGAGCGCGTCATCGCAGGTAATTTGCACGAAAACGCCGTTAGGTGGGCCGCCTTTATGAAGCTGTCCCGTGCTGTGCAGATAGCGCGGCCCATATCCCAGCGTCACTGCGCGGCGGGTGGCATGGCGCAAGCGCCGGCGCGCATCTTCCAGCGCTTGATGATTTTCGGCCGTCATCGGCACATAGGCGAGGATTGCGAAATAGTCGCCGGCATTGGTTGCGTTCATCTGGGCGGCCAGCAGGCCAGCCAGTGTACAAGCATCGAATTGGTGCTGCTCGCACAAATCGCGCAGACTATGCGCCATCTGCGCATCGGCATAGAGCCGGATCTCGCCCTCACTGATGATCGGCTCGGCATCCGGCAGTTTGCCATTGGCCTGATAGTATTCAAGCAGGCGGGCGGTGTTTTGTTTGCTCTCGGTGACGTTCGGCTCGTCGAACGGGTTGATGCCGAGCAGTTTGCCGGCGACGGCCGTCGCATATTCCCAACGGAAGAACTCGCCGGCCAGCGCGAACGGATCGCGCAGATACAGCGTGACGACGGGATGCCCGGCCTGTTTGAGTGCAGTGATGCTGGCATCCAATTCGGCGTTCTCGTCCTCATCCACGCGCAGGTAGATGAACAGCCGGTCGGTCGAGTAATCATGCGGATGGCCAACCGTCGCGCCGACGACGGGCAGCACGCCGCGTCCCTCCTTGCCGGTGCTCTCGGCGATGAGCTGTTCGATCCAGCTGCCGAACGTCTCGATCGAGGGGCTGGCATGAATGGTGACCTTGTCCTTGCCCTTCAAGCTCAGCGTGCCGATGATCGCCCCGAGGATGATCCCCGGATGATCCTTGGCCGGGATCTTCGCGCCGCTGGCGCGGATCATGCGCTCCGCGTTCGCCCACAGCCGGTCGAGATCGAAGCCAGCCAGCGCGGCCGGCACCATGCCGAAATAACTGAGTGCGCTGTAGCGCCCGCCAATATCAGCGGGGTTGAGGAAAATATCGCGGAAACCACGCTCACGAGCCAGCGTCTCCAGCGAGGTGCCAGCATCGGTGATGGCGATGAACTGCTCGCCGCGCCGCCCTGTCCGTTCGTAAAAATACTGGAAGAACGCGTTGGTCTCAATCGTGCTGCCCGATTTACTGGCGACGATGAACAGGGTGCGGGCTAGATCGATCGATTCTTCCAGCTGTTTGATATAGACCGGATCGGTGCTGTCGAGCATCAACAAGCGGGGGAAAGCTGCCTGCGGGCCAAATGTGCGCGCCAGCACCTCGGGGGCGAGGCTGCTGCCGCCCATGCCGAGCAGCACCACCGCATCGAGGTTTTGCCCGCGCACTTCGGCTTGCAGCGCTTTTAGCCTCGGCAGGTCGATCGTCGCCAGCACATCCAGCCAGCCCAAACGCTGCCGGATCGAGGCGGCAACGGCCGGGTTCTCCTTCCAGAGTTCGCCTTCGTGCGCCCAGATACGCGCATTGACGCGCTGGGCATCAAGGGTTTTGATCGCAGCGGCAACATCCTGCCCATGCACGCCCAACGTCGCCTCCTGCCGCTGGATGATGCCGGTCTGCAAAATGTGGCGCTTGGCATCCACTTGATCGAGCAGATTGCGGAACGACTCCGAAAACGCTTCGACGCCGTCGATTTGGAGTTGGTAAGTGACCTGATCAAACTCAATGCCGACTTCGGCCAGCATATCGAGCACCTGTTCAGCCTCATCAAGGCCTTGACCGAGCGTATCGGCCACAGTACCGTGATCCTTGAAGGCCCTGAGCGTATCCGGTGGCAGCGTGTTGACCGTATCGCGACCGATCAGGTTATCCACATACATCGTATCGGGATAGGCAGGGTTTTTCGTGCCGGTTGAGGCCCACAGCAGGCGCTGCACGCGCGCGCCGGCAGCGCGCAAGCGCTCGAAGCGCTCTCCGTAAAACAGCTCGTTGAATCTCTTGTAGGCGACCTTGGCGTTGGCGATCGCCGCCTTGCCTTTGAGCTTATTGTTGAGCGCCACCCGGCTGACATCGCGCCCCTGTGCCGCGCGGATGTTGTTATCGAGGATGTTATCGACCATCGTGTCGATGCGACTCAGAAAGAAGCTGGCGACGGAAGCGACCTGCGAGACATCCTGCCCGGCCGCGAGGCGGCGCTCTAACCCGCGGATATACGCCTCGGCCACCTGCAAATAATTCTCGATACTAAAGATGAGGGTGACGTTGACATTGATGCCGGCCGCGATCGCCTCCTCGATGGCGGGGATCCCGGCCTTCGTTGCCGGAATCTTGATCATCGTATTAGGCCGCCCCACCGCTTCAAACAGCCGTTTCGCTTCAGAAACCGTCGTCTCGGTATCATTGGCGATCAGTGGCGATACTTCAAGGCTGACGAAGCCGTCGCCGCCGTTGGTGCGTTCATAGACTGGTTTGAAGAGATCGAGCGCCTGCTGAATATCTTCGATCGCCAGCGCTTCGTAAATCGCATACGAGTCGCCGTCAAGCATTCCCGCGATCGCTTCATCATAGTCTGAAGACTCGCCGATCGCTTTTTGGAAAATGGTGGGGTTCGATGTCACACCGAGCACCCCATCCTCGTCGATCATCCGCTGCAGTTCGCCGCTCTGAATGAGGCTGCGGCGGATGTTATCGTACCAAATACTTTGCCCATACTGCTGAACATCGACCGGTGGATTGCCCGACATACTTTACTCCTCATAAATTATTATGTCTACTGCGCGCCGGGCCGCC
>DAOTYT010000377.1:0-3097 GCA_034434615.1 Anaerolineae bacterium | reverse complement strand
GCGCCACTTCTGGCCAATTACCAATCCGCGCTGTTATATCCTCTGAATTGGACGGGGCTGTTCCTGCCTCTCGCATGGTCGATGAGTGTGACGGCACTGCTGCATTTATTCATTGGCGGCTGGGGGATGGCACGCTTGACGCAGCGGTTGGGCGCTTCTGCGCTGGGCGCCGCGGTGAGCGCTCTCGCATTCGGCTTAAGTGGGTACCTGATAGCGCGCTTGGGAACTTATCCAACGATCAGCGCCGCGGCCTGGCTGCCGTGGCTGTTATGGTCGGTGCTTGGCCTGTCGTGCGGCGCACGCCGCAGCGGCTTTTGGCTGGCGTCGTTCACGGCACTTCAGCTTCTTGCTGGGCATGCCCAGACCACGTGGTACAGTTTGCTGCTGACAGGACTATTCGCATTGTGGCTGGCTGTGCATACGCGGCGGCCTCGTTTTTTGCTCGTTGCGGCGCTGGCAATGCTGGTCGCCGCAGCGATCGCCGCGCCGCAGCTGCTGCCGACGTTTGAACTACTGCGCGCATCGCAGCGAGGTTCGGGCGTATCGGTTGAATTCGCGATGAACTTCAGCTATGCGCCAGCGCGGGTGCTCAATTTGTTCGCGCCCAATGTGTTCGGTACGCCTGCCAACGGCAGTTATTTCACCAACGGCGCCTTTTTTGAGGATGCTGTCTATATCGGCTTGCTTCCTCTGGTCGCTGCGCTGGCCGCCCTGTTCGGCTGGCGCCGCCGGCGCCGCAGCGGCGATGCGCTGGCCGCCTTCGTACCATTTTGGTTCGTAGTTGTCGCCATTGGCCTGCTGTTGGCATTGGGCGATCACACGCCGATCTTCCCGTTTCTCTATGATCGCATCCCCACTTTTTCTCTCTTCCAGGCGCCAGTGCGCTGGCACTTATGGACAGTTGTGGGCCTGTGTATTCTCGCCGCGATCGGCACAACATGGTGGAGCAGGGCACCGCGCCTGCGCCGCTGGACGCGCCGTGGATTGGTGGCATCGGCCGGCTTGGCGATTGCGGCAGGGCTGCTGCTCGTCTCTGACTTGGGCACAGACATGGCCACGGTCGCGCGAGCGCTGCTCATCGCAGCCTTGATCGCTGCCGCTGCCTGCGCCCTGACGCTGACTCAACCCGCTCCTGATGAGAAATACTTTGCGCGTTGGGCGGCGCTGGTGCTGCTGGTCGTCGCCTTTGACCTCGGCTATGCGGCTTGGGGCCTCAACCCAACAGCGCCGGCCTCTTTCTTCACGCCAGGTTCCCAATCCATGGATGTGAATGCTCCTCGCCTGTATTGGCCGCGAGAAGCTGAGCGAGCGCTCAAGTTTGAGACCTTTTTCCGTTTTGAGGATTATCGCGTCGCCCGGGAACGGTTGGAAGCGCTGCGGGTTAGCGGGCTGCCCAACCTGAATCTGCTCGATCATCAGCCGCTGCTCAACAACTTCGATCCGCTTTTGGTCGGAAATTTCAGCCGTTACCTTGACCTGATCGATCAAGAGCCGGCCGCGGCCCCCCTCCTTCTGGCAGCTGCCGGCGTCGGCGCTTACTTTGCGCCAGACGGAACGCGCATCGTCCTTCCAGAGCGAACAGCGGCGGCATGGCTTGCCTCCAGCGCCTGCTGGTTCGTGCAAGACCAGGCGGTTAGCGCGGCGCTGCTGAACCCGAACTGGGACCCGCGCGAGCAGGTCTTTCTGGCAGGTGAAGGGGAATGTATGCCCGCTGTTTCCCCGATAACTGGTGTCGTCGGGCCGCTTGTGCCCGCGCAAGGATTGCTGCCAGCTTTCTTCGTTGATGTGACCAATGCTGCAGACGCATGGCTGGTCATCGCGCTCACTGCCTACCCAGGGTGGCGCGCTTCACTCAATGGCGAACCAGCGGTCTTGGAACGGGCGAATTTAGCGTTTATGGCCCTGCACCTGCCCGCCGGTGAGCACCGCGTTGAGCTGTATTACGAACCGGCTTGGCTTGTCGCAGGGCCTTTGATCGGTATATTGGGATTGGCAGGCTTAGGCCTACTCTTTCGTTTTGAAGGTCGTAGTTGGTCATACAATGAAAGTGATCGTCCAAAGTAAGGCCTAAAGCGCACATGTTCTTTTCGCCATCGCCGAGACGCGGCCGCCGGCCTCAACTGCAAATTTCAGAACGCAAACTGTTGATCGCGCTGGGCGATATTACCGCGGTATGTCTCGCTGTCCTCATCGCGCTGCGCATTTGGGTGTGGGTTGATGGACGGGTGACCTTCGATGCGGATTTCCTGATCAGGCAAAGCCCGTGGTTCGTCGTCTTGACGGGCTTATGGCTGCTGCTGGCGAGTGCTAATGACTTCTACGATCTGCGCATCGCAGCCGATCGAAGCCAAACTTTACAGCGGCTGCTCATCATCACCGCGCAGCTGATCGTCATCTACGTGATCGTCTTTTTCGTCTCTCCTCGCGATGCATTGCCACGGCTGTTCATCTTGTACTTCGGCGTAGCCGCCTTCATCCTGATCGCGCTGTGGCGCTTCGCCCGCCCGGCGCTGGTGGGCTGGGCAAGCCAGCCGCGGCGGACACTGATCGTTGGAACTGGCTGGTCCGCCGAAGTCATGATCGAGGGGATTCGAGAGTTCGCCCGTGATGAGTATGACGTGCTCGGCATCATTGGCCAGCCCGAAGAGGTAGGCCGCGTGATTGCGGGCGTTCCCGTGTTGGGAACGGGCAGCGATCTGATGAATTTCGTCCTGCGCGATCAGGTCAGCGAGCTGATCATTACCGCTGCAAATACGCTGAGTGGAGTGACTTTCCAGGCGGTGATGGATGCTTACGAACGCGGCGTCACGATCATCCCGATGACCCTGCTGTATGAACGGATCAGCGGGCGCGTGCCGGTCGAGCATGTGAACAACGACTGGGCCGTCATTTTCGTGCCGATCAAGAACAGCGACTCGGTTTTCGATCCCTATCCCTTTCTAAAGCGCAGCTTCGACATCGTGTTATCTCTCATCGGCTTGGCCTTCTTCCTCATCCTGCTGCCCATCCTCGCGCTGCTCATCAAAATCGATTCGCGGGGGAGCATCTTCTACTCACAGGAGCGTCTCGGGCGCAATGGGTGCCCGTTCCGCGTGCT
>DAOTYT010000376.1:0-3428 GCA_034434615.1 Anaerolineae bacterium | reverse complement strand
GGCCTTCACATTTCGCGGGTCTGCGGGCGATGTGATTACGATTGAGATGACCGCGACATCGGAAAACCTCGATCCGCGTCTCTTCCTGATGGATAACGTTGGCAACCCCCTCGCTTACAATGATGATGACCTCGCTAACGCCTCAATCAATTCGATCATCGACTTTTACATCTTGCCGAGCGATGGTTATTACAGCGTTTTGGCTTCTCGTTATGTTGGATCGACCAATGCGGGCGATTTTCAACTACAGGTGTCGCTGGAAGCACCAGGCGTGCGCGGCGAAGCCCATTCGATCTATGCACCGCTGGATGTGGAAAATTCGCTTACGCTGCGCCTTGATAACCAGTACTTCACCGGGTATGGCGCGGGAGACAGCTTCGATGAGCGGGGCAACGAACTGCGTTTCGAAGCGCTGCTAACATTCTACCTGCCACCACAAGTGATGGAAGGCGGCCTGCGCGATGCGGAGCTTGATCTGCGTCCCTGCTTCGAGTCAGGCGGCGGTTTCGCCGCGCTGGGACGGCTGACGGTCTATGCCGATCCATACGGTTATTTATACGAGGCGCGCAACTTCACACGGCTGGGCGCGGGTGCGCGTATTGTCGCTGAGCTAGAGGAGTGCGACTCGCTGTCCGTGCTCTCAATTGTCGAACAAGCGCACAGCATAGGGAGCCGCATCGTCCAATTTCGCCTATCTTTTCGCGGCAGTACGAACAATGGTCAGGCGGATGAGGTGCTGTTCACCCCGCGCCTGCTGCTCATTCCGCAGGCTGGCGCTGAGTGAAGCGGTAACCAACGCCGTATTCACTTTGAATATAGGTGGGGTTCTTTAGATCTGGCTCAATTTTCCGGCGTAGGTGAGACACATAAATGCGCGGATAGTGATGTTCGCGATTGTACTCGTAACCCCACACTTTCTCGAGAAGCTGCTGAAAAGTTAGCACCTGGCCAGGATGCTGGATGAACAGTGACAGCAGTTTAAACTCGGTTGGCGTCAAGCGGATTTCTGCGCCATTGACGGTGACGCGGCGCATCATGATATCAACGCACAAATAGCCGTCATCGTAGTGAGTTGGCAGCTGCTCATCGCTCTCAGAGGCACGTGCACGCCGCAGCAGCGCTCGAACGCGCGCAAGGAATTCCAGGTTGCGCAGCGGCTTGATCATGAACTCATCGGCACCCATGTTCAGTCCATTGACGATGTCGGTCTCGGTGACGGCATGCGCAGTCATCATCAAGATCGGCACATCGGAAAGCTCACGAATGCGCTGGCACACTGTGCGGCCATCCATGAGGGGCAGTGAGATATCAAGCACGACCAGATCCGGCTTGGTGGCATGAAAGGCGCGCAGTCCTTCCAGTCCATCCGCCGCGACTCGGACTTGATAGCCCTGCTGAGCCAGCTCAAGCTGAAGCAGGCGGGCCAGCTTTTGATCATCTTCGATAATGAGGACGCGGGCGGTCATAGCGATATCCTCAAAATGTGCCGCAGCATTTGATGAGGATTGTAACACAGCAGCGGGCAGCATTCAGGCACAAATTACATTCATCGCTTTAAGCCAAAAACTCTAGATGGTTTGTCGTGGCCCGTTCAACGTTTTGATAAACGCCCCGCAGCGCTGGATCGGGGATCGCAAGCGCAAGCTGGTACATCACCTCTTCCATCATGGCGGAGAGCGTCTCCCGTGGAATTCGTTTTTCGCCACCCGTCTTGAGGCGGAAAGGCCGGCCAAAATGTATTCGCACTCGCGGCCTGCGCAGCTTAAACAGCTCGCGCTGCCAATTTTCGGCCCCGCTGATGCCCATCGGGACGATCCAGGCATCGGCCTTGGTCGCCACGTAGGCTAAACCATCCTTAGGCTGCGAAAGTGCACGTCGGCGCGTCCCTTCAGGCGCGATCATGATGAATTGGCCGTTTTTGACCAGCTCAATCGAACTGACCAACGCTTTACGGTCTACTTCGCCGCGGTTGACCGAGTAAGCCCCCCATAAATAAATAAAAGGCGCCAGAAGAGGATTCTTCAGGTTCTCGACTTTGGTCATCGGGATCACAAATCGATTCGTCACCGCGCCGATCGCCAGTACAGGATCGAGCAGCGAGGTATGATTGGCGACCAGAATAGCGGGCCCTTCAGCGGGCACGTTTTCAACGCCAGTGACTGTGACTTTCAACAGCAGGCGGAACAGAACAATTCGAATCAGCCGGCGCAAGAAATGTCGCCGCCCCGTAAAATGCGACTGGCGGTCGACATAGGCCTGCACCTCTGCAGAGAGAGTCATGCCTTTTCTCCCCCCGTACCACGCTTGCGGCGCGGCGGTCGCGGGGCGGGCGGCGATTTGCGCGTCGCCGTTGAGGAGACACTGCCGCGTTTGTGCGAGGATCGCCGCTTTGGTCTTCCCGTCTCGTCGCCACGACGTGCCTGGTCTTCTGGCGTGCGCGGCCGCCGCCGGTGCTGTGATCCTTCTGGCTTAGCCAGCGCGTCAGCGCGCGGCGCGTCAGTGCGCGATATGCGGGGCACCCCGGCTGTACGGCGTTTGATCGCTGGTGAGGGCGTTCTCAGCGCCGCGAGATCGCGCGCAGTCAATTCGCGCCACTCGCCCGGCTTCAACCCTTGCACGCTCAGTTGGCCGATATGCGTCCTGATGAGTCGTGTGACCGGATGTCCCAATACAGCCGCAACACGACGGATCTGTCGTTTCTTGCCTTCAGTAAGCGTGACTCGCAGCACGCTGCCATTGACAGAGCCACGTACGATCTCAACCGCGCAGGGCGCGGTTTTCTCCCCCTCTCCGAGATGAATGCCTGCCTCCCACCGGGCGATCGTCTCTGCGCTGGGCAGCCCATGGACGGTGACACGGTAGGTTTTGGTATGACGGTAGCGCGGGTGCGTCAGCCGGTTCGCCAGCTCACCGTCGTTGGTCAGCACCACCAAGCCCTCGCTGTCCGCATCGAGCCGGCCCACAATGAACAGGTGTTCTTTGAACGGCACCATGCTGTGCACAGTGCGCCGCTTGTCTCCCCGATGCGGCTCGCTGGTGCTGAGGACGTTTTTGGGTTTGTAAAGTGCGACATAGATCTTATGCGCTTCATCAAAACGCAATCGCTGACCATCCACTTCGATCACGTCGATTGATGGATCAGCCTTGTCGCCGAGGGATGCCGTTTTGCCATTGACGCGCACCCGTCCCTGCTCGATGAGCGCCTCGGCCGCACGACGCGACCCGACGTTTGCCGTAGCGAGAAGTTTTTGCAGACGTTCTTTCACGAGTCTTCAATTCCAGCGATGACTTTTAGCCACCCAATTATATCAGCCCACAGCGCGATGTGAGCGCAAGCTATGGCTTCAACGGCTCATCGAGCTGAATTCCGGTTAGCGTTTCGTAAACGGCGATGATCGCACTGTTATCCAGTTCTCGATGGCCCAAAT
>DAOTYT010000375.1:0-13826 GCA_034434615.1 Anaerolineae bacterium | reverse complement strand
GGCACCGGCTGGACGGCGCAGTACTGGAACAACCGCGAACTGCAAGGCCCGCCCGTCCATACCGAAGTCCTCCCCGGTGGCATCAACTTCAACTGGGGCACGGGTTCTCCCCATCCCACCGTCAACGTCGATGATTTCTCGGCCCGCTTCACCTCGACGCAGTTGTTCAACGCCGGGACGTATGAATTCATCGTCACTTCCGACGACGGCGTGCGCGTCTTCATCGACGGCGTGCTGGTGCTCGACCGCTGGTTCCCGCGCGTGCTGACGACCGATCGCTTCCAGCAGACGCTGACGGCCGGCGCGCACACGATCATCGTTGAGTACTTCGAGGCGGTCGACCAGGCGGCCATCCAGTTCCAGTGGTTCCAGGTCACTGGCCTTCAGCCGACGCCGATCCCGGGCACTGGCATCATCGCGACGCCGGTTGGTGTGCCGCCCACGCCGGTCTACACCGGCCCCACGGCCACCGTCACCGGCGTACGCGGGCTGGCGCTGCGCACTGGGCCGTATTTCGGCGCCACCTTCATCACCTCGATGCCGGGCGGCGGCACTTACCCGGTGTTGGCCCGCAACAACGATGAAGGCATCTACAACTGGTATCTGCTGCAAGTTGGCGAGCGGCAGGGCTGGGCTTCCGGCCGCTATCTGACGGTGAGCGTGCCGCCCAACAGCCTGCCGCTGCAGGGCAGCGTTTTCGATGAATTTGCCGACCCGCCCGATGTTGGCGTTTTCGCCGTCGCGATCACCCGCGCCGTCATGAACATTCGCGCCCGTCCCAGCACGCGCACGCCGATCATTGGCAGCATCCCATGGGGCGCCCAGGCGCAGATCGTCGGGCGCACAGTGCAGGCCGGCACCGATCGCTGGTATCAGGTGCGCTATGAAGGCGTGGTCGGCTGGATCGACGCGCGCTGGGTGACGGTGCGCGGCGAGCGTTTCAACATCCCCGTTCGCTAGGCGTTGCGCTTAGCTTGATCGTTCCGCTTCGATGTAGATCGTCGCGCTGGCGGGTTCGCTCGTCTGCGCGACGATTTCGATTTGCAGCGGCAGGCGCATCGACGGCGGCAGCTGCTCGCCAGAGAACGTGGCGATCCGGTACCCCGTCACTTGTCCGCTGGCGCTGCGCAGGGTCGTCACGGCGCGCAGCAGCGTGACCGTCTCGCTGCTGGTGTTGACGCCGGCTGCGCGCACGACGAAGCGCGTCCCATTCTGCTCAACGCTTAAGTCTTCGATCGCGAGCGCCGTGAGCTGCGCGCCGCGTTCGGGGGCGGCGTCTGCGCTCACGAGGACGGTCGTCGCTCCGGCGAATTCCGACCACGGCAGGTCGAACAGCGCGCGATAAGGGGCAAACCCACCCGGCGGGATAACGGCCTGTTCGATCATTGCGACCTGATAGCGCGGCGCCGCGCCGTTATGCCGCAGCAGCCGCACTTCGACCGCGACTCGATCGATCGTCGTGTCGTGGGTATTCTCGACGGCGCCCAGGCACAGCGTCCTCCCGGCCGTCGTCTCGTAGCAAGTTGGTGGGCCAACCTCAATGGCCATCGGCGTAGGCGTGGGCGCCAGCGCAAACGCAGTCGCGGCGCCGGTCTCGCCCGGCGGCGGGATGCGGATGACCTGTCCGATCTGAAGCAGACCAGTCGCTTCTGGGTTGGCGGCGCGCAGCGCCTCCAGGCTCACGCCATAGCGCAGCGCGAGGTCGAGCAGCGTATCGCCCGCCTCAATGATATGCAAGTGGGCGGTCGGCGTCGGCTCTGGCGTTGGCGCGGGGCTTGTTTCATCGGCCAACGGTGTGGGCACAGCGGCGATCTCGGCCGCGCGGGCGCTGGCCGTCGCATTATGGGAGGCAGGCGGCGCCGGACGGCCAACCGTCAGCGTGACGTGCGGATAGGGCGACGGGGTGGTATCGGGCGAGGATTCACTGACGAGGTTGCAGCCCGCAACCCACACGCTGATGAAAATGCAGATAAGCAACGGGCGCCAACCCCAATGACCCATCTGCGGGGTTATCCCTCAATATCCCATGACGAGTAAGGTTATCCCACATTATACTTGCAACAGCGCAAATCTGCTGCGACCAAATTCGGCCAATTTTCACCGCTCTGCGGTATGATCGATTCTAGACTGCGTGGCCCCCGCGGGCGGAGGCTGGATGAACGATACCCTGTTAGAAGCGCGCTTAGGTGCTGCGTTGCGCGCCAAAGCCTGGACGATCAGCGCGGCCGAGTCCTGCACTGGCGGCCTGCTGCTGCACCGCCTGACTAACATCCCGGGCAGCTCCGGCTACGTTCAGGGCGGTGTGATCGCTTACGCCGATGCCGTCAAAGAACGGCTGCTGGGCGTGCAGCGCGCGTCGCTGATCGAGCACGGCGCCGTCAGCGAGGTGGTCGCCCGCGAGATGGCGCTCGGCGTGCTCAACCTGTTCGCGACTGAAGTCGCCATCAGCATCACCGGCATCGCCGGGCCGGGCGGCGCAACGCCGACCAAGCCGGTCGGCCTCACCTTCATTGGCATCGCGATCCGCGGAGCGGTCGGCGCGCCAGCCGTCCATATCGACCATGATATTTACCCCGGAGACCGCGGGCGCGTCAAGCAGTTGAGCACCGATCGCGCGCTCGCGCTCGCGCTGGAGCTGCTCGAAGCGGCGCCGTGATGAACAACACGTCTACCGATCAGGAAAGCATAAATCAAGATGAGAATAACGAGACCGACGATGATCCACAGCTCACGCTCAGCCTGCGTCGTCGCGCTGCTGGCGCTGCTGGTCGCTGGCAGCAGCGGCGCTGGCAGCAGCGGCCCCGCGCCGTCGCAGGCAGCTGAGGCCGCCCCGCTGCCTGCGCTCGCCGATCTGGCTGCGGGCTGGAACACGATCGAGCCGGGCGGCGAGACGATCTGCTCGCGTGGGACGCCGTACCGTTTCTTCGTGCGACCGGGCCGGCCGGAAGATTTGACGATCTACTTTCAGGGCGGCGGTGCCTGCTGGGATGCCGAGACCTGCGCGCTGGGCGGCCCGTTCGATGACTCCGTCGGCACGCTCGACGAAGAACTCGGCTTCTACCGCGGCATGTTTGATTTTGCCGACCCCGAAAACCCGCTGCTCGAGACGACTTTGCTCTTCATCCCTTACTGCACCGGCGATGTTCACACCGGCGCGGCACTGGTCGAGTATGGCGCTGGCGAGGATGCCTTCACCATTCACCACGCCGGGCGCGCCAATGCCCGCGCGGCGCTCGGCTGGCTGTTCGACCAGATCGAGGCGCCTGAACGTGTGCTGATCACGGGCAGCAGCGCCGGCGCATACGGCGCCATCTACCATACGGACGCCATCCTAACGGCTTATCCTGCGGCGCGCGCCGTCGTCTTTGGCGATGCTGGGGTCGGCGTGCTGCCGGAAGACTGGCCCGGCCTCGATGTGTGGGCGACTCGCGCTGGCCTGCCCGAGGAGGCCGCCTTCGCCCAGATCGAGACGGCCACCTTCAACGACGATCTCTACGGGCTGCTGGCAGAACGCTACCCGGAGGTCGTCTTCTCGCAGTATACGGCCTTCAACGACTTGGTGCAGATCTCGTTCTTCGGCCTGCAGGGCGGCGATCGCACCGCCTGGGAACCGCGCATGCGCGCCAGCTTCGAGCGTTTACAGGCCGAACACGCGAACTTCCGCAGTTATCTCGGCTGGGGTGTCTCGCATACCATCCTGCCGCTCGACCTGTTCTATACGCTGCAAGTCGAAGGCGTGCGCTTCCTCGATTGGTTCGCTGGCCTGCTGGAAGGCGAGGACGTCCCCAATATCGCCTGTGCCCGCTGCACACTGCCTGAATTCTACCCTCGATGAGGAGCCAGCGATGATGGAAGTTGCCGCGCTTGAAACCCCCAGCGTCCTGATCGATCTGGATATCATGGAGCGCAACATCCTCAGCATGCAGCGGCGCTGCGATGATCTCGGGCTGGCGCTGCGTCCGCACATTAAAACGCACAAGATCCCTGCCATCGCCCGCCGGCAGATCGAGGCGGGGGCGCGCGGCATCGCCTGCCAGAAGCTGAGCGAGGCGGCGATCTTCGTCGAGGCCGGCTTCGACGACATCCTGCTGCCCTACAACATCGTCGGCCCAGCCAAAGCGCAGCGGCTGGCCGATCTCGCGCTTTACAATCGCATCGCCGTCTCGGCCGACAGCCTGCCAGTCATCACCGGCCTGTCAGAGGCGGCGGCCGCCAACGGCATCGCGCTGCGCGTATTCGTCGAACTCGAGACCGATATCCAGCGCGCTGGCGCCCCGCTCGATCGGGCGCTGGAGCTGGCCAAACGCATCGATGCCGACGAGCACCTGCATTTCGCCGGCCTGCTGGTTTACCCCAGCAGCCCAGCCGTGCGCGAGCCGCTGCGGGAAGCGCTGGCGCGCCTCGACGCGGCCGGCATCGGCGTGGACTGCGTGAGCGGCGGCGGCACGGGCGCAGCGCTGCACGCTGCCGACGTGCCCGAACTGACCGAGCTTCGCATTGGCACCTATGTGTTCAACGACTGGCGCACCGTGCTCGAAGGCGCGGCCGCGCTCGCCAACTGCGCCATGACCGTACGCTCGACGGTCGTCAGCCGGCCCACGCCCAGCCGCGCCATCCTCGATGCGGGCAGCAAATCGTTGGCCAGCGAAACCGTCGATGGTGTTCACGGCTTCGTGCTCGAATATCCGGAAGCGCGGCTTTACAAGCTGAATGAGGAGCACGGCTACCTCGATGTGAGCGCCTGCGATCCGGGGCCAGAGATCGGCGCGGTCGTGCATATCGTGCCGGTGCACACCTGCGTCGTCAGCAACCTGCACAACGTCTTGTACGGCGTGCGCGCCGGCTGTATCGAGGTGGCGTGGCCGGTCGCGGCGCGCGGGTTGGTGTGGTGATACAGCTTACGACGGCGCCGCTGCGGCGGCACGAAGGCGTTTGAGGATGCGATGACATCATGAAGGATTGACGATGACGAGCCCACACTGTTTGGCCAGCGTGCGCATGATCTCCGATATTTCATCCATCAATGTGCGGGCTGGGGCCGGAACGCACACCCAACCGGTCGGCCTGCTGCCCGTCGGCACGCATGACCTGCACGTGCTCGATGTGCAGCCCGATGAAACCGGCGCCAGCGTGCGCGGCCATGTTTACCAATGGTTCAAGCTGGCGCTGCCTGACGGCCGCACCGGCTGGGTGCGCGAGGACTTGATCGAGATCCACGGTGAATGCGGGTTGTTTGGCTATGGGTCGCTGGCGCTGCCCGCCCGGCCGATCACTATGGAGCGCGACAAGACCAGGCCCGAAACGCCCGATGCAGCGGCCGAGCTGGAACGCGTTCGCAAAGCAGCGTTCAACATCACGGCCGCCTTTGAAGGCGGCAGCTACGCCACCTACCAAACCTACGACGCCGGCATCGTCAGTTACGGCCGGTTTCAAGCGACGCTCGCTTCGGGCGCGCTGGAGGAACTGCTCAGCTTGTACCTTTCCAAAGGGACGGGCGCGCCGGCCCGTCAGCTCAATGATCTGTATATGGAGCGCGTGCGCCGGCGCGATGCGTCGCTGCGCCACGACACCGGCTTCCGCGCGCTGCTCATCCGTCTCTCGCGCGATCCGGTTATGCAGGCGGCGCAAGATCATTATGCGACCAACGCCTATTGGGAGGTCACGCAGCGCAGCAGCATCGCGCCGCGCGGCCTCGTCACGCCGCTGGCGCTGGCCTTCATTTTTGACGCCGGCGTTCATCATGGCAACTGGGGCACCGAGCGCGACCTGCTGCGCCCGGCCGAGCAGGTGCTCGGCGCGCCGATCCGCTCCAAAGTTGGCGAGAACGGCATTACCGAGCAGGTTTTGATCGCCCGCGCCGCGACCATCCGCCGCGACCGGCTGTACGCGATCGCCAACAGCCGTAGACTAGGCGGCCTGAAGGCGCGCGGCGATTTTTGGGTGGGGCTGGTCAACGCCGGCGATTGGGCGCTGCGCGGCGATGACGACGGTTACGTGACGATTCGGCGCGGCACGCGCGTCAAGGTGCGCTTCGAGTGACGCTGGCGGAATTCATTGGCGCCGCTGCGCTCGCGCTGATCGTCCTCAGCATGCTGTCGCTGATCGCCCGCCGGCGGCGGGCGTTCGACCGTGTACTGGTGCGCGGGCCAGATGGCGCGATCGTCGGCCTCGGTGACCACCCGCGCCCTGAGGGACGCGCCAGCGGCCGCGGCATCGCCGACCGGCCAGCCGACCTGCTGCCCGGCGTCTATCGCCTTGATTATCACTTTCCCGCCGATATGCCCACTCGCGTCGAATTGGTCGCGGCCGGCGACGGCATCGGCGAGACGCTGCTGATTGCCGCCGGCGACGGCACGATCGGGTTCACGGTCGAAGTTGGCGGGCGCTACCACTTTGTGATCGAACCGGCCGACGGCGACTCGCCGTGGTCGCTCGCCTGGCGGCAGACGATTGGCCCCGCACAGTGAGGTCCGCGCCCTGCGCACTTGCCTCTACGACCGGGCAGCGTTTGCCAGTATACTTGCAGCGCTTATCACTCGCATGCACATGGATTGATACCGGCATGAGACTCGGCATCATCGGCCTGCCCAACAGCGGCAAAACCACCATCTTCAACGCGCTCACCCGCAGCAGCCTGCCAACTGGCGCCGCCACCAGCGGCCAGTTCGAGGTGCACACCGCCGTCGTCAACGTGCCCGATGCCCGCGTCGACCGGCTGAGCGCCCTGTACCAGCCGCGCAAGACCACCTACACCCAGGTGACCTATGTCGATATCGGCGGGCTGGATAAGGGCATCGGCGAGGGCGGGCTGAAAGGCCAGTTCCGCAATGAACTGTCTGGCCTCGACGGCTTCGTCCACGTCGTGCGCGTCTTCGCCGATGAAAACGTGCCCCATCCTTACGAGACGGTCGATCCGGCGCGCGATGTCGGCATCCTCGATGGCGAATTCTTGCTGACCGATCTGGTCACCGTCGAAACGCGCCTCGAGAAGCTCGATGCTGAGCTGCGCCGCAAGGGCCGCACCGCCGATAAAGCTGTCACCGATGAGCTGGAAATGATGCAGCGCCTGAAGGCCGCGCTCGAAGCCGAGCAGCCGCTGCGCGATCTCGGCCTCACCCAGGCCGAGACCAAGCCCCTGCGCGGCTATGGCTTCCTCACGCTCAAACCCACGCTGATCGTGCTCAATACCGATGAACGCACCCCTGAACCAACCCTTGAGTACCCGCACGCTCACAGCCGCGTCGTCGCGCTGCAAGGCAAGATCGAGGCTGAGCTGGCGCAGCTCGATCCCGATGATGCCGCCGTCTTCATGGCCGAGTACGGCATCGCTGAGCTGAGCGCCGCGAAAGTCATCCGCCTTTCATACGAACTGATGGAGATCCAGTCGTTCTACACCGTCGGCGAGGATGAAGTGCGCGCGTGGAGCGTTCACATCGGCGCGACGGCGCCGGAAGCGGCCGGCGTCATCCACAGCGACCTGCAAAAAGGCTTCATCCGCGCCGAAGTGATGACTTACGACGATCTGATCGCGGCGGGCAGCGAAGCGGCGCTGAAGGCCGCTGGCCGCGTGCGGCTGGAAGGAAAGGAGTATGTCGTCAAAAATGGTGACATTCTTCACATTCGTTTCAATGTGTAATAGCGATAGTATACAAGCAATTTAGATTAAAATCGCTTCACAGCGCACTCACGGAGACGGCTCGCTTCGATGCCCATCACAGTTGATTGGTACGACACTGCACGAACGATCATCCACATTCACTATTTCGGACGCTGGACGTGGGCCGAAGTGGCCGTGACGAGCGATCGCCACAATGCGCTGCGCGCGCAGGTTCCTCACCGCGTCAATTATATTTTGGAGTATCAACGAGCGCACTACCTGCCTGCCAATTACGGCAAGCACTTCCGCCATGCCATGGCGACCTACGACCTCGAAAACTGCGGGTTGATCGTCTTTGTGCGCGGGCGGTTGATCTGGGAGCTGTACAACGTCTTCGTGCAGGCCGGCGGCCGCTGCCTCGAATACACCGCCTATGCTGACGCGGTCGAAGAAGCCGAGCAGCTCATCCGGGCCTTCCAAAGTGGGCGCGCCACCTTTAGCGCCGGCACGTTCGCCTTAAACTGAGCTGCATGAGCCGCAGGCTGTTCGTCGCTTCCGGCATTTTCCATCCAGAACCGGGCGGCCCTGCCACCTATCTGCGCGCTGTCCTGCCGCACCTGCAGGCGCGCGGCTGGCACATCCACGCGCTCACCTTCAGCGATGCGGCCAGCGGCCCGCCAGAGCCTTATCCCGTCACGCGTATCGTCCGGCGGGCTTACCCGCTGCGGATGGCCGCCTATGCGCGCGCCGCGCGTCCGCTGCTGGGCTGGGCCGATCTCGTCTTCATCCACCAGCCCGGCCTGCCGCTGATCGGGAGCCGCCGCGCGCCGCGCGTCCTCAAGGTCGTCGGCGATGCGGCATGGGAGCGCGCCATCCGCAAAGGCTGGATACCGCCCGACGAAGATATCGACGTCTTCCAAACGCGCCGCTATGGGCTGCCCGTCACACTCGATAAACAGCGGCTCGTCCGCGAGGTACGGGCGATGGATGCCGTCATCGTGCCCAGCGCCTACCTCAAGCGCATGGTCATGGCTTGGGGAGCAGATGCAGCGCGGGTGCATCTCATCTACAACGCGCCGCCGCCAGATGCAGCGGTCGCCGCCGCCGCCGCGCTGCCGCAGGCTGAAGCGCGCGCGCGGCTGGCCCTGCCAGATGCGCCGCTCGTGCTGACCGTCGGCCGCCTGCTGCCCTGGAAGGGCATCGATCATCTGATCGCGGCGCTGACGGCCGTGCCTGCCGTCCACCTGCTGGTCGCTGGCGATGGCCCCGCGCTCGCCGAGGCGCGTGCGCAGGCCGCGCGAATGGCAGTGGCCGAGCGCGTCACCTTTCTCGGCCGCCTTCCGCACGAGCGCATTCCGCTCTACATGCGCGCCGCCGATTACGTCGCGCTCTATTCCGGTTATGAGGGGCTGTCGCATACGCTGCTCGAGAGCCTGCGCGTCGGCACGCCGGTCATTGCCAGCGAGAAGGGGGGCAACCCGGAGATCGTTCAGCATGGCGTCAATGGGCTGCTCGTGCCTTACATCAACCTTGAGGCGCTGCGCTCAGCGCTGGATGAAGCGTTTCGCCCCGGCCGCCGCGCCGCGCTGGCCGCTGAAGCGGGCGCAGGTCTCGATCGCTTCGATTTCGACCGCATGGTCGAGGCGACCGCGGCGCTGCTGCACGCCATCGCTGGCTGAGGGCGCCTTTGCGCCGATCACGACTCGCCCGCCATGCCGGCGGCCGCCAGCAGCGCCTCGCGCGTTGTGATCGTCCGCATCGTCACCACCCAGTCGTGCAGCGACGGGCTGGCATCGCGCAGCGCCTGCACTGCCGGCCCGATCGGGTCTTGGCCGCCGGCCCCCGGCGCGCCCGATTGATACCCCCCGTAGAACGCGAAATAGGCCTGGTTCAGCTTCCGGATCGGAAAGCCGTTGGCCACGAACAGCCGCCGCCGCTCCTCCATATAGGCCTCGGCGCCCTCGATATCGCCGGCCGCCAGCAGCGCATCGACGGTCACCCGCGTCTCGTGCATGGCCGCGCCGAAATCGAACGCCGGTGGAGATGGCGGTTGAGGACGAGCCGGAGCAGCCTCGCTCGGCGCAGGCGCGGGGGGCGGCGGGGCCAGATCGGGGTAATACCGCTCAAGCACCAGCCGGCTCATCTCGCGGCCGAACAGGGTAGCCGTCGTCTCGTTGATAATGCGCGTCTCGCTGGCGAAGTCGTATTCCAGCCCCAGCGGGAAGAAATAGAGATAATGATGCAGCCATTCGTGCGCGAACGTATCGAGCGCAAAACCGATCGAGGTCGTCTCGAGGATCATCGCCGGGTACAGCGCGATGCCGCCGAGCGGTACGATCAGCGAGGCCGCGTCCAGCGCCTCGTCGATGGCAGCCTCGAGCGCGGCCTGCTCATCGACCGGCATCGGGTACAGGTTGATCGAGATGTCGAAGCGGATCTCGTCGCGCGGCGAGACGACCAGCAGGTTGGGAACCTGCGTGAAATGCATCGCGATCGGGGGCAGGATCTGCCCGGCAACGCCAAACCCCTGCTCAACCAGCACGGCCGCCACCTGCCCTTCGAGGATCGCCTCGGCCAGCGGCTGGCGGGCCGCCAAATCGCGGCGCAGGGCATCGCGCTCTGCCCGCAGCTCAGCGCTGGCGGCAGAGGGATCACCCACGGCTGGGTCAGCATAGAGGGCGCTCACCGCGCCCTCCAGCCGCTGCGCGACAGCGAGATCGGCCATATACGCGCGCACGAACGCCGATCGATCGGCTTCCGTCATGAACGGGTGAAGCCCCCACAGCGTCTGCCGCGCTTTGACGGCCAGCGCGTTGATCTCCCAGCCCACATAGTCGAACTGCCAGTCGCGCGCCAGCAGCGCCGCCATCGCCCATGGCTGGCCGAACGGCACCGAAGAATACTGGAGCAGAACCAGCATGAGCGCCAGCAGCCCGCCGAAGCGCAGCAGGCGCAGCGTTAGTCGAAAAGTTCGGGCGATCCAGCGCATCACGCCAGAAGCTTAACCCAAAGCCCCCCGCGCGTACAGGGCAGTGTTCGTCCGTTGGTCAGGCCCATTTGGGCATGAAACAAAAGCCCCTCGCCTGCGGGCTGCAGGCGAGGGGCGAGCAGAGGGACAAAGCTGCAGCCCGCGCTTTAAGACGATGCGATGTTCTGTGGGCCGGCCGCCGCTCGATCTTCCTGCGCCAGCGCAGCGATCGTGATCGCTTCTTGTTTCAGAGCGCGGGCGCGCAGCGCCATGCTGCCGATCAGAACCAACATCACCAGTGCCGTTGCGGCCAAGCCGAGATACAGGAATGGCGTCGTCTGCGGGGTGACGAAATAGTCGCTCAGCTGCATGAAGAACAGCGGCAGCGCTTCGATCGACTCGACTGGCTCAAGGGCGACCACGGCATAGGTCAAAGTGCCGCGGACGCGGGCGATCGCGGCGGCCGGGTCATCCTCAAAACTCGCGATCGTCCATGTCTGTGCGCCGATCGCCCTGTCGTCGAGGGAGGCGGCTTCAGCCTCAGTAAAACCGAGGGCGGCCAGCGCAGCCTCTAACCCTGACTCGATTTCCTCGCCCGGCACGATCGCCGGCTGCGCGCTGCCGGTTGGGCTGTCCCACACGATCACGTGCAGGCTTTCGGCGAATGGCTGGGTGTAGACGGTCGTGCGCCGCGGCGCATTGATGCTGATCTGCTGCGTCCACTCTCCGTTCACGAGATTGACCGTCCGCACCTCGGCCGGCGCGGCTGGCCGCTCGATCGGCAGTCCCGCGAAGGCGGCCGCCAGCGCGTCATCCTGCCCAGCCTGCAGCGGCCGCGTGATCGCGTACACATCGACGGCCGTCTCAGCATGATGGAAATGCGCATAGGCCTCGGTGCTGCGGTTCTCCCACCCTGCTGGGATCAGAATATGAAAGCCGTCGCGGCTGTTATAAAAAGCTGAAGGGCCGAGGACCTCCTGCGCCAGCAGCGGGCCAGGAAGCGCCAGCAGCATCACAACGATCGCGGCGACCCACCCGCGCGTCAGGGATGTCAATTTCTGCATCCGATCGATCCTTTGTGTGCGCGCCTCACTCGCTTAAAACCTGCGCCTTAAGCGCGTTGACGTGCTCAGCGCGATTCTCCAGCCGCAGCCGGTACCACAGCAGGGTGACCGGCAGCAGCAGGCCCCACACCAACATGTTAACGCCCAGCGCCGCTGAAACACCCGGCGTCGCCGCCAGCTCAAAATCGCCCTGCACATTCATCATGCTGGCATCGGTAAACACCGGGCCGATCACGACCGGATGGATCGTATCCGGCCGGATGCGCGTGATCAGCAGCGTGATCAGCACGGTCGCAAAAGCGAGAATGCCGTAGACCGAAGCGAACCGCCGCCGCTGCTCCGGGTTCTCGATGCCGTTGCGCAGCATCAGGTAGGCAGCATAGGTGAGGATCATGATCGCCTCAGACGTCAGGCGCGGGTCCCAGTTCCACCACGTGTTCCAGATCGGCCGCGCCCACACCGAGCCGGTCACGAGGTTGATGATGGCCAGCGCCAGCCCCACTTCAACCCCAGCCACGGCCAGCCGATCCCATTTGGCGTTGCGGGTGCGTAGGTAGGCGATGCCGCCGACGACCGTCGCGCCGAAGGCTACAAACGCGCCAAAAAATGACGGCATGTGAATGTAAAAAATGCGCTGAATTTCTCCTTGCTGCAAATCGGTGCCGGCATAGACCAGGCCCATGTACAGCCCGATGCCCAGCCCGATGAGCGTGACGATCGTCAGGATGGTCAGCGCAATCGGCCGCTTTTCCGCTTCAACGACGGATACGGCCGATGCCTGACCCGCATGAGTCGTGACAGACATATACAGATCTCCTCTAATCTTTGAACTGCGAAAAAATCGTAACATATCTACAAAAATGTGCAAGAGATTCCGCGAAGAGAGCGGGCCATACGAACTGTTTGCAATCGACCGCCAGTCTCATCGGACTCTTAGCTGCTGCTGAGCACGGCAGAGGGTCTGCCCTGGTATAATTGTGATGATCATCACAAAGAAACCTGGACTGTAAGTGTGGAGGGTTTGTCATGAACTGGTTTGAGGAGCGCCTCGGCCCGATCGACCGGGCGATTACGCGAACGATGGCACGCTACGGTATCACCTTGCTGCGCACTTCGATCGGTATTGTCTTCTTCTGGTTCGGCATCTTGAAGTTCTTTCCCGATCTCAGCCCGGCCGAAGATCTCGCCGCCCGCACCATCGAGACGCTGACTTTCGGCATCGTCACGCCAAACCTCTCGCTGCCGCTGTTGGCCGGGTGGGAGGTGCTCATCGGCCTCGGCCTGCTAACCGGCAAATTCATGCGCATCACGCTGCTGCTGCTGTTCGTGCAGATGCTCGGCACGATCACGCCCATCTTCCTGTTCCCAGAGGAGACGTTCACCCGCTTCCCGATCGCGCCCACGCTGGAGGGGCAGTATATCATCAAGAACCTCGTGCTGGTCAGCGCGGCCATCGTCATCGGCGCGACCGTGCGCGGTGGCGATGTGGTCGCCGATAAAGATCTCGCCGAGACAGCGCGCCGCCGCTACACTGAGATGGCAGGCGAGAGTCGATAATGGCCCTAGGGCCCCCTGATGGGGGCGGCGCGAACGCCGCCCCCGCTGCAATTTACCCTCTGCTTTCCCTGCGTTTTCGCAAATCGTCGCCGCACTGTTTGGCGATCGGCCCGAGTCGGTTTATGATCGAGGGCACAGATTGAGTTGGAGTCCCTTGTCATGGTCGAAAAGACCGCGCCGCCGGCGTACTTTCAAGGCAAATGGATCATCCACAACCTCGCGTCGCTCCCCCGTGACCACAAGCGCTGTGAACCCTGGGAGGAAACGCTCGCCCACTTCGACGATTTGCCTGATATAACGAAATAATGTCGTTTCTCGCCCCTGCTGCGTTCGTTGGGCTGCTGCTGGCCATCCCCATCGTCCTGCTCTATATGCTGCGGCTGCGCCGGCGCGAAGTCGCTGTCTCCAGCACGTTCTTATGGCAGCAGGTGCTGCGCGACCGCGAGGCGAACACCCCGTGGCAGCGCCTGCGCCGCAATCTGCTGTTGTTCTTGCAGCTTCTGATCTTGCTGCTGCTCGTGCTGGCGTTGGCGCGGCCCTTCATCGAAGTGCCGACGGTCAGCGCAGGGCAGCTCGTGCTGATCATCGACGCCTCGGCCAGCATGAACGCGACCGACTCGCCCGACGGCACGCGCTTCGA
>DAOTYT010000374.1:0-28900 GCA_034434615.1 Anaerolineae bacterium | reverse complement strand
CAACGACTGACCATAGCTTATAGAGCTCGACGCGCTCGCAGCGCCAGCCCGCACAAGGGTTAGCTCATAGCTGCCGCCGCCACTGCCAAAAGCCCGTGCGATGATGGTGTAGGTGCCGGTTGAAGGGAGCGAGAAGTTTTCGATACGGGCATTGAACCCCTGCCCGCCATCGTCATCGCGCGTTACCTCGACGCCGTTCGGCCCGATCAGCTCAAGGAACGTATCGAATTCGGCGCTGATCATATCGATCGTCACGCGCTCTCCGGCCGTCCCAGCGAACGTATAGCTGTCGCGCGCATTCGGTGAGAGAACGCTGCGAAGCGTTTGTCCATATTCGATCGACCCGCCAGCCGGGATCGTTGTCGTCGCTGCCCCGCTGCCCCGCGAGAGCGTCAGGGTATACGACCCTGATGCGCCAGCGAAACCACGCGCGATGATCGTATAGGTCCCGGTTGTGGGCAGGGCAAAATTTTCGATACGAGCATTCAGCCCTTGACCGCTGTCGTCGTCGCGCGTCACTTCGACGCCGTTCGGCCCGATCAGTTCAAGGAACGTATCGAACTCAGCGCTGATCATGTCGATGGTGATGACATCGCCAGCCGTGCCCGAAAAAGTATAGGCATCGCGGCCACCGCTGGGCAAATTACCGGTCACTGTCATTCCATAGGAGAGCATCGAACCAGCGGGTGGTTGCGGCTGCGGTGGCTGCGCGGCTCCGCCTCGCGTCAGCGTCAGGTCATAAGGGCCAGAGGCCGACAAAAGCCAGCCGCGCGCGACGATCGTGTAGATGCCGCTCTGCGGCAGCGCGACGTTCTCAATGCGCGCATTGAATCCGTCTCCGCTGTCATCATCACGCGCCACTTCAGCACCATCGGGGCCGATCAGGATGAGATAGGTGTCAAATGCATCGCTGACCATATCGATCGTCACCCGGTCGCCGGCGCTGGCGCGGAAGGTGATGTTATCTTCGCGATCGGAAACGAGGTTACCGCGAATGGTTTGACCAAACTCGATCGTGCCGCTTGAGGCAGGCGGCTGCACGGCCTGCCCGCTGGCTGCGCTCACCGAGAACGACCGGTTCCAACTTCCCCAGGACATGGATTCGATGCCGTTGCGCGTCGACCCTCTGTAGGCGGACTGGCCATCGAGGATCGTGACGTTGAACGTGCCGCCCTGCGCTGTGATTACGCCCGCATGCTGCGCCGCGCGGCAGACGGTTGAATCATCGGTGTAAACATCAGTGCCCCAAATGGAGCCAGAAGTGCAGCCCGCCGGGCACGAGACGGTAACCGTCGTGCCAGTTGGGCCCGCGATCCCCTGCGCAGTGTCGGCGCAGGCCAAAGCGACTACTGTTGAAGGTGCGCTCGGTTCAGCCGTAGCAGCCGGGACGACCGGCGTAGCGACTGGGCCGACCGGACCTGCAAGCCCCGCTCCGGTGCTGTCGATCCCCATATGGAAAGCAGCGATGTAGTCTCCAAAAGACGTTTGGTTGAAACTGGTGAAGTGGAAGTTAAGCCACTGGTCGGGGTTCACAATCTGAACCGGGATCGACAGCATCGCATCAAAATTACCGCCGGGCACCTGCCGATTGTTGCGAACGGTGACAGAAGATCCGTTTAGCGAGACGCTGTTGCCCCAGCATAAACTCGGGTTGCCGGCATCATCGCAGACGACACGCTGGCCATCAATGGTCGCCACGACCTGTCGATCGGCATTCCAGATATAGATGAGCGGATCAAGTCCCGTATTGGCAGCCAGCATATACGCGGTGATAGGCACGCCAGAAGCGATCAGATTTTGCGAGGTATAGACGCTGAACGGATCGCCGGCGCCATCGCCCGAGCCATCATCAGCAGTAACGGCCATGTTCTCGACGATCAGCAGGAACTCGCCATTGCGGGCGCCAAAGCCGCCCACGACGACCGAATAATCAACGAAGCCGCTGCCGCTGTGCGTAAACGTAATTTGTGAATTGAACGATGAAGGTGTGACAAGGCCTGTCGTCGGCAGGTTTGCGGAGTAGCTGGCAGCGCTAGGCGAGTCATCGACGCACTCAATCACGTTGTCAGTATCGGTGACCACCACGCCCATCATTGGGTCGAACCCGCCGATCCCCAACGCGGTGACCGTGTACGTTCCAGGACGCAAGTTCAAGACGACTTCAGCAGCATTGTCGATCACACGATCGTTGCATGTCAGCCTCACGCCCGGAATCTGCGCGCTGGCAGGCAGCGCCGCTATCACAAGAATCGCGACGAATACAAGGATTGCAAGAATTCGGATTTTACTCATGGCTCCTGTACCTGTTATGAACGATTCAGAATGAGGTGATCAGACATCGAGTGAAAAGATGTATCCACGACCAGCTCTTTTCGCTCGATCCGGCTCCATTTGTGAAGGCGCCACATTCGGGCACCCCAAACGGAGTGACGTGAGATTAAAATCAGCACGTGCTTAGTATCATTTTAGTACGAGAGCTGAGAACGCGCTGTTAAAGTCTGGTCAAACAAAGTAAATAAGTAATAAAAAGCACCTTACGAGAGGCTCGGCAGTGCCAAATCTCGCGACTCAAGCATATGCGCGATTCCCCACGCAAGGCTGTGACGGGTCGCATAAGCGGGCAGCTCGGCCAGTGTCTCCCGGATGACCAGCTCTGGAATGTTCATTAAGGGGATGCCGCAGGCTTGCAGCGCGCGCTTGAGCGGAAGCCAATCCAGCCCTTGCAGGGCTGCGATGAGCACAATGCCGGGGCCAACCAGATCGCCGTGCCGGATGTGACGCATGGCGGGTTTTTGCCATGCGTCGTAATTTTGTGATAAAAGCACGAGATGAATACATCAGCCACTTTTGCCGAAATGATGCATGATAGCGGCAGCATATTTGATGCCCCGAATATAGGCATCGATCCGGATGTTTTCATCAGGCGCGTGCAGGTTAGCCCCTGGGTTTGCAAAGCCGGTTAGCACGCACGGAATGCATACGTGCTTGAGTATTGTTCCCTCGGCCGAGACGCCGTTGACGATCGGCATCTCACCGTAGATCTCCATGGCTGCGGCGATCACTGCCTGCGCCATCGGTTCTTTGACTGAAATCTTATACGGCGGTTCAGAGCGTGCCTCAAACTTAATCTCAATATGTTCGAAACCGTGTTTATCGAGATGAGTGCGCAGCTTTTGCACCGCTGTATCAGGTTCGAGATGTGGAACGAGCCGGAAGTCCATCTTCGCGCGCGCTTCATGCGGGACGATCGTTTTGGAGCCGGGGCCGGTATACCCACTGATCAGCCCCGCGATGTTGGCCGTTGGCTCGTAGGCGCGCGCCCGAATCGCATCGATCCCATCACGGCCCAACGCAAACTGGCTGATCCCCCATTCATCCTTCAGCTTGCTGAGATCGACGCGCCGCGCTTTTGCCTCAAGCTGCTCGTAGTCTTCCTCTTGCAGCTCATACAGACCGTCATACCACCCATCAATGAGAATACGTCGATTTGCATCCATAATCGTATTGAGGGCGCGCACCAGGTCCCAGGCGGGCGCAGGCAGCAGCGGGAAATTGAGCGAGTGCACATCTTGCTTGGCGCCGCGCGCGATCAGTTCAATGAACAGCACCGACTTCAAGCCGAGATCGATATCCGGCAGGCCCGTTGCCGTATCGACCGAACCATCAAGGCAGTGCATGCCATCTGCACGCAGCAGTTCGGCATTGCGCTCGACCCACGGGCCGAGATGCAGGCTGCCGATCTCCTCCTCGCCTTCGATGATAAACTTCAAATTGACGGGCAGCTCGCCGCGTACCTGCAAAAAGGCTTTTGCCGCTTTGTTAAACGCCAGCACGCCGCTTTTGTTATCGGTCGCGCCACGCCCATAAAGCACCCCATCAACGATCGCCGCCGACCACGGGCCGCCGTGCGTCCAAGCGTCGAGCGGATCGGGCGGCTGCACATCATAGTGTGAATAGCACAGCATCGTCCTGTTGGAGCGCGGCGTCGTCATATGCCCCGTGATCACGGGAGGGCCGCCTTCTAGTTCATGCAGATGCGCATCCAGCCCATCATCGCGCATCAGTTTCAACACGAGTTCGGCACATTCGCGCAGCCCGATATTTTGTGCAGAGATGCTGGGCTGACGCACGAGTGTTTGCAAATCGCGCACGTATTCATCGGTGTGCGCGTCGATATAATCATAGATATCCCGCATGATCACGATTTTCCTTCATGAACCATCTCCCAAGCGCTGACGCGCTGGCCGGTAATGCCGTCGGCCGTCTGCGCTGCCAGCTGCACAAAAGCTGGAGCGAGCACGCTCGGATCAACCCACTGGCGTTTCAGCGCTTCGGGATAGGTTCGCTCTGACATCGGCGTGCGCATGTACATACCAGGCGTCACCGTGTTAACGGCGATGTTGCGCGAGGCCCCTTCTATCGCTAAGCATTTCATCAACCCCTCCAGCCCATGTTTTGACGCGCAGTACACGCTCTCACCCGCAAAGCCGACGATGCCAGATCGTGAAGACACATAGATGATGCTGCCGCCGCCAGCCACCGTCATCGGTTCCCAAACCGCATGCGTGAGAATATAAGCAGCCTGCAGGCCCACGTTAAGTTCACGCTGCCAGCTCAGGAGATCGACTTCAGCAAATGGGCGTTCGTTAAGCAGCGCTGCATTGTGCACGAGGACGCGCGGCGTCCCGATGAGCGCCAGCGATTTGACCGCCGCCGTCTCGGTCGCGGCAGCATCCGATAAATCAGCGATCACCGCATAGCAATCCGCGCCACTTGTGGTGAGTTCATCGACGACAGCGCGCAGCTTTTCAGCCTGAATGTCGATCAAGGCCAGCCGCATCCCGGCCTGCGCGTAAGCAAATGCAATCGCCTTGCCCAGACCTTCAGCCGCGCCTGTAATGATGGCGCCTTTGCCAGCAAGAAGCTCGTTCACACCGCCACTCCACAGCGCTGCTCGCAGCGACAGCGCTTCATACCACCTGCACCAGAAACAAACTTCACCGTTGATCCGCCACTTTAATCACACCAGTCGAATCCAACGCCGCTCGGCCCAGCTTTGGCGCACCGCATCCATCACGCGCTGGCAGGCGTAACCATCTGCGAACGTAGCCCCCCATGCTGGCGGCCGCGCTTCACGAATAGCAGACGTGGCCTCTTGCATTAAACCGACGAACGAAACGTTCCAAATCCCGCTGTTAATACCGGGCAAATCGGCATTGGGATCGGTTTCGCTCATATCGACGAAGTCCTCTCCCGCGCGCGCAACCATCAACTTCTCATCCGCATCAAACAGGCGAATAGTGCCCTCGCTTCCGTAGATCGTCGTCTGGTTGCCAACCCCATGACGGGCCACGCCGCTGAGAAAGACCGACGCGATCGCGCCGTTCACCATCTCAGCTGTGAAACTGACGAAGTCGTCAGCCGTCGCCGTCCAAGCTTCTCCGGTCGTCTTGTCCACGCGATCGGGCACCATCGTCAGCACCTCACCGGTGACAGCACCCACATCGCCCAGCCAAAAACGCAGCAGATCAATTTGATGCGATCCGTTGGCTCCCAGCCGTCCTCCTCCCATCGCAGCATCAGACCACCAATCGCCTTTCGGACGCGACGCCGGATCGCCCCACGCCGTCGAGATGTTGAGCATGTTGATGTGGCGCACCTTGCCGATGTACCCTTCCTCGATCAATTGGCGGATCTTGCGGCGATTCGGATTGAAACGCAGCTCGTGGCCCATCATATGCACCCGCGAGCGCGCCTCGGCGCTTTCGTACATCTGGCGCGCCTCATCCGCATTCATCGCAAAAGGTTTTTCACAAATGACATGGGCATTGCGCTCAAGCGCGGCCAGCGTCATTGGCGCATGGAATACCGGCGGCGTGACCACACAAACGAGATCCGCCTCATGCCGATCAAGCAGAACGCGCCAATCGTCATAAGCAGCAGGAATGGCGAATTTCTCCGCCACCGCCTGCGCGCTCGAGAGGCGAGCGCTGGCGATACCGACGATGTCCACATCATCGATAGTACGAAGAGCGGGTAAATACGCTGCCTGCGCAAAGCTCGCCCCTAAAATTGCAGCACGAATCGTCATAACAATCCTCGCTCCCTCAACACCTGGCCCACTGCGGCCAAACCATCCAAATTCGCTTCAGAATAATTCCGTGAGATCAGGATGCCCTGCGCGCCGCCATCCAGCGCGGCTTCGACGCCCTCACGAACTTCCTGCGGGGTGATGGGTTTGCTCGTGCCCCCATCGCCGACGCCAACGCCGATTCCCGGATAGACCTTGCAGCGGCCGCCGGTATCGGCGATCAGGTTTTCCGTCCAGCGTTTGATGTATTCCGCCTTGAAGCCAGCCAGCGGCGCTTCCTCAGGCGGCGCGATAAAATCATTGAGCCCGAGCACCGTTGCCAAAGCCTGATAAGCGCCCTCAGGCGTCGTATCGGCCAACACCCCTTTGTGCCAAGCTGCCGCGAAGCTGGCAAAGCGCGCGCCAGCCGGTGTGTGGTACAGCACCGGTTTGATCCAGTCGGCGGCTGTGGCATAGTCTGCCTGGTCATACTGAGCTTTGAGATAGGGATTATACGTGTTAATCACCTGCCAGATGCCAAGACCAACTTCGTTTGCCGGGTTAAAAAACCGAACCAGACCCGCAATTTCATGATAAAAATTGCGGTGCGCATCCAGCCACATCTTCTCCCACATCAGCACTTCGGGGTGGTGCAGCAGGTGGCGCAGCAAAGTCACAAAAACGCCATCGCGCGGCCTTTCTCCAGCGCGCACCGCTGTCAAGAAGCGGTCGATGGCCTGATAGCCTTCGATCGCGCGCTGCACATCGATTCCCCGCGCGCGCGCTTCAGCCCTAAAGTAGGAGTCAAACCCGGTTGTGCTGTCAGCGCGGAATAAATCCATCAGCGGGCTTTGTCGCTCAACGCCCCACAGCATGCCGCTCAGCTCATGATTGCTGAACCAGTCATCAATGACGCAGCGCCACCAGGTGCGATAATCCGGATTAAGCAGCGATGGCCGCGTCGCCATACGCCCCCAGTGATCGCGATCGAGAAAATGCGCGAACCCGGGCTGCCAGATCGGACGTATGGCCGAGCTGGAGGTCTCGCAGTAGTAGGGATAAACTTTCATACCCCGCGCGCGCGCCGCCGGGATGACATCTGCCAGCGCATCAAAGTTTTCATAGAGCGGGTCGGGCGCGGCGAAATCGCGGTGAAAAGTCGCAGCGTAATAGCGCGGGTTAGGACGGTAGAAGGCCCCACCTTTCAGGTGATCTGGCTCGGCGACGCCGTGATCGGGAAACCCGAACGCCGCGCGTCCTGCGTTGCCACGGCTCCACGAGAGCGCAGAGATGAGCAGCGCATTCACACCTGCCTTCTCTTGCAGCAAATCGAGCACCGGCTCGACGCCTTCATCGATGAAACTGATGGCGCCGATTTGAATCCCGACGAAGAAGGTTGTCATGGTTTTCAATCACTTGGTCAATGCAGGGATCAGCGATCCCTACCGCGCAAACGGGGATCGAGAAAATCTCGCAGCCAATCCCCGAGGATATTCAAAGACAGAACGGTCAGCATAATAGCGAGGCCGGGAAAAACGGCCAACCACCATGCTCCCGCAAGGAGCTGATCGCGGCTTTCGGCCAGCATACCCCCCCATGTGGGCACAGTCGGCGGAACGCCCAAACCGAGAAATGAAAGCGATGCTTCAGCCAAGATGACACTCGCCACGTTGAAAGACGCGATCACAATGATAGGCGCAAGGATGTTCGGCAAAATGGTCTTGAAGACGATCGCTCGATCTTGCTGGCCGATGCTGCGCGCCGCTTCGACATATTCTTTCTCGCGCTGGGCGATCGTCTCGGCGCGGGCGATGCGCGCGTAGGTGACCCATTGGCCAATGCCGAGGACCAGCACTAGATTGGGCACGCCCGGTCCCAGCACGACCAGCACCATGATCGCCAGTAAGATGAAAGGAAACGCAAGTTGAATATCGGCCAGCCGGCCGATGACATCATCGGTCACCCCGCCGAAATAGCCGCCAACCATGCCGAGGACCGTGCCCAACGTGCCGCCGATCATCACGGCGGTCAGGCCAACCATCAGCGAGACCCGCGCGCCATAGATCAGGCGCGACAAGACGTCGCGGCCGAGGCCATCAGTGCCGAGGATATACTCAACCTCGCCAGCCGCGTTCTGCTGCATAGGCGGGCGCAGCCGC
The DNA here is from genome assembly GCA_034434615.1 of Anaerolineae bacterium. GTDB lineage: Bacteria > Chloroflexota > Anaerolineae > Aggregatilineales > Phototrophicaceae > Flexifilum. The sequence continues at coordinate 20,671 of DAOTYT010000374.1, read as the reverse complement.
GCCGTCAGCGCCTGGCGATTCGGATCGCGCGGGGCGATCTCTGGCCCAAGAACTGCGGCCAAAGCGACGATCGCAAGGATATTCAAGGCGATGATCGGCCAGCGCGCCCGGACTAAGCTGCGCCGAGCGCGTTTCCAAGTCGAGGGAGCAGGCGGCCGTACCGGTTCTAACGAAACAACCGGAGAAGCGCCTTCTCGGATCATCTCAACGTGTTCAGACATGATCGGCCTCCCCAAATGCTAATGCAGGCGCACGCGCGGGTCGAGGCGAGTATAGATGATATCGACAAGTAAATTTAACCCAATGAACATGAAGGCAAAAAAGACCACGGCCGCCTGCACCACCGGGATGTCGCGTTGGGTAATCGCGTTGAAGACCAAGCGCCCTACGCCAGGCCACGAGAACACCGTTTCTGCAACAACCACCCCACTCAACAAGAATCCAAACTCCAAGCCGAGGATCGTCACGATCGGAAGCAGCGCATTGCGCAGCGCATGCCGGGTGATAACCACACGTTCACGCAGACCTTTAGCGCGCGCCGTTTGCACATAGTCTTGCGATAGGATCTCCAGCATGGACGAGCGCACCAGCCGCGCGTTGCGCGAGAGCGAGAACGCTGCAATCGTCACGCCGGGCAAAATCAGATGACGGATTGCGTTGGGGAGGTTCTGGATGAAAACATCGAATTCCCCGCGCAGCAGCGGATCCAGCAGCGGCACGCGTCCTGAGATCGGCAGGATGCCCAGCCCCAGCCCGACGAACAAGATCAGCATGATCCCAAGCCAGAAACTGGGGATCGACTGGCCGAAGATCGCAAACAGCATGATCCCGCCATCGAGCGGTGTGCCGCGCCGCGTTGCCGAAAGGATGCCGATTGGGATCGCTAAGCTGATCGAGAGCACCATCGCGAACAGCGTCAGTTCCAGCGTCGCCGGCAGCCGCTCAATGACCATACCGAACGCTGGCAAACGCGAGCGTAGCGAAGTGCCAAAGTCTAACTGTGCCAGCCGCACCAGATAGTTCAAATACTGCTCTGGCAGGGGCCGGTCAAAGCCGAGACGCTGGCGAATGAGCTCATATTCTTCAGCGCTGGCGCGCTCACTGACGTACAGCGCCGTGGGATCGCCGGCGATGTGCAGCGATAGAAACGACAGCAGCGTCACCCCGAAAATGACAATTACGGACTGCAAAAGGCGGCGGATCAGGTAGGTGGTCATTGCAACTTTCAATACCGGTGTGGGGCGCGCGTCAGGCGCGCCCCGGCACAACAGAGAAATTTGGCCCGAACTTCAGCTACTGGGCCAGCGATGCATCGCGCACGTCGATCCTCTCATCACGACGGGCTTCCCAGTCGATGCGGTTGCTGACGCCGTAGAAATCCGGCTGGAAGTAGAGCATCAGCCACGGCGGATCGTTGAAGAAAACTTCCAGCATATAGTCGATCAGCGCGCGCTGCTCGTCCCCGGTTGCCGCCAGCATGATCGGCCAATTGTCAAACCATTCAGGGTTCGACCATTGCGTGTAGTTGGTGGAACCGGTCACCGAAGAGAGGTCGGCCATGTCGTAGATAGCACTCCACGTAGCGCCGCCCGTGCCGAGGAAAAACAGCGGGCCGGCTGTCTGGGTGCGGATGAGCGGCACATATTCGGCCCACTCGATCAGCTCGACCGTCGTATCAATGCCGACATCGCTCAGATACTGGCCGATCGCCAAAGCGACATTGGCGTCGTTAACATAACGGCCGCGAGGCGCTTGCAGTGTGATCGAGAAACGGACGCCGTCCTCTCCCCGTGGGTAGCCAGCCGCATCGAGGATCTCTTCCGCACGAGCTGGATCGTAGGGATATGGCTCAATGTTCCGGTTGTGATTCGGCGGGTTCACCAGGCTGTTAGCACGCTCGCATGAGAAGCTGAGCAGCGTCTCGCAGATCGTCGGGACATCCACCGCCATGTTCATCGCGATGCGAACATCGGTGTTCTGGATGGCGTCGAAACCGGGCGCATCGCCAAAGGCGTCCTCATTGAAGCTGAAGCCGACATAGATACGCCGCGTGCCGGCCACAACCTGGGCCTCCGCCACGCCTGAGTTATTGATGACCGTCACCTGATCTGGCGGCACATTCGCGACGATATCGACGTTGCCAGCCAACAGCTCGGCCACACGGGTCGAAGCCTCAGGGATGACGCGCCACACCAGACGGTCGAAATTGCCGGGTTCGAGCGAGAAGTCTTCATACCGCTCCAGCAGCAGATAGTCATCGGGCACCCACTCGACGAAGCGATACGGGCCCGATCCGATCGGGCGCTGCGCTGCTTCCTCAAGGCTGAGCGGCTCATATGACTCACGGCAGATCAGATAGACTTCGGCGAACAAACCGGGTGCGACAGGCTGCGGGCCGTTAAGGATAACCGTCGCTTCCAGTTCTCCATCAAGCCTTACATCGCGATACCCCAGTGAGTTCATGACAAACCCTGCGATGTTGCCCGTGAACCCATTGTCTGGATCGTTCGCGCGCTGGAACGAGAACACGACATCGTCGGCAGTGAGCGGCGCGCCATCGTGGCAGGTAAGGCCTTCGCGAAGCGTGAAGGTATACTCGGTGCCGTCATCGGAAACGGTATAGCCCTCAGCAGCGTAAGGAATGATGTCTCCATCAGGCGTCACGCTGAGCAGCGTTACCCACACATGACCGTAGATATTGGCCTCTGGACGCGACGATGACTGATAGGGTTCAAAGGTCACTACATCGACGGTTTGGGCGATGACCAGCGTCGACTCATCTGGTGTAGTTTGCGCAAACGCGCCAAGCGGCAGCGCCAGCAGCACAACCAGAAGAAAGGCCAACCTGCGATAAAACTTAGTCATGAAACTACTCCTTCACTCAGTGTATCGGCAAAGATGCGCAACTGTCGACAGTCTACATTCTACGTAAGATGCGGCCATACTGTCTTGTACGAAACGTCCAAAATTAAATTTGTTTTTATCGGTCGTTTTATCTCGAAAGCGCGGCCCATCACTTTTTCGAGACGCCTGGCATCACCTCCTTCACGATGACTGCGCGTCGCTCGCGCGCCGAAACGAGACAAGCCTGAACCATAGCCAGCGAGAGCAAATGATCCCTGCCGCTGCATTGAAGTGGTGCTCCATCGGCAATCGCAGCGATGAAGGCCTCGAGCAGCCGCTCCGTTTCGGTGATCCATTGTTCGTGCGCGGGCAGCGGCACCGGCGTTAGCTGCTCCTCAAACCGGCGCGCATAATGGAGCGCTCCGAACTGATGCTGCTGACTGATTACGCCATCTGTGCAGTCGGTTCGCCATTCGAAATGCGGCTGCGCCCATCCACTTTGCCAAGTCCCCTGATAGTTGATGATCATCCCGCCATCGAAGGTGAACAGGGCTGCGACATTCGCATCGCTGGCATAGCTGCTCCATGAAGGATTCCAAGTTAGCGCATGGGCTGTCACCGGCTCTTGTCGGTAAACATACCGCATGAGATCAAAGTGATGGATCGACTGCTCCCACAACATCGGCTGTTCCATTACCAGCGGATACTTGTTTAAATCCGGCCGATGCCCATCCCGGTAGCGCTCGTAGGTGAAACGAGCAAACTCTGGCGCGCCGACGACGCGTTCATCAAGCAAACGCATCGTCGCGGTCGTTACATCGAGATAGCGAAAGTTCAACCCTACCATCAACGGGAGCGAGGCGGCTTCGGCGATATCGACCAGCTGGGCCGCCTCGTCGAGGTTCAGCGCGAGCGGTTTCTCGATCAGCAGCGGCAGGCCGCAGGCTGCCGCTGCGCGCACCACGGCGATGCGTCCAACCGGCGGATTGGCCAAGATCAACGCATCTGCCTCAATTTTAGCGGTCAGCGCTTCCTCAACCGATTTATAAGCCGGCCGGTCTCCAAAACGAGCGCGCGCCAGCTCCAGAGCGGCCGGGTTAGGATCGGCATAGGCAGCGATCTCACAGCGCGATGAGCGCGTGACCACCTCCGCCCAATGGCGACCGCGCACCCCCAATCCACCGAGGATCACTCGCAGGCGCCGAGTCATCACCGCATTACCGATCCATGCTGAAGCGCGGCGATCGTCATGCCAACCCCTACGGACAAAGGTGTCCACGCATCGAAATCAACCGCTTCGCGCAGCCGCTCGCCCTTCAAACTGCTGCTGCGGCCGCGCTCACCATCGAACGGGTCGATCCTCACATTGGGCAGTTGGAGAGCGATAGCCTCGGCCATATCCAGCTCGGTGATGAGCTGCCCAGATGTCACGTGATAGAGCGGGTGCTGCAAAGACGGCGCGGCCAGCAAAGCAGCGATCGCGCGGCCGACATCGGGCACAAAAGTCCAATCGCGCGCCGCCGCGGCACGATTAACCGTGAGCCGTCTCTCCTCGAGCGCCTGCAAGATTAGCGCCGCGAGGCGGCTCACCCGCGGACGGGTTGCGCGCGCTGTTTCATAGGGGCCGTAGAGATTTCCCAAACGAAGCGAAACAACGTTCATCCCATATCGCTGGCGCAGCACTACGACCAGATCATCGACTGCGTTTTTCGCAGCCGCATAGAGGCTGTGTTGCGGGAAGGTCAGCGTATCCTCATCGGCGGGCGCATCGAGAGCTTGACCGAACACCGCCCCAGAACTGATCACCGCGGTGAGGCGGATGCCCGCGCGCGCCGCCCATTCTAAGGCAAACAGGGCCGGGCTGAGGTTTGAACGAAAGTTCGTGAGCGGGTCCTCTCCGCGCTCAGCCGGTTCGGCCGTGATCGCAGCCCCATGGATCAAATAATCAGCAGTCTCGCCGATTAGATCCGTCAAATCGCCCTCAAACAGCGCGAGCCGGTTCGGTGCAAGCTGGCTGAAGCGCCACCTCACCAGTGGGTCAAAGACATGGTCAACGGCCAGCACATGGAAGCCCGCCTCAACCAAAGCGACTGCGATGTGGCTGCAAACGAAGCCCCCTGCCCCGGTGATGACGACTCGCGCGTTCACTCCGGCACTGTCTCCAGATAATCCCAGCCGTCAATGATCAGGTCGGCAGACGAAGCGATGTGTTCGATCAGCAGCGCGCGCGCCTGCTCCAGATCGCCCGCAGCAATCGCATCGATGATCGGCAGATGGTTGCGCGCGATCTGCGTGAAGTCGCTGTTGCGACGGTTGCGCAGCGCCATCACCTGCTGCACGCGCATAGCGACCATGTTCCAAATCGATAACAACAGGCTGTGCCCGCTCATCGTGATAAGGGCCAGGTGAAAATCGCGATCGATCGCGCTCACGCTGGCGAGATCGCCCCGTTCAGCAGCCGCCAGCATGCGCTCGTAGATCTCGCGCAGGTGCTCTGCATCGGCTGGATCGCGCCGGGCCATTACGCGCTCAAGGGCAAATGTTTCGAGCACGATTCGCAAACTGTAGAGTTCTTCGATGCCGACGCGCGTCAGCGCGCGCACTCGCGACCCATGATAAGGCACTGTTTCAACCAAACCTTCGGTACTGAGGATTTGAAGCGCTTCACGCAGCGGCGCTCGGCTTACGCCGAGCTGGGCAGCGATCTCGGTTTCGATGAGCGGCTGGCCGGGCTTGAAATCACCGTTCAGAATCGCATCGCGCAGGGCATCGAGGACGCGTTCTTTAAGCGGCTTGTTGGCGATCGAATGAAGTTGATACGTGGAATTTGCGGGATCTGGTTTGCTTGACAAGGCGCTTCACCGCTCCTATAATTTCCCGTATGCCATTTATTGTCGACAGTAGACTGTCAACGGTGCAGTCATTATAGAAAGATTTGGCTGAGCCTGTCAAGCGCTTCGCCTGTCTACGCAGCTGCGCACATCATATGGAGAGGAAGAATGCCGCTAAGAACCAATGCCGACCGTTTGGTCGAAATCGCTGTGACGGGCAGCATCAGCCAGCCCAGCCTGCGCTACCCGGGCTATACGCTCAATGCCGATGGCGTCGGCGCCGTGCTGCCAGGCATGTCCGGCGTTGTCTATAACGCCCGGGTTGGCGATCCTGCCTTTGGCTGGGCCGGCGATCATGTTGAGCCAGGCGCTTCGATCGCCAACCCTGACAGCGCGGCAGATTATGCGCTCCACTATTTGACTTGCATCGGCAATCGAGCGATCGTCACCAGCGGGCTGGCCAAGGGGGCAGAGGGAATCGTCACTGGCGAGCATGCGCGGCTATTGGTCGATTTTCCGCCTGAAGTGAGTGACTTGCTCTGTGTTGGCGACAGCGTACAGATCCGGGCCTGCGGCCGCGGCATCGAGTTCATCGACTATCCACAAATTGTGCTCAAAAAATGCAGCCCCGAGCTGCTCAACGCGATCCCGATCGAAGCGATCGACGAGCGCACGATCCGCGTGCCGGTGACGATGGAACTGCCGATCCGCATCATGGGTTCAGGCGCTGAACTCAACCCCGATTTCGTCGATCAAGATTTGATGTCCGGCGATCGGGCGTTGATGGCCGAGCTCGGCATCGACCGGATGCGCCTCGGCGATCTGGTCGCCATCAAGCATGCTGACCACCGCTTCGGGCGCGGCTATCGTTCTGGCGCCGTGACAATTGCGCTGTGCATTCATGGAGACTCAGTGATGATCGGCCACGGGCCGGGCATCCTCACGCTGATGACGTGCGCAGAGCCGTGCATCGAATGGGTGATCGATCCAAACGCCAATATCGCTAACTACCTCAACATTCGGGAGCTGCAATGAGCGTCAAAACCAATGCCGAGCGGCTGGTCTCTATTTCCGTGATGGGCCAAATTGCTTCGCCTGCTTTTCCGGGGCTGCCGGCGATGCCCTATGGCCTGACTGCGGACGGCGAAGCTTTTCTGCTGCCGGCTTACGGCGGCATCGTCTACAACGTTTCCGTCGGCGACTCGGCCTTTGGCTGGCTGGCAGACTGCATTCATCCGGGGGTGAGCATCTCGCTCAAAGACGATACCGGCAACCGCGGTCTTAACGTGCTGGCTTGTGTCGGCAATACGGCCGTCGTCATGACCGGCAGCGCCGCTGGCGCGCGCGGGGTTGTGACTGGAAAATCGGGACGCTTTTCGGAACATGTGATCATCCATTTCTCGAAAGCGGATCGCGAGAAAATGGCGATCGGCGACAAGATCATCGTCCGCGCCCGTGGCGTCGGCATGACGCTTGACGCTCATCCACACGTCAAGCTTAAAAGCTGCTCGCCAGAGCTGCTTGACGGGCTTGAAGTGACAACCACTGATGCGGGCAAACTGGCCGTCCCCGTGGTCGCGGTTGTCCCACCGCACCTGCTCGGGGCCGGGGCCGGCTTGACGAGCGAAGGCGGATCGCTGCACATTCAAACGGCCGATAAAAGCGCGCTCAAAGAGGCAGGTTTAGACGCGCTGCGGCTTGGCGATGTCGTCGCGCTGGCCGATTGTGACAGTTCGTGGAACCACGGCTACCTGCGCGGCGCCATAGGCATCGGCATCGTCGGCCAAGGCGACAGCCCACGCGCGGGTTACGGGCCGGGCGTCACTCTAATCATGACCGCGGCCGGCCCGCACATCGAACCGATCGTGACGCCGGGCGTCAACATAAAAGACATTTTTAACTTGCCAGCATAAGCCGCCAAACACGGGAGGAAACGGTGACCTATATCAAACACATGGCTTTCGCTGTGCGCGATGCGCAGGCAGCGCTCAAAACCTATCAAGACCTGCTGGGGGTGGGTCTTGATGCTGAAATTCAGGACTACCCTAAGTCGCGCAACCGGGTGGCGATCTTCAAAGTTGGCGATGTCGAATACCAGCTTTGCCAATCGCTTGACCCCGGCGGCCGCTTCGACAAGTGGATCAACGAACGCGGCTATGAAGGCCTGCACCACATTTGTTACGCCGTGCCCGATATTGATGCGGCACTGGAAGCTGCGCTGGCCAAAGGCGCTACCCTCAAAGAGTGCAGCGCATGCAAGGTCGCAGGCAGTCATCCGCATCCCGAGGGCTGGGTGGCCTTCCTCGATCAGGAAGCGGGCGGCATCGAGCTTGAATTGATGCAGGTTTACACGCCAGAGCAGCTTGAAGAGTACAAAGCATTTAAAGGAATCTGAACATGCCAATTTCAATGGTGCGCATTCCCGTTGACGCGCTGGATCAGTTTGTCGTGCGCGCATTCGAAGCGATGGGCGTTCCCGCTGACGAAGCGCGAATGGTCGCCAATGGCTTAATGCAGAGCGAGCTGCGCTGCCTGCCCGGCCAGGGACAAGGTGTACGCCGTCTTCCAGTGTACTACGAACGAATCAGCAACGGGTTGGTCACCCCTGGCGCCCCGTTCGAGATCGTCAAGCAGACGCCAGCACTAGCGCTGGTGGACGCGCACAATGGCCTTGGCTCGGTGGTCGCACAAAAGGCGATGCGCTTGGCCGTTGAAAAAGCCAAGCTCAGCGGCGTCGGCACCGTGCTCGTCTACGGCAGCACGCACTACGGCTCGAGCGCGGTCCCGGCGAGGGTGGCCCTGGAATACGACTGCATCGGCGTCGCGATGACCAACGCCGGCCCCGAGATGGCACCATGGGGCGGCAGTGAGGCTCGCGTAGGCACAAACCCGTGGGGCATCGCAGCGCCAACGGCTGGGGAATTCCCTGTTGTGCTCGATATCGCGCTGACGACGGCTGGCAAAGGGATGATGCGTTGGCTCGAAAGAGAGGGACAGAAGATGCCGCTCGATTGGGCGCTGACGCCAGAAGGCGAAGAGACCAACGACCCCAGTGCCGCTATGGCCGGCGCGCTGCTCGGCATCGGGCAGCATAAAGGTTACGGCCTCTCGATGATGACCGACGTGCTGACCGGCGTGTTAGCCGGCGCGAGCTACGGCCTGGCGCTCTATCGCAACCCGGCCAAACAAGACGTCTCACACCTGTTCATCGCTTTCGATATTGAATGGTTCACACCGGTCGAAACCTTCAAGCAGCGGATGAGCGACTTCATCGCCGAGATTAAATCGAGCCGCAAACGGCCGGGCTTCGACGAAATCCTCGTCCCGGGAGAGATCGATTATCGCCGTGAGCAAACCTACCGCCGCGATGGGGCGATGCTCGACGTGCTGGTGTTTGATGAGCTGGCGCAGTTAGCCGCGCAGCTGCAAATTGAATTCCCGTTCGAACGCGAGATCGTCTCATGACGCCGCCCGAGCGATTAGCCCGTCCGCTGGCATCCCGGCTGGCCGGCCTGCCAGCGCCTTTGCGCGATGAAGCAGCGGAGCCTTTGGCTCCGCCAGCCTTCATGAGGGCTGCCATTGAGGCGCTGAGCCGAGGCGAGACGCATTATGCAGACCGGCCTGGGCTGGGCCCACTGCGGGATGCTGTCGCTCGCGATCTAAATGCTCGCAGCGGCCTTAACCTCACCGGCGCTCATATCACCATCACTTGCGGCGCGGCCGAGGCGCGTTTTTTGGTCGTTCGGCTGCTGGCCAAGCCCGGGAGCCTGATCGTTTGTCCGGGTGAGCCGGCCGCTGCTGCAGGGGCAGCGCATCTTGCAGGAGCGCAGCTCGTTCAAGGGACCAATGAGTGGACGAACGTGAGTCTGATCTATTTGACCCCAACCGGCGCAGCTGCTGAGCGCGCTGCGCTGCTGGAGCGCGCGCTTGCGTCTGAAGCGTTCATCGTGTGGGATCTTGCCCTTGCTGAGGAAAAACCCGCCTTTAACCCCGCTCAAAGGCCGGAGCTGGCCGCGCGCACCCTCACGATCGACGAACTCAGCCCTCCCCTCGCAGGTTGGCGCGTCGGCTGGATTGCCGGCCAGCCGATGGTTGGCCCGCTGCGCGCCTTCAAACAGAGCATGACGATCGCGACAACGACCGTCTCGCAGTGGGCAGCGCTGTCTCTGCTTGAGGATCATCCACAATGACTAACCCTAACATTCCCGAAGAAGTTCGTGCGGTGGCGGCGAACCCGACGCAGCTGCGGTATGCCTTGATGGAGCTTTCGACCACGATCCCCGATGTCATCGCGCTGGGCCGCGGCGACCCAGATCTTGATACGCCGCCGCATATTATTGCGGCAGCTCAGCAGGCCATACGAGATGGGCAAACGGGGCTGCCGCCGGTGGCCGGTTTACCGGAGCTGCGCGAAGCAATTGCTGCCAAGCTGCGCCGCGAGAACGGCCTCGACGTCGACCACGACAATGTTATTGTGACGACCGGCGGGCAAGAAGGCGTCTTCCTGATGATGCAGGCGCTGCTCGAGCCGGGCGATGAAATCCTCGTTCCGGACCCGCGCTATACTTCGTACGACGACTCGATCGAAAAAGCGGGCGGCTCGCTCGTCATGATCCCGACCGATCACGATGATGCCTTTAATCTGCGGCCCGAAGCCGTCGAGGCGGCGATCACAGCGAGGACGAAAGCGCTGCTGATCGTCACGCCGGGCAATCCCACTTCCGGCATCGTGACCGAAGACCGCCTGCGCGCCATCGCCGAGATCGCCATACGCCATAACCTGATCGTGATCTCAGATGAGATCTATGAAAAATTCATCTACGACAACTGGCGGCATTTCAGCATCGGCTCACTGCCAGGCATGGCCGAGCGCACGATCACGCTGAACGGCTTTTCGAAGACTTATGCAATGACTGGTTTCCGCGTGGGCTATGTAGCTGCGCCCAAAGACATCATCGCAGCCATGATCGCGCTAAAGGCGCATACGAGCGGCCCGGCAGCAGCCATCTCGCAAATCGCGGCGCTTGCGGCCATCACTGGCCCACAGGCCTGCGTCGACGAATTTCGCCAGATCTTCGCTGAACGCCGCCACGTGATGCTTGAAGGCCTGCGCGCGCTAAGCATCGACTTCAGCGACCCGCGCGGTGCATTTTACATTTGGGCAAATACGACTGCGACAGGCATCCATGCCACCGAATTATCGTACCTGCTGCTTAAAGAAGGGCGCGTCTTGATCTTCCCCGGCAACGGCTTCGGCGAGAACTGGAGCGGTTACCTTCGCATGAGCCTGCTCCAGCCGGTCGAAGTGCTGCGCGAGGCGCTCGCTCGCATGGCGCCGGTTGTTGAACGCTATCGTGTGAAAGCGTAATCCCATCCATGATCGATGACCTGATCCCACTACTGCAAGCGCTCATCCGCATCCCATCGCCCAACCCGCCTGGCGATACGCGCGCGATCGCCGCTTACATCGCTGAGACATTGGCGGGCGCAGGCTGCACTGTTTGGCAGGGGGCGCCAGAAGCTAAGCCGGCAGCCGTCAATGTCATCGCCACCGTGGGGACGGGCAGTCCTGTGATCATGCTGCATGCCCATACCGACACTGTGCCGATCGCAGCCGATGAAGCGCGGCACTGGCGCATGGATCCTTATGCAGCCGAAATTCGCGATGGTCGCGTCTACGGCAAAGGCAGTGTCGATGACAAAGCGCCGCTGGCAGCCATGATGCTGGCGACGATCTCTGCTGCCCGGCGTGCGGCGTCGATCAAGGGAACGCTGGTGTTAGTCGCCGCAGCCGAAGAAGAAGTTGGAGGGCAGCTCGGCACGCGCTGGATGGCAGAAGCCGGCCATCTGCCCGCCAGCGACTTCATCATCGTCGGCGAGCAAACGCACAACCGCGTGGCGACCGCGCATAAAGGCGTCGTCCGCGCGACTGTGCGCGCAACTGGCCGCTCCGTCCATGCCACTAACCCCGATCGCGGCGTCAACGCTATCACCGCGATGGCAAAAGCAGTGCTCGCCCTTGATGCCTACCACCAACGCTTACGCGAGCGCGTGCATCCGATCGTTGGCGTGCCCACCTGCAATGTCGGCGTGATCCAAGGCGGCAGCACCGCCAACGCCGTGCCAGATACCTGCACAGCCTATCTTGACCGCCGCATGATCCCAGGCGAAGATCCGGCCATCGTCCAAGATGAGCTGCGCGCTGTCATTGAAGGCCTTGATGTTGGCGCTGCCGACGTGACGATCGGTGATTTTCTGGTCTCGAATTGGTTCAGCTCTGGGGTCGACTCGACATTGGCGCAGACGTTCCTAAACTGTGCGAGCAGCATCCTCAATGATAACGCAGGGCCGATCGGCTACCTGCCGGGCAGCGATGCCAAACACTTGACTGGGATCGCCCGCGGCGACATGGTCATTTTCGGGCCGGGCAGCTACGAAGTTGCCCATGCCTTCGATGAGTACGTGGAGATCGACGAACTAAACGACACCTATCGGATTTTGCAGCGATTCATCGATAAGACACTATTCGAGGAGAACGGATGACATCGTTTGAGACGATCATTCGCGGGGGGCGGGTGGTGACCGAGCGTGGCACGCTGGCCCGCACGATCGCGATCCGCGATGGCAAAATTGCAGCGCTGTTAGACCCGGAGGCCGAAGCTGAAGGCATAGAGACGCTCGATGTCACCGGCAAATTAGTTATCCCAGGCGCGGTTGATATCCACTTTCACTGTCGCGCACCGGCTTATCCTGAACGCGGCGATTTCGCGACTGAAACGCGCGCCGCTGCCGCAGGTGGGGTCACGACGGTCTTCGAGATGCCGATCTCAAAACCATGCTGCGCCACGCCGGATATCTTTCGTATGCGCCGGCGGTTAGGTGAAGAGAATGCTTATGTCAATTTCGCGCTTTATGCCGCCCCGGGCCTACGGCAGCGCGATGAAATTCATGAAATGGCTGACGAGGGCGCGATCGGCTTCAAGATCTTCACGACCGCTGCCCCGGCCGGCCGCGATGATGAATTTGAAGGCTTATGCCTGCCGGATGATGAAGCGATTTTTGAAGCGCTGACGATAGTGGCCGAGACCGGTTTGGTCTGCTCGGTGCACGCCGAAAACAACCGCTTGCTGGAGTGGCTGACACATCAATTAAAAGCGGCTAACCGCAACGACATCGCCGCGCATGGCGAGTCGCGACCGCCCGTTGTTGAAGCGGCGGCGGTGGCGCTGCTGATGACGATTAATGAGACGATCGGCGCTGATTTGCATATCGCACATATGACATCGAAGCTGGCGCTCGAGGTTTTCCGCCGCCTTAAGCAGAACGGCTCTACCGCAACGGCCGAGACGTGTCCGCATTATCTGGTCTTCACCGAGGCCGATATGGAACGTGCCGGCCCCTACGCCAAGATCAACCCGCCGCTGCGACGAGCGACCGATCAGGCGGCGCTGTGGGAGGGCCTGATGGATGGAACGTTAATCGCGGTGACGACCGACCACTCGCCCTTCACCGTCGAAGAGAAAGAACGCGCCCGCACTGATATTTGGAAGACCCCGCCCGGCGCGCCAGGCGTCGAGGAGTTGGTCCTTGTGATGATGGATGCCGCTTTGGGCGGCCGTATGACGATCGAAAAAGCTGTTCAGCTCATCAGCACCAATGGCTCAAAACGCTTCGGAGTCTATCCACAAAAAGGGGTGATCGCCGAGGGGAGCGACGCCGATCTGGTGATCTACAACCCCATGATCACCACCACGATCGATCGGGCGCGTCTGTTCAGCAAAGCGGCTGCCTGCGACGTCCTCTACGATGGTATGACGTTCCAAGGCAGCATCGAGCGGACGATCGTCAACGGGCGGACTGTCTTTGTCGACGGCGCGATCGTCGGCGAGCGCGGTTGGGGGAAATTCGTGCGGCCAGATCGCACGCGCATCGACCGGAGCTTGTAATGGCCTACTCGATCGACTTTAGCGAATACTTTCATTATGAAGCGTTGACCCGCCATCTCCATGGCTTGGCAGCAGCGTATCCTGAACTGGCGAGCCTGGAGTCGATCGGGCGAAGCTTCCGCGGCCGAGAAGTTTGGTGTATGACGCTGACCAACACGACCAACGGCAGCCACGAAACCAAACCAGCGTTTTACATCGACGCCAATATCCATGCCGAAGAGGTCTCGACGACATCGGTCGCGCTCTACACGATCTGGTATCTCCTCACTCATTACGGTTCCGATCGTGATGCGACGTGGCTGCTCGACAATCTGACGTTCTACATCATCCCGCGCTTTAACCCAGACGGCGCCGAGATCAGCCTCACGACCGCTCATCATTGGTGTGGAAACGGCCGCTATTTGCCGGGGGAAGAACAAACACGCGGGCTGTGCCAGCAAGATATCAACGGCGATGGCCTGATCGTCCAGATGCGCATTCAAGACTCAGCCGGCGAGTGGAAAGTGTCGAAGCTTGACCCGCGCCTGATGGTGCAGCGCCAGCCCGGCGAAATCGACGACGGTCCTTACTATCGCCTGTATCGGGAGGGCGTGATCAAGGGTGATTGGGATGGCACCACCATCACGATAGAAGCGCCGCGCGATGGCAACCTGAATCGCAATTTCCCGGCTGGGTGGCGGCCCGAGTTCCGCCAGTATGGCGCTGGCGACTACCCGCTTTCTGAGCCAGAAGCGCTGGCTGTGGCGCAATTCATCCTTCAGCATCCCAATATCGCCGGCATGCAGTTCTATCACACGCACGGCGGTGTGCACCTGCGCCCCTCGCTGGTCGAGCCAGACAGCGCCCTGCCCCCTTTCGATTTGGCCGTTTACAAGCGTATCGGCGCCATGGGCACAGCCGTTACCGGTTACCCTGTCATCTCGGTGTATGAAGAATTCACCACTGACCCAGACAATCCCCGCGTCGGCTCATTGATGCAGTGGTCTTATGACGAGATGGGGATCATCACCTTCTCGACCGAACTGTGGAACCCTGAGCTGGCGGCTGGCATCGCCGAGCCGGCCAAATATCAACTGCGTCCTCGCTCAGAGGAGGACGAGATCGCCTTACTGCGATACAACGACAAACACCTCGGGGGAAAAGGGTTCGTCGATTGGACGCCATTTGATCATCCGCAGCTTGGGCCGGTTGAGATCGGCGGGTGGACGCACATGTACACCTTCCGCAACCCGCCCCCTGCCAGCATGGCCACCAGCGAAGAAGCCAAACGCTGGCTGCCAGAGATGTGCCATGCCAACTGCCTGTTCACGCTCAAACATGCCGCGACCGCGCCGCTGCTTAAGATCGATGAGGTGACCGTCGAACAGCTGGCGCCCGATCTGTACAAACTGCGCGCCGTGATCGCGAACCACGGCTTTCTTCCGACGCACATGACGCAGCGCGCCCTCAAGCATAAAACGGCCAGCGAAGTCACTGTATCGCTGGAAGCGGCCGATATCGACTGCGTCATCGGCCAGCGCGAACAGACGATCGGTCATCTCGCTGGGCGCGACGAACGCGAAGCCACCTGGTCGCCCTGGATGCGGCCTTGGACGCCGACAAGACGCCCAGTTGAATGGCTGCTGCGAGCCGCGGCAGGCAGCAGCGTCACGATCAGAGCGGCGGCGAACCGCGCCGGAACAGCGCAGCGCGAGGTCACGCTGGCATGAGTGTTACGCTGCTTCCAGAGTCGTTTTACCGCCACAATGCAGCTCGCATTCAAGCAGCCACTGCTGAAGCGGGTTTAAAGGGGCTACTGCTGCTTAATCCGTTCAATGTCATTTACGCCAGCGGCTTTCGTCACTCCCCTTCTGAACGACCGATCGGTCTGTACCTGCCAGCATCGGGCGAGCCAGCATTGTTCGTCCCCCTGCTCGAACAGGAACACGCCGCTGAAACGTGGATCAGGGACATCCGCGTTTACTTCGAATTTCCAGGTGAAGAACATCCGGTCATTTGGATGGCGCGTGAGAGCGGCGCCCGGGTGCTCGGGGTCGACGCGCTTGATCATGGCGTGTTTGAGCGGGTGGCCGCGGCCGGGTTCGACCTGCGGATATCCTCCATTGTCCAAACGATGCGCTGGGTGAAAGCGCCAGAAGAACTGGCGCTCATCCGCCAGGCTGCTGCATATGCCGATTACTGTCTCGAAATGGTCTACCAACACACGGGGGAGATCGTCCGTTCAGGCGGCAGCGAACTCGATATTCTGCGGTTCGCCCTTGCGGAAACGCGCGCCAAGATGCAGCGCGAGTCTGCAGAGCTGTTCGAACTGCGCGGTGGCGCGATCGTCGGCACGACGCACAGCGGCCCGCGTGCCGCCCTGCCTCATGGCAGTCCGAGTGAGCGGCAGCCGCAGCCCGGCGAACCCCTGATCGCCGGCATCGGCGCTAAAGCAGGCGGTTATCATGCTGAAAGCGGTGCGACGTTCATCCTCGGCGAACCGAATGCGGACCAACTGCGCTGTCTGCGCGCTGCGGCCGCCTGCGGAGAGGCGGCGATCGAAGCGCTGCGGCCTGGAAATCGCTGCTCTGCCGTCAACGAGGCCGCGCTTTCAGCCCTGCGCGAGGCCGGGCTCGGCGCTTTCATCCGCCACCGCATCGGCCATGGGATGGGGTTAGAGGGCCATGAAGCGCCGTGGCTGGCTCCCGGCGATGAGACGATCCTCTCGACCGGCATGGTATTCTCTAACGAGCCGGGCATCTACCGGCCCGGCCTTGATGGCTACCGCACCATCAACACCATGATCGTCACTGAAAGCACCGCTGAAATCCCCAGCCGTTTTTTGGCCGAGCATTCGATTGACCAGCGTGTGATCGCGCTTTAGATCGGCTTCATGTAGAAAGGACGCCCACGATGCCCGAACCGCCAGCATGGCGTTACCAGAAGATCATCAAACCCATGTTCGAAGCGCCCGCCCACAACCGCGTCTATCGAGGGCGTGTGCTCACCTGCTGTGGAGACGAAGTCATCGAAGATGGTTTCGTCGAGGTCATAGATGGAAAAATTGCCGCCGTGGGCCCGTTCAGCACTTATCATGGAGACACGGCGAAAGTCTTTGATGCTTCTGGCAAAACGATTTTGCCCGGCCTGATTAACTCCCACGCTCATCTTGCATGGGATGGCGTGCATGATCTGGCGCGCCAATCGATGGATGACGCGCCAGAAATTAGCGCCTACAAATCGGCATCGAATATGCTGATCAGCCTGCGCGCGGGGGTGACGCTCGTGCGCGACCTGGGCATGAATAAAGCCAACTTTTACGCCAAACAAGCGGTTGAGCAGGGCATTTTCCCCGGCCCGCGCCTGCTCATCTGCGGCGAGGCGATCATTCAGACTGGCGGCCACACCTACTGGTGCTGCCGCGAGGCCAGCGGCGCTGATGAAATGCGCCGCGCTGTGCGAGAACAAGTGCGCGGCGGCGCCGACCTGATCAAGATCATGGCCTGCCACGATACGCTCGAATTTACCGATGCTGAGCTGGAAGCCGTCATTGACGAAACGCACCGCAACGGCCTGCCGATCACGGCCCATGCGACCTATGACGAATGCATCTACCGCGTCGCACAGTTTGGGGTTGATTGTGTCGAGCACGGCGGCTCCATGACAGCCGCGACGATCGAGCTGCTGCTGGAAAAACAGATCCCGATCGTGACGACGTTTGCCCCGTTGGTGATGCAGTCGCAGGAAGCCATTGCCCGCCAGTACAACATCCCAGACTGGAAGATCGAAGAGCGCAAGAAGGCAGTGGCCAATCCAGCGCGCTATCAAGGGTTAGTGGATGCTGCCAACGCCGGAGTCCCAATCGCCTTTGGAACTGATGCCGGCAGCCCGGTCGTGCCGCACAGCGTCGTCGCTCCAGAACTGCAATTTATGGTCAAACTGGGCATCTGCAAGGATAATTATGCCGCGATTCGCAGCGCGACGGCCGTGCCAGCGCGCATTCACAAACTTGAGCGCAGATTGGGCACCTTGGAAGCGGGCAAGGAAGCAGACCTGATCATTGTGAACGGCGATCCACTTGCCGACCTGGGCGCGTTAGAACACGTCGAGCGCACGATCATTGCTGGCCGTGTCCTTTACAGCGCCGCATCATGATGGCAACTGCAAAAGGGACAACCATGCCTAACGATCGGATTCATGGGGTTTTCAATATTTTGGCGACGCCGTTCACCCCTGAAGGCGTCGTAGATACGGACAGCCTGCGCCGCCTCGTAAATTTCCAGCTGGAACTCGGCGCCTACGGCCTCACTATCCTCGGTGTGATGGGCGAGGCATCCAAATTAACTGTCGACGAACGCCAGCAGGTGTTAGCGATCGTCATGGATACGGTCGCTGGTCGTGCGCCGATCATCGTCGGCACCAGCCACGCAAATCCAGACATCATGATACGCCTCAGCCGCGAGGCATTCAGCGCCGGGGCCGATGCCGTGATGATCGCCCCACCGCACTTTGATGACCCAACTGATGACAATGTGCTCGCTTTTTATGAGCGGATGGCCGATGCGTTCGATGGCGCGATCGTCGTGCAGGATTATCCCCTGGTGACCAACGCGCTGCTCTCTCCCGCGCTTTTGGCTGAGCTGGCCACGCGCATCGGCGCGATCCGCTATCTTAAATTGGAAGACCCGCCGCTGATGCAGAAGATCAGCGCGATTCGTGAGGTCACCGATAGGTATGCGATCTTTGGCGGGCTGGGCGGCATGTTCTTCCTTGAGGAACTGGCGCGCGGCTGCGCGGGCACGATGACCGGTTTTGCCTTCACCGAGATCTTAGTCGCCGTCTACAAGGCATTCAGCGCCGGCGATCGCCAGCAGGCAGAGCGCATCTTCGATCAGTACCTCCCGCTGATCCGCTTTGAGAACCAACCTGTCATCAATCTCTCCATTCGTAAAGCGCTGCTGCAGCGGCGCGGGGCAATCGCCGCGCCGACCCTACGTCCCCCATTCGCAGCGATTGATGCTGGAACCCATCAAGAAATCGATTGGATGCTGCGGCGCGTCGGCATTTCAGATCCGACCCAGCGCATCCACTTTGCACAGGAGTGAGAGCAAAATGGATCTCGGTTTGACGAACAAAGTCGCGCTGGTCGCCGCGGCGAGCAAAGGCCTGGGCTTTGGAGTCGCACAGGCGTTAGCGCGGGAAGGGGCGCGCGTCTCGATGTGCAGCCGCAGCGCCGCCGATATCGAAGCGGCGGCCAGCAAACTGCGCGCCGAAACCGGCGCCACCGCCATCGGCTTCGCCTGCGACGTCGCAGATGCCGCATCGATACAGGCGTGGGTCGATAGCAGCGTCCGCGAATTTGAGACGATCGATATGCTGTTGGTCAACGCCGGCGGGCCGCCAGCCGGTTTTTTCAAGGAGTTGACTGACCAGCAGTGGCAGGCCGCCTTCGAACTGACGCTCATGAGCACGATTAGGATGATCCGGGCGGTGCTGCCGCATATGAAGCATGGCGGGGCGATCGTGACGATCACGTCTTCCAGCGTGCGCGAGCCGATCGAACGACTGGCGCTCTCTACCGTGATGCGCTCTGGCGTGGTCGGGCTGGTCAAAACGCTGGCCGACGAGCTGGCGCCCGATGGCATCCGCATCAATAACCTGATGCCCGGACGAATCGATACAGACCGCGTCGCTCAGCTTGATGAAATGCAGGCTAAACGCACTGGCCTCAGTCTCGAAGAAGTTCGCCAGCAGTCGATCAGCAAGATCCCGCTGGGCCGGCTTGGCACCATCGAGGATTTCGGGAGGGCGGCGGCTTTCCTGCTGTCGCCCGCCGCCGGCTATATCACCGGGGTCTCGCTGCGCGTTGACGGGGGAATGATGCGTTCGATCTGACGTCGTCAGCCTTAACACGTTATTGAAAGTATCTTAAATCTCCATGGCGCTGGATTTGGGTTAAAAGGCCAATATCCCAAATTCAGCGCTTTCTACCGTAGATGGAAAGGAGCGATTAGATCTGGGCGGGTTTGCGCAGAAAAGCCTTCAGGGAGCCAATATCCACAAGCACCTCATCTTCATCGAGGCCCGCCCGCAAAAACAGCTCGGCGTATTCCTCAAGCGAGAATGACTGCTCGTTGACGCCTTTCAACAGCTCATCGATGAAGACCTGCGATGCCGACCCAGCAAAGGGATGCCCAATCGGCTCGCACAGCGCAGCCAGCAGCCCACCCGGCTTAAGCTTGGACGAAAGTGCGCGCAGCATCGCTGTTGGATCGGGAAAATGATGGAGCGAAGCGAACATGTGGACAGCATCGAAGGTCTCATCGACGAAGGGCGGGTTGTTGGCATCGGCGCAAAAGAAATGGAGCGTCTCCGCTTGAGCGCGATGAGCCAGCGCGCCCACCTGTAAGCCGAAAATATCGACATCCACGTTGAAGCGTTGCCCTGGCAAATGCAGGCTCGCCGGATTCGCATTCCCCCCCACTTCGAGGATCTTCGGCGAACGACCGGCAAGGCGCTCGATACGCCGGCACAGCAGCTCAATGCCGCGTTTGTGGTCATCGAGGTAACTGCCGGCGACGATGTTCGTGATTTGCCACTGCGTGGTGCGCGTGGGCGGCGGCGTCAGGTCGACATGGATCGGTATCAGCATCGCGCCGTCCAACAACCAAGCGACGCCCTCGTGCACCAACGCGAGGCGAAGGAGATAGCTACCGGGCGTGGCAGGCGCGGCGATCATCATGGGCACAGTGAGCTGGCGCCCCGGCTGCACATCGACCAAAAACGCTGTACGTAAGCCATCATGAACTGCGAGCGCGCCATCAGGGCGCAGCCACTGGTAGGCGATCATCAGGGGTTGTGGGCCAAACGAGGACAGCGGCCGCTCATCGAGATTTTCGAGGCGCACGTTGCTCGTCACGAGTTTACCAGCCTGCATGCACCGCGGGATATATTCGCGCACCCAGCGGTAGCGGTAGTGTCTTGGGGCGGGCACAGCTGTTTCGCTGGCTTGTATGTCTTCTATTGGCTGGTTTGCCCCAGCGAGCTGACGCAGCAGGTAGCGATTTACCC
>DAOTYT010000373.1:0-6517 GCA_034434615.1 Anaerolineae bacterium | reverse complement strand
AACTTGATCTTTTGTACATGGGAATGGCAGTCGACTTGGTGGCACGCCTACGAAGCAGGCGAGCTTTTTGTTGTGACCTGCCGCGATGAGGAAGGGAGGCTGATCGGCATCGGGCCATGGTTCATTCAACAGGTTGATGGTGAGCGCGTCGTCCGCACGATCGGCTGCGTCGATGTGACAGATTACGTCGATATCATTGCCGATCGCGAACACACTACCGCTGTTTTTGACGCGCTCGCCAGCGTTTTAGCGCGTGAGGTAGCTCGATACGACCGCATCAATCTGTGCAATATCCCCGAAGCATCGCCGTCTTATTCCCAGTTCCCCGATAAGCTGCGCCAGCATCAATTTGATGCTGATATGATCCTTCAGGAGGTGTGCCCCGTCATCCATCTGCCCTCCGAATGGGAGGGATATCTGGCGATGCTTGATAAAAAACAACGCCACGAAATACGCCGCAAGCTGCGCCGAGCAGAAAGCGAAGCGGTGCTGGAATGGGTGATCATCGATCATCGCCACGATTTTGATGCGGCGGTCGAGCTGTTTCTCTCGCTTGTTCGCAAAAGCCAGCCCGCAAAAGCGGAGTTCTTGAACAACCGCCGAAACGAGACATTCTTCCGACAAATTCTGCATGTTGGGCAGCGCTGCGGCTGGCTGCGCCTCAGCTTTCTTTACATGGATGGTAGGCCGACCGCTGCATATTGCGATTTCGACTACGAGCGCCACATCCTCGTTTACAACTCCGGGCTGGAGCCCGAGCTCTATGCCCACCTAAGCCCGGGCATCGTTTTGCTGGCCTATAACATTCGTCACGCCATCGAGACCGGTCACATCCTCTACGACTTTTTGCGCGGCAATGAGACCTACAAATACCGCATGGGAGCGCATGATACCCGTGTTTACAAGTTAATCGCGCGCCCAAGCGAGCCACGCGCGACTAAATGATCCTGACCCCGCTGTCTCAATTACCCGCCATAAGCGTTAGGGATATCGGCGACGCTGACGGAAATATACGGTTCGCGCGCTTGGATCTCCAGGGCCTCATCCTCGCTCATAAGCGTTTGACCGGAGTAATAAAGCACATCGTTGAAACCGTCGTAACGATAGCGGCGGTTGACCCAACCATACAGGTTATGTTGAAACAGCACATTGAAGAGCACAGTCTCATCTCGCTCATTGACGCGTTCTTCGATCAGCCAAACTGGGGCATATTGGGCCAGATGTGGCTTGGCCTTAGCGTCGCGCTTTTCGAGCAGCAGCTCAGCATCAGTCTTCATAAACGACTTCCTGTCGTGCAGCGAGAGCATATTCATCCTAATTTTAGCGGCTTTAAGCGATGGGCGGCAACTGTCGATCGTTTTTGCTGCATGCCACTTCGACAAAACGCGGCACCTACGGCATAATCTTATCCCGTTACGCTACCGAAGCCCTGCGCAAGTTCATGATCGATCATTCCCAGTTTCAATCACCATTCACATGGCGTTATGGCTCTGCGGCGATGCGCTCCATTTGGAGTGAGGAGCACAAGCGGCGTCTGTGGCGCCGCATTTGGGTGGCGCTTGCACAGGCGCAGCGAGAGGCAGGCCTGGTGGGTGCGGAACAAGTGGACGATCTGCACGCGCACATTGACCACATCGATGTGGCGCGCGCGCTGGAGATTGAAGCGCGCATTCACCACGATTTGATGGCCGAGCTGCAGGTTTTTGCCGAGCAATGTGCGATCGGCGGCGGCATCATCCATCTTGGCGCCACCAGCGCTGACATCGAAGACAATGCCGATGCCCTGCGCATTCGAGAAGCGTTGCAGCTGATCCTGACCGAGTTGGATGCGCTGCTCGCGAGGTTCGCTGAACGGATCGACGAACTGGCCGCTGTGCCAACGATAGCGTTCACGCACCTTCAACCAGCAGAACCGACCACGATGGGCTATCGCTTGTGTTTATACGCGCAGGACCTGCTTGAAGATCGCGCTGCTGTTGAGCGCATGCATCAGCAGATTAGAGGAAAAGGCATCAAAGGCGCCGTAGGCACTTCGGCCTCCTACGCTGATCTTCTCGACCAGACTCCGCTCTCGCCCGCTGCACTGGAAGCGCGGGTGATGGCTGCTCTTGACCTGCCGTCTTACCCGATCGCAGGGCAAGTTTATCCGCGCAAGCAGGATTGGCAGCTTGTGACTACGCTGGCAGGTTTGGCCAGCAGCCTATCGAAGTTTGCGTTCGATCTGCGGCTGCTTCAATCGCCATTAAGCGGGGAATGGCGAGAATCATTCGGGGCGGCGCAGGTTGGATCCTCAGCGATGCCTTTCAAGCGCAACCCGATACAGGCCGAAAAGCTCAACAGCCTCGGCCGCTTGGTCGCGTCGCTCGTCTCGACAGTCTGGAACAATGCCAGCGCTTCTTTGCTCGAACGAACGCTTGATGACTCCGCCAACCGCCGCGAGATCCTGCCAGTTGCCTTTCTTGCGATCGACGAAATGCTGGCGGTGAGCAAACGCCTGCTGGACGCCTTGCAGATCGAACGCGCAGCGGCCGACCATCTCCTTGAGCGCTATGGCTTGTTCGCGGCGGTTGAACGCGTTTTGATGGCAGCTGCGCGCGCCGGCGCTGACCGGCAGGCGATGCACGAGCATCTGCGTGAAATGAGCATGAAGGCATGGCAATCCGTCAAGGTTGATGAACCGAACCCCCTGCCAGAGATGCTTGCCACAAGCCCACTGCTTCAACGTTATCTTTCGGTAGAGACGATCCATCAACTGCTGGATGCCCGCACTTATACCGGCGATGCGCCTGAACGCGCGCGCCAATTTGCGGCGGCAATTCGCAGCCGCTTACACCATCGCCTGGAGGAGTCCTGATGCCGCGCGCTTTGCTGAGCGTCTACGATAAAACCGGCCTGCTGGAGTTTGCCGCAGCGCTCGCCGAGCATGGTTATGATTTGGTCGCCAGCGGCGGCACAGAGCGCGCCCTGCGCGAGGCAGGCCATTCGGTGAAACCGGTTGAGCAGCTCACAGGCGTTCCGGAGATCCTCGACGGCCGCGTGAAGACGCTGCACCCCGCCATTCATGCAGGCATTCTCGCCCGCGATCGTGAAGAGGACTTGCGCGATCTACGCGCTCTCAATTATGCGCCGATCAATATGGTTGTGTGCAATCTTTATCCATTTCAAGAGACGATCGCCCAACCTGGTGTCTCTCTGCAAGACGCGGTCGAGCAGATCGATATTGGCGGTGTTACGCTGCTACGGGCAGCAGCCAAGAATTTTTTTCATACAGTTGTAGTCTGCAGTCCATCCGATTATGAGCGCGTTATCGCGGCACTTGATCAGGATGGCCTCGTTGATTTAGCGCTGCGTCGCGAGCTTGCCGTCAAAGCGTTTGCGCTTACACGTGATTATGACACAGCCATCCACGCCTTTTTGTCACAAGATATCGCGCTAACGATGATAGAAGGCGAACTTCCAGAACACCTCTCGCTGGGAATGCACCGCGTCGAGGTTCTGCGCTATGGCGAGAATCCACATCAAATGGCAGCCTATTACAGTCGGCGTTCCAGCCAACCACTGGGCGGCACGCTGCTGGGCGGAAAAGCGCTGTCGTACAATAATATTCTTGACATAGATGCAGCGTGGCGCGCAGCCGGCAGTTTCACACTGCCGACGGTGGTCATCGTCAAACATTTAACGCCGACCGGCATCGCCACGGCTGACACCTTGGCTGAGGCTTTTCCTCTTGCGTTAGCTTCCGACTCGGTTTCAGCCTTTGGAGGCGTCATCGCCGTCAACCGTACCGTTGATGAGGCGTTTGTCGGCGCGCTGGGTTCTTTGTTCATCGAAGCTATCGCGGCGCCCGGTTTCACTGCGCGAGCGCTGGAGCTGCTTCGTGATAAGCGTAAGAACTGCCGGCTGCTGCAGGTGCCTGCCGCGTATGACGGCACCGAATTAGAGATTCGCAGCGTGCATCGAGGGCTGCTTGTGCAGACTATAGACCGGGGCGATCCCGATGGCGCTGCCTTTCACGTGGTTACAGAACGAAGGCCGACTGACGAAGAGGTCAGCGCGCTGCGCTTTGCATGGAAAGCGGTGCAGCATGTAAAGTCCAACGCAATTGTCCTCGCATCGAATACGACCACTGTCGGCATTGGCGGTGGGCTGCCGAGTCGTGTCGATGCGGTGCGCTTGGCGATCTCAAAAGCAGGAGAACGCGCTCAGGGCGCTGTGCTGGCATCTGACGCATTTTTTCCATTTGCCGATGGCGTCGAGTTCGCGATACAAGCGGGGGTGCGGGCGTTCATTCAGCCTGGAGGTTCGATACGCGATGACGAGGTTATCGCTGCGGCGAACCGCGCGCAAGCGGCCATGGTTTTCACCGGCGTACGCCATTTTCGACATTAAAAAAAAAGCGGGGAAATATCCTTGCATCCAACCCGCGCTGCTGCTATACTTTAAGCGATGCCACCTTAGCTCAACGGCAGAGCAAACGCTTCGTAAGCGTTAGGTTTTGGGTTCAAATCCCAAAGGTGGCTCTCTCATTTGCCCGTGACGGGATTAGCCTGCGCGGGCATTTGTTTTGTCATTAAGGAGATGCCTTCGATGGATGCCCGACCTCGTCCTGTGACGATCGCTGTTGCCGGGGGTTCCGGCTCTGGCAAGACGACGGTTTCCACTGCGATCTTATCGCGCGTTGGCAGCGAGCATATTGCCTACTTAGTCCACGACTCGTACTACAAAGACCTCGACGATATCCCCGTGCTGCGACCAGGGGTGCGCAACTTTGACCACCCCGATGCCCTCGAAACACCGCTGATGGCTGCGCATATCAAAAAGCTTCAGAATTGGGAGGCGGTCGAAATTCCGGTGTACGACTTCACACGCGATAGACGCACAGAGGAAATTCAACGAGTCGCGCCGCAGCCTGTGATCCTGGTCGAGGGAATTTTGGTGCTGGCGGAGCCAGAGCTGCGCCCTCTGTTCGACATGAAAATTTTTGTGGATACCGATGCCGATTTACGCTTGATCCGGCGCATTCGGCGTGACATCCAGGAACGTGGTCGCTCGGTGGATTCTGTCATTGAACAGTATTTAGCGACCGTTCGCCCGATGCACCTTGAATTCGTTGAACCCAGCAAACGCTACGCCGATGTAATTATCCCGGAAGGAGGCATGAATACAGTCGCTATCGACATGGTCTCCGCCCGAATTCGCAGTCTGCTGCACGATGCTGTGGCGAATGCTTAGAGGGGGATTGACGCTGGGTCTACCTCGTGCTATTCTGCTCTTGAAATTCATAGTTAACGACTGTGATCGGGAAAAGTAGGCAGTTCCAGTTATGCCAGAGAGTGCGAGCCTTAGGCTGAAAGCTCGCTCATGACCACTGCTGAACGTCACCCGTGAGTTGCCTCTCTGAACGCCAGCATTCGCACTGGTCACTAAGCGAGGCCGGTCCGCCCGTTATCGCGAACGAGCGCTTCTACGGCTGAATTAGCCGGAGAAGAAGCAAGGTGGTACCGCGGAAGCCCCTTTCGTCCTTGTGATGAACTGGGGCTGTTTTATTTCTGGCTGTGTGTGAGGGACAGCAGGGATGGCTACAGACAGCGAGACCACACAGTTTTATGACGCAATCGCCGAGTATTACCCTCTCTTTTACCGCGATTGGGACACGCAGATGGAACGCGAAGGGCTTGGTCTGCGATCGATGTTTCGAAACCGGGGGATCAATCGCGTCCTTGATGCATCATGTGGGGCTGGCGTGCGCGCTGTGCCGCTGGCGCAGCTCAATTACGATGTAGTTGCCGTTGATCAAAGCGCTGGCATGCTCGCAAAGGCACGCGAGTTTGCCGAGCGCTACGGCGTACTCGATAAAGTGCATTTCTTTCAGGGTGGGCTAAATGATTTGCGATCATTGGTGACTGGCCCGTTCGACGCAGTGATCAGCAAAGGTAATGCCCTACCCCATTTGTTGTTGGATGAAGAGATCGAAACGGCCCTGTTCGACTTTCATGAACTGCTGCGGCCAGGCGGCTTGTTGATCATCGGCATGCGCGATTTCGGCCCGTTCATGGAGGATCGTCCGCGTTTTATTCCTGGTTTCGTGCACGAATTCGATGATGGCAGCGAATTTATCACGTTTGATTTGTGGGAATGGCAAGATGGCCCGCCGGTCATCGCAACACGCAACCTTTACATTGTGACTGGAAGAGAAGACCACTATCAAACGATCAAGCGCAAAGTCATCTTTCGCCCGCTTTCGACGGATGAAGTCAAGGTCGTGCTGTTGGAAGTGGGTTTTGAAGAGATCGCAGACCACCCTGACCGCGGGGAGCGGGTTTTGGTCGCACGTAAGCCCATGCACATCAAGAACACGCCAGTTTGGCAGCGGCAGGAATTGAAACGAGGGTAATCGAGATATGGCCAGCACAATCACAATGCCGAAAACATTTGACTTTGCTGAGGCAGAACCGCGCCTCTACGATTGGTGGGAGAGGCACGGCTGGTTCAAACCTGAAATCGCTGGGCCAGAAGC
>DAOTYT010000372.1:0-2859 GCA_034434615.1 Anaerolineae bacterium | reverse complement strand
GCAAAGGCCTCGCAGTTCTGGACGATCTGCAAACCATGCGCCTTTTCGGTCGGTAGGCGGATATTGGCGATATAGATCAGCTTCATGGCGGGGCCTCGCCAGCCGTATTCACGCGAGCGAACAGCGTGATGTGGTTGAGCGCGTTCGGCAGCGTCGTCTGCGCGACCGGCGCATAGTTCGCGTCGACGAACTGCCAGAGGGCCGCATCGACTTGAAAGCGCAGATCGTCGATCCGAACGACATAAGCGGGTGGTTCGGCGGCCAGCCCGGCCAGGATGATCGCCTGCAGATCGGGGTCGCCGATGATCCACGGATAGGTCTGTGCGTAATGCCGCGGCGGCGGGGCATCGACCAGCCGATAGAAGTTGCCCGTCGCGTCGATATCAGGCAGGATCCAGACTCGATCGCCGGGCGCGATCGCGGCCTGCTCGCGCACCCACTCGGCCAGCGGGATCAACGCGGCGTACTGCGTCTCGACTGGGCCGAGGCGCAGCCGGTAATAGAACGGCAGCAAAATGCCAACGGCCAGCAGGCCCGCCAGGGCCAAGGCCGCGCCGCGCCGCAGCCATGCCGATCGATGTACGGACAGCAGCGCGAAACCGCCGGCGCTGATCAGCGCCGCGAACGGCAGCGCCCCGACCAGATGAAACCGACCATAGCGCGGATAGGCCGGCACGAACAGCGCGACCAGCAAGCCAAGCAGCAGGATGTCCTGACCGCGCCATCCCTCACGCTGGCGAATGGCATGGAACACAAACGGCGGCACGAACAGCAGCCACACCGCCAGCAGCAGCAGCTCACGCGCATCGAGCACCTGGGCGGCTGTCTCGAAGTAGCTGGCGTTGAAACCCGTCATCAAGTGCAGGCCGTGGCCGAGCACGCCCTGCCCTGCCAGCACAATGACCACCGGCACGAACGGCTGGACGACCCCACTGATAAAGCGCGCCGAGTCGGTCAGCGCGCCGCGCCAATCGAGGCCGGCCAGCCGCCAAATCAGGTAGACCCCGGCGATCGCCAGCGCATGCTGTTTGACCAAGATCGCCAGCCCGATGGCGACCCCCGCCGCGATCGGCCACTGCCGTCGTCGATCGGAGGTGTGCTGGTGCCACAGGGCCAGCGCGACCAGCGCCAGCAGGCCGAGCGCCAGCTCGAAGTACAGAAAGTATTCTAGCATCACCGGCCCCCACGCCGCGACCAGCCCCGCCGCGGCCAGCCCCGCCGGCCGCCCCCACCAATTGCGGGCGAGCCGCCAGACCAACACGATCATGATGCCAGCGATGATGATCGTAACGAGGCGAACGCGCAGCACATCGTCGGGCAGCGGACGCAGCAGCCAGGCGTTGAACCACAGCCAGCCCGGCGGGTAGCCGATGTGGATGGTCTCGTAGAGGCGGTAGCCCTGCGTCCCGATCAACCACGGCAGCAGCACGACCGACACGTGCAGATACCCACGCATGACGATGCCGTAGACGATCGACTGATAAACGAGGAGGCCTGCCAGCGCAGCCAGTTCCCACCGCTCAGAGATCGTCTTCATGCGCCGCCCAACCGTCGAAAAGCGAGCGTATCCTGCATGGCAGCGCCGGGCGTTCCCGGCCACCATCCATAATGGACGGCTTCGAGCGTGAACGCATCGCCCATGAGCAGGTCGATGCCGGCGCGCGTCACGCCGATCTGCGCCTCTGGCACTCGTTTGTAAGTTGAGGCATAGCGCCATTCCGGCTGCCCGTCGATCGCGCGGTCGAAGCACCACCGCGTGCCAGCAAAGCGGTCGGGGTCATAGCGCTCGTCGATCAGAAAGAAGGTGAACAGCGCGACGCCGCCCGGTTTGAGCAGCCGCGCCAGCTCGCGGAAGTAATGCTCAGCGTCCGGCTGCTGCAGGTGGGTGAACAGCGAGAAGGCGATCGCCGCGTCGAGCGAACCATCGGCCAGCGGGATGCGGTACTCCGCCTGTGGGATGCCCTCTGGGCTGTAAGCGGCATTGCGGACGGGCGCATGGATGAAGGTGCAGCGCTCGGCCGGATACCAGCGGCGGTTGAAGGCGATCAGCTTTGCGTCGATATCGAGGCCGTAGTAATGCCCATGCTCGCCTAAAAACGGCCAGACGGCGCTGACCATTTTCCCCGTGCCGCAGCCGATATCGAGCACCTGCGGATCGCGCGCCTGCAGATGTTCGCCCAGGTAAGCAGCCATCGACCCGGCGCTGTAGGCGAACTCGGTCAAGGCGCTCTGGCCGAGCGTGCGCTGGCGCGCCGGCGGCAGCAGGTGCAGGTGTTTGACCATCAACAGACGGCGGTCATCGAAGGGGCGAAAAGCGGCATCGAGCTGACGGTAGACGAAATACCACAGGCGATGGGCCGGGCTGAAGAAATAGTTGATCGGCTTGAACAGGTAGTGCATGGCGTCTCGCTTTCGAGTTCAAGGCTCGCCGGTGATGAGGACGCGAATCAATCGCGGGATGAGCGCGTCAAGGCTGTGCTCGGCGCACACACACGCTCGCAGGTCAGCGCCGACAGCCGCGCGCGTCGGCCGGTCGAGCGCGAACAGCGCGCGCAGCCGTTCGGCCAGCACGTCCGCGTCGTCCGGTGCGGGGATGAGCAGACGAGCCTCGTGCCCGCCCAGCAGGTGAGCGAACGCGGGGCTGCTGACGATCGTGGGGACGGCGGCCGCCATGCTCTCCAGCGCCGCCTTGTCGAACAGGCCGGGCGGGCTCAGGTTGACGGCGGCAGCAGCTTCCCAATAGGCGGCGCGCACCCCCTCAGGCGGCAGCGCGCCAGCGAAATGGATGCGATCCGCAGCGCCAAGCTCCTGCGCCAGCCGCTCTAAATGTTCGCGGTAACTGTGGTCTTGTTCTGGCGG
>DAOTYT010000371.1:0-4964 GCA_034434615.1 Anaerolineae bacterium | reverse complement strand
GACCAGGCGCGCGGCGGCTTCAGTCGAGATGGAAGACCTCTTGCAGCGGCAGCATCATTTGGTCGGCGTGCGCGCCTTCTGGAATTTCGAAGAAGTGCGCCATGGCTTCTTGCCAGCGCTGGTTGACTTCTTTATCCGCCATGCCGGCCAGCGCTGCATCGAAACTCTCCGGCGTCTCGAAATAGCCGAACAGCAGCCCGTCGTCTCGCATGAACAGCGAGTAATTGTGCCAGCCAGCTTGGCGCAGGGCATCGAGCATTTCTGGCCATACCGCTTCGTGCGCGCGCTTGTAGTCCTCGATCAGATCCTGTTTCACTTTGAGCAAAAAGCCAACCCGTTTCATCGGCACATCCTCCAATGGGTCTGCAAAATGATGCCGATTGTACTGCATGGCAGCCTTACAAGATAATGTGGTTTGGTCAACAAGAGGCTTCGCTCGCACAAATGCAGACGGATGAGATTACGGTTAATACGCAGCAGGGTGCGATGTGGATAACGGAGTCGCCGAAAAGCTGCAGATCGCGCATAATAAAAATTCCATCTAAGGCATTAATCAATGAACCCGAGGACAGCGGATGCCGCGCATCAGAAAGATCGAGACGGCCGTCGTACAGGCCAATTTTCACTGGACGTATGTGCGCGTTTACGCCGATGTGGACGGCGGCTTGCATGGCACAGGCGAGTGCTTCTTCGCGCCTGGCCTGACCGCGATCGTTCACGAATTCGCCGAACTGCTGATCGGCGAAGAAGCGAACGACATCGAACGCCTCGTCGAACGCATGCGTTGGGCCGCTTCCGGCGCGGGTTCGATGGGCGGCATCGTATGGAATGCGATCACAGGCATCGAGGCGGCGCTGTGGGATCTGAAAGGCAAGTTCTGGAACATGCCCGTCTGGCAGCTGCTGGGTGGCAAATTTCGCGACCGCGTTCGCCTGTACCTCGACTGCCACGCGGCCGGCGCGCTGGAGTGCCTGTCGCCGCTGCTGCAAGAAACGCGCCCTGCATGGGAGATCGAGCGCGGAAAGGTCGCCCAGACGCCGGACGCGATCATCGAGGCCTCAGCCGCTCGTGCCATCGAGATGGCCGCGCTCGGCTACACCGCGCTCAAGTTCGATCTTGACCTGCCCGGCAGTCGCTTCGACTCGGCGACGGGCTATCCGCTCAGCGGACGCGATATCGATTGGATGTCACGGCTGACGCATGCCATCCGCGCTGCTATCGGCCCGGACGTCGATCTGGCGATGGACGCGCACTGGCGCTACCGCCCCAACGACATTCTGCAAGTCGCCCGTGAGATAGAATCGTGCCGGCTGCTGTGGCTGGAAGACCCCGTTCCCCCCGATGACGCGCAGTCGCTGGCATACCTGCGCCGGCACACCAGCATCCCGATCGGCACGGGCGAGAACCTGCAGCTTCGACAGGGGTTTTGGCGGCTGATCGTCGACGATCTCTGCGACGTGATCACGCCCGACCTTCAAAAGGCGGGTGGGCTGGCCGAGGGACGCAAGATCGCCGACCTGTGCGCAGCAGCCAACAAGTCGTTCGCCATCCATATGATCGGCAGCCCGCTGGCGCTGATGGCGAGCGCGCATCTGGCCCTGACGATCCCCAATTTTATGGTTTGCGAGTTCCACGCCCATGATGTACCGTTCTTTCACGATCTCGCTGCTGGGGGCACAGCCGACTGGTTCGAGCATGGCTGGGTGACGCCGGGCGACGCGCCCGGTTTTGGCATCGAGCTGGATGCTGCGACTGGCAGGCGCTACCGGCTGCCGGGCACGCGCTGGTTTGATGAGGAGTGAGGCCGATGGGACTGCTGGACGGACGGATCGCGCTGGTGACGGGCAGCACGGGCGGCATTGGTCGCGCGATCGCTGAGGGGTTCGCCGCCCAAGGCGCTAGGGTGTGGGTACACGGACGCCGCGAGGAGACCGGGCATGCGCTGGCCGAGCAGCTTGGCGGCCGGTTCGTGCGCGCTGACCTCGCAGACGAGCGCGAGGTGGCTGAGCTGGCCAATGCCTTGCTGGAAAGCGAGCAGCGGCTCGATATCCTCGTCAATAATGCCGGCGTCGAGGTCATCATGCCGGTGCAGCAGCTCGACTTGGCCAAGCTCGACCTGATGTGGGCCGTTAACGTGCGCGCGCCAATCCAGCTCACCCACGCGCTGCTGCCGCTGCTCAAGCGCGCCCAGGGCGCTTCGATCATCAACGTCACCTCGATCCACGACACAATGCCCTACCCGCACAATGCAGCCTATTCACTCTCGAAGGCGGCGCTGGCGATGTTCACCAAAGCGGCCGCCGTCGAGCTGGCGCCGCTGGGTATCCGCGTCAACAACTTTGCGCCCGGCGCCGTCGAGACGGAGATCAACCGCGAGGTCATCCGCGAGGTGGGAGAGGATAAGTTCCGCGAGTGGATCCCGCTTGGCCGGGTGGCACAGGCTGACGAGATGATCGGCCCGGCGCTCTTTCTCGCCTCGTCGATGTCGAGCTATATGACGGGGGCGACGCTCTATGTAGACGGCGCCTACTTGCAGAATCTCGTCCGTTACCGCCCTGAAGCCTGACGCTGCTCCCTCGGACGAATTCGTCTCACAGTCTCAAGACTCAAGTGAAACGATGGGAGAACATGAATAGAAACACCAACACACTATCGCGCTTCACGCGCACCGCCACGCAGGGTTTGAGCTACGCGCGCGGGGCGGCCGAACGCGAACACGCGGCCGTGATCACGCCGGCTCATCTGCTGGCTGGCTTGGCCGTTCTGCCAGCAAACAGCATTGCCGGGCACGTGTTGAGCGGGCATGGCATCCATCCCGATCGGTTTCAGCCCCCAAATGATGCGATTGGCTCACAGAGAACGCCGTTGGATCTGAGCGTTGATGTGAAACGCATCCTTGAGCGCGCCGCCGCCATCGCCCTTGAACGCGCTGAGCCGTCGATCAGCTCAGCGCACCTGCTCGCTGGCTTGCTGTCCAACCCGGCCGCTGCACAAGCAGTGACCGCGCTCGGCAGCGCGCCAGACCAGCTTGACCAAGCCCTTAACTCGCTCGACGATTGGACGAACGAACCCTAACCTCAACACGATCGGCGGGTGGGCGTCCACCACCAATGCCCATCCGCTCCCTCGCGATCAAGCGTCGATCGATGACGACCTATTGCCTACTGAGGGATTGAGGATTACGTTCGAGCTACCCGCTCCAAGAGCGTTTGATACGCTTGCTTAACGACGAGCGGAGAAAACATTTTTTCAGCGAAAGCGCGCCCGGCGGCGCTCATGCGTTCGCGGCGTTCGGGCGCGGTCGCCAGCGCTCGCACTGCGGCAGCATAACCCGCGCGATCGCCTACAGCGACCACAATTCCCGCTTGCGCCTGTTCGATCACGGCTGCGCCTTCGCCCCGAATCGCAGCGATGATCGGCGTGCCAGTCGCGAACGCCTCATAGAGTTTTGCCGGGCGCGTCCCAGCGGCGAGCGCGTGGTCGGCCAACGCAATCAGACAGATATCCGCGGCAGACCAAACCAGCGGCATTTCCTCGTGCGGTAAAACGCCGAGCATCTGTACATTGTCGAGCTGGCGCGTTTCTATTTCGCGCACCACATAAGCGGCCTGCGATCCATCCCCAACAAAGACGAACAGAACTTCAGGCAAATGCCCGGCTGCTGAGAGGATCATTTCAAAGTCGTAGGTCAGGCTCATATTGCCGATATGGACAGCGATCGGGCGATCATGCGGCAGACCTAGGGCCCGCCGGGCGCGCGCGCGCCCGGCAGCATCGGCGGGTTGAAAGCGATCGAGATCGACTGCGTTTGTGATCAAGGATACCTGCTCTGGACGCGGATGTACGCGCAGAATGCCATCGATGACTCCCTGCGTCATGCCCACGATGTGAGCGGCGTCAGCATAGGCCCAACGCTCAACTCGCTGCGCTATCTTGACGATCGGGCTGCCCGCCCTAAGCGCGCCCGTCGCCACGGCCGATTCTGGCCAGAGATCGGAAACATTCAGCACGACTGGCGCGCGCTTGAGGCGCCGCAGCCAGCCACCCGCTAACGTGACAAAAAGCGGATGCGACTCGACGAGAATCGCATCAGGTCGCGGCAGGCTCATCCCGCGCAACGCCGCAGCACCCATGAAACTGATCTGGTTGAGGATGCGCGCACGCGCTCGCTTGCTCGGCGTGGCATACAGCCAAACCCGCCGGACATCCACACCATCCACTAGTTCCTGATAGATGAGCTTGCCACGGTACGGCGGCTGGATCTTTCCAGAGGGATAATTCGGCATCCCCGTTAACACGGTCACCGAGTGTCCATCGGCCGCCAGCAGCCGTGCCAGCCGGCTCAAACGAACGGCAGCCGCCCCTATTTCTGGCGGGTAATATTGAGAAAGAATCAAAAGCCGCATGAAAAACAACTTACTCGCAGGGCCGTATTAACACTGTTTCTCGGCCGTCACAGTTTGAAGCAGGCGCCAATTTATCGTAAACAACACTCCATACATAACTGTCATAGTGAAACTGTATAAACCGATGGCCACCACCGGCTCAAAGTCGAAAATTCCTGCGGCGCTGAAACCTATTATTACGCCCACTAACCGAGCAACATCCCAGACAGCCTGAATAGTCTGCCGCTCCAGCACGACGATGGTCTGCGATAGGGTTGAAACGACGAACTGCGCGATAAACATAGGCACCAGCACCTGCACAAACTCGCCCGAGGTTCGCCAGGCTGGGCCGAGCACCAACTCAAAAAGCCACGGCCCTAACAAGCCGACGACCAGCAGTGGCAGCCCGCCTAAAATCAGCAGCCGGCGCGCTGTGCTCAGATACAACGGCAGCAGCCCGGCCGGGTTCTCGCGCTTCATTTGCGAGGCCGCACCCAGATAAACCTGCGCGACCGATGTGCCGATCAGCGCCATCGGGATGGCGACCAGGCGCTGGCCAAGCAGGAACCAGCCAGCGAC
>DAOTYT010000370.1:0-7454 GCA_034434615.1 Anaerolineae bacterium | reverse complement strand
CAATTTTGCCCACTGCTGTATCGAAAACGGGATAGCCGAGATTGCCTGGGCGAAAATAGAATTTTTCCCAGAAGCCGGGCAGATGTGGAATATGCGTCTTGCGATACTTGCCGAGATAGGTGCCATCCGCATCGATCACAGCCGCAGTATTGTAGTAGATACCGGGACCATCCTGCTCATACATCGGCACAACCAGCACCATCTTGGTGTCGCGCGCGAGGTCCTGCATCAGCCGTGTCGTTGGGCCATCAGGGATCGGCTCGGTCAGGTCATACCATTTGCGATCCTGAACCTGACAAAAATAAGGCCCATAAAACAGCTCTTGAAAGCACATCACCTGAGCACCCTCTTGAGCGGCCTGCTGCGCATAGCGGACGTGCTTGTCGATCATCGACTCTTTGCTGCCCGTCCACTCCGCCTGAATCAATGCGCCACGAACAATCCGTCCCATGACTTGTCTCCTTTAAAGCAGCGAAAATTTTCAGTTTTGCGGGTTGCTGTAACATTTGCAACGATTATAGCGTGATTTGTATCGATAGGGTTGCCGAAGGTTGAAGTGAGTGGGCAGGGGGCAATCGCGTTCCAAGCCCCCCTCACCCCAGCGCTGACGCGCCACCCCTCTCCCATCAGCTTCACTGCCCCTGACATTTTCACCGTCTGTTCAATCGGGGTAAGGTCAGGGGGAGGGGAGAGCGACGCAGTCGCAGGGAGTCAGAGGCAATACAGGAAGAACGCGATTGCCCTGAGGTGAGCAGCGGGCTGTTTCGGCATCAAAACTGAAAATGGTATAATTCCAGCATCAGCAGTCGTCATCATGATTTAGGAAAAGCGCATGGAACTATCTCACGATGAAGTGCGCAAGATCGCCGAGCTGGCGAAACTCGAGCTTTCTGAAGAAGAGATCGCGTTGTATGCCGGCCAGCTCTCGAGCATTTTGCAGTATTTCCGCAAGCTGCAAGAGGTCGATACGTCTCACATTGAGCCAACCGCCTCGGTGCTTCCGCTGAAGAATGTGTTCCGCGACGATACGCCGCAGCCGCCCTTAACACCAGAACAGGTCATCGCCAATGCGCCCGACGCGCTCGGAACGCAGTTCCGCGTCAGCAGCATTCTCGACGAGTAGCTGACCGTTGTTGTGAACATGTCTGGCCCGTCTCGCGCTCGCCTTCTGTACCACGTGTCGGTCCGCCGCGGCGCTTATGTGCGCGGCTTCCTGCTGATGCTGCTCGCCGGGCTGGCAGCAGCCGGCGCCTGGCTGGCACTGCGCGAAGCCGCAGCGCGCGCTCTGGTCGATGGGATCGTGCTGGATGTGGGCATGTTGATCGCGATCGTGCTGACCGGCTGGTTCGCCATTCGCGCGGTGGTCAATTTGGTTCGTGCGCTTTTCCGCCGCAGCGAGTCGATTACCATTTTTAACAAAGGTTTCCTCTGGCAGATCGGCAAAACGCAGTATCGCTATAAATGGGGACAGCTCGTCGCCTTTCGCGAAGGAGCGCGCGGGTTGTATTTATTCGACCGGCCGCTGCTGCGCTGGGGCGCACATCGGCTGAAAATGGCCGATGACCGTGTCTTCCAGTTCGGTGCGCGCCATGGAGACCCGCGCGAATTTGCGTACATCGTTCGCCCATATGCCGCTCATGTGACGAGCATCCTGATGGGGCGCCGGCTGCGCG
Source organism: Anaerolineae bacterium (assembly GCA_034434615.1). GTDB lineage: Bacteria > Chloroflexota > Anaerolineae > Aggregatilineales > Phototrophicaceae > Flexifilum. Next base: position 5,781 of record DAOTYT010000370.1, on the reverse strand, counting down.
CTGACCGGCCGGTTCGCCTGCATCCAGCCCTCACGATCTATCCGCGGGGCATTGAAGCTGGCTCAACCGAGATCCATTGGGCCGATCTCAATGTGAAGGTCAAACGAGGCCGGCTGACGATACAGAAGCGCGCAGGCGGGGACTTTCGGACTGTGCGCCGCTACCCCATCGCCCGCGTCGATAACGTGGGCGGGCTGCTGGAACTGCTCAAGAGCCTGCTGCCACAATACCAGCCAGAACGACTGCGCAGCCGGCAGGCGCGCAGCAGCGCCGCGTAAAGGAGGTGTATGAACGCGCATAATCCCATCCTCAGCCGCCACCGGCTGCCAACGCCGTATCGGCAGGCGCTGGCCGGTTTGTGGGCCGCCCCAGTCGGCATCCTGCTGGCCCTTATGCTTGTGCGCGGCGGATTTGAAGCGGTGACGGCCGATCTGCGGCCGGCGCTGCTGCTCGCTATCATGCTGCTTCCGGCGTTTTACATCTGGAACGAGGGCATCGATGTGCGGCGGCAGGGCATACACGTGCGGATTCACGTCCCCCGCTATTATGCCTTCACGGCGCTCGCTGCCTGGTCGTACGATGCGCGGCCCGGGTTCCGGGTGCTCACGGTGTGGGACCGGCGAGGAGCAAAAGCGCTCGAATGCCGCGCCGGCCAGCTTACCGCCCTGCCCGATCTATTGGAAACTCTCAGGCTTCACCTGCACCAGCGGCCTACGCCAACAGCATCGCCTGTTCGGCGGGCTAATGCGCGGCCAACGGCCCGGAGAGGGTCATCACAATGATCGCAGACGATTGATCAACCGTTGGATGATGCTCTTATCGGCGCGGCCGAGGTGTGTTTTCTGCGATAAATCGCGCAGCCGCGCGATCTCATCGATCAATGTCAGGCGATGCACCGTTTCACCATTGACGAAATACCAATGGTTGCCCATGTAGCGCACTGCGGGTTCACGCCCATGCACACTGCGATAGGCACGGCGGTAGTTGTCTACAACATAACGCGGAGGCAGCGTCGGGTCATCTACCACAACCATTGTGCTCGGCCCCCAAAATTCCTAACCACTTATTGCTGCCTTTATTATACGAGCGAAATGTTATGAATCAGCTGCTGACTTGCGCCAGCACACAAATCTGCAGCCAGACATTAGTCGATGACTAACCAGCGACTATCTTTTCCGGCGCTGCGCTTGGCAGGGCGCGTTGCTTTCCTTTTCTGGCTGCTCAGCGCAGTGATGGTAGGAGCGCTGCGAGCGCTGGCGTTCCAGGCTGGCCAGCCTGATCAGCTCTTGTACGTTAATGGGAACGCCCTTTATCTGTGGCAGCTCGAATGCCCAGGATGGTTCATCCCTTGCGCCTGGCGCGACCAACTGGTGTTGGACGGCCGCGATGAGGTTTACAACGGCGTCACATGGTCGCCAGATGGCACCACGATCGCCCTGCAAAGCGCGGATGGATGGCGCCTGTTTGATGCGGACTGCCTGCTCAGCCAGGGTGGCTGCCCTCCGCTGCGAACGATCTCGCGGGAAGAGTCGAACGACATTCGGCTCGCATGGGGGCCAGAGGGCGCGGCGCTGGCCTACGTCACTACCGATGCGAGGCGGTTGGTCATCCTTTCGCGCTCGTGCTGGCGCGCGGTGGCGAGCGAGGGATGCGAGCGCCGGGTCGTCCCCTTAGGCATCCGCGCTTACAGCGCCTTAACACCGAATTGGTCGCCGACGGGACAGCGCATCGCATTCTACAACCTGACGCAGTCGACCATCAGCATGCTTGATGTCAACTGCTTCGATGAGGGGCGATCGTGCGCTGGCAGCTTCAGCGCCCTTCCCGGGCCGCGCGCGCAGTATTGGCCGGCTTTTTCGCCCAATGGAAACCTGCTCGCTTTTCACGGGCAAGTTCTTTTCAGCGCCAACCAGATCTACCTTCACGACCTGGCGAACGGCGTCACCCAGCCGATCACGCATCACCGCGATGCCACTTTCCCTGCATGGTCGGGCGATGGCCGCCTGCTGGCTTACTCGGAACTGCACGGGCCGCATTTGTTCATTGCGCTTTACGATCTCGAACGCCAGCGTGCGGTTGTTGGCGTGCGCCGGCCCGGCCGCAGCTTGTTTGCGACATGGGGGGCAGCAGCGCGCGAGTCGTAGTAAACTTTGGACACAACTTCCCATCACAAGGATGGCACTGCATGCTGTCGCGATTTCCCTCGCTCGCTTGTGTTCTGCTGTTGTTCATGGCGCTTGTGGCGCAAGCGCAGCCCGAACCTGCCCCGATCATTGCGTGGGTGCGCGGCGACCTGTGGCGGCTTGATCCGGTCGAGATCGACGCAGCCTCGCGCCAGCTCACACGCGGCGGAGCCATTTCTGGCTATGCGCTCTCTCCGGACGGCCGCGCGATCGCATTTAAAGCCGCTGCGCAGGTCGGCCTTGATGCGCTCGATCAGATCCAGGCTGCGGGTCTCATCGCTGAGTTTGACCTGCCGGCCGATATTTACCTGCTCGATGCTGCCACCGGCCAGATCGCGCTGGTCGCCGGGCAGCCAGATGATGCTTCCTTACTGGCCGCCGATCGGCCCGATCGAGCCTTGGTGCGCTCAGCGCCCGTTTGGTCGCCTGATGGGCTTCGAATCGCATGGACGGAGCTCGATTTCTCGGTCTCGGTGTCGCCACCGCCGCGGCTGGTCGTTTACGATTTGGCCACGCGAACCGCATACAGGGCGATCGATTCGATCCCGGCAGCGATCACGTTTGGCGCTGCGCCGCCGCTCATCTGGGGCACAAGCGCGGTGGCCGTCAGCGCTGGGGTCGCTGCCGATGGCGCGCTGCAGTTCCTGTTCTTCAGGCTGAATGCCGACAGGCCGGCAGAACTGCTCGCTGTCGCGCGCGTACCCTCTCCAAATGCCGAAACCCAAGAAATAGCCTGGGTTGAAGATGAGGGCGAGGGCCTGCTTGGCATCTTACTTACCACGGGCCATTGGATCCTGATCGACCCGCGCACTGGAAACATTCAGCCGGCCGAAGCCACGCCTCTTCTCTACAGCACAGCCGCGGGTGGCAGCTCGCTCGGGCTGCGTTTCGGCGCCCTGCCACAAACTGGCATGTTCTGGGAAACCGTTGAGCTGGGCGGGGCAACTGCCGCTTCCGCCGCCTACGTCGGCACGCCTGGGCGCGTCGCTTTGTCGCCCGATGGCCGCGAGGTCGCCTTCCTCGGTTTTCCAACCTACGCTACCGTCGCCATTTGGGAAGCAGGAGGCCTGCTGCCGCTGCCAGCCACAGGCGAAGGTGAGGATCGGCTTGAGGTTGGCAGCCTGATCTGGGGGCCGATGGCTTGGCGGCTCGGCCCGCGGCCATAGATCGGCGGCCCGAAGTTTTCGCCTCGTTGACGCGAGTCCCACGTTTGGCCTACGAGCGCGAAATGTCATACGAAATACGATTATAATTTAAAGAAGGTAGGTAAGACTGATGCCGCATTCAAGGAGGATTGCAGTGAGGCGAAAACTGTTCTTAATTGTCCTGTTGATTGGCTTACTGGCCGCGGTCGTTGCGCAGCCGGCGGCGGCGCAAAGTCCGATCTGGCGCGGCGAGTATTTTAACAATGCCACGCTGAGCGGAACCCCAACGTTCACACGCAACGACCCGAATATTGCGTTCAACTGGGGATTGGGCGGCCCGGGTGAAGGAGTCGGCCCAGATAACTTCTCGATTCGCTGGGCGACTGATGTCTTTTTGCCCGCTGGCAACTATCGCTTCTGGGCGCTCGCCGATGACCATGTGCGGGTCACGTTTAACTTTAACACCACGGTGATCGACACCTTCGGCACGGGCCAGGTTGGGCAGTTGGTCAGCGGCGACGTCAACGTGCCAGTTTCCGCTTCCTATCACATTCAGGTCGATTACCAAGAACTGGAGCAGACCGCCTACGTCTTCGTCGATTTTGCCAATTTGGCCAGCGGCCAAACCAGCCCCAATTTCGGCGCAGTGGGCATACCCGTGATCGGCAACCCGTGGACGGCGCAGTATTTCGCCAACACCACCCTGAGCGGAGACCCTGTCGCCATTTTGACTGAACCGAGCCCCAATCACAACTGGGGCACCGGCCAACCCCTGCCGACCGTCCCAGCCGATAATTTCTCGGTGCGCTGGACGAGCGTTCAGTTTCTAGAGGGTGGCAATTATCGCATTCAAACCCGCGCCGATGATGGGGTGCGCGTCTTCGTCAACGGCGTCCTCGTCATCAATGAGTTCGGCGCGGCCACCGGCCGCACCTACACTGCCGATTTGACGCTGCCGGCAGGCCCCAATAACTTCCAGGTTGAATTTGTCGAGTTCGGCGGCGAGGCGTTCATCGAGTTTTCGCTGACGCGGCAGGGTGTCGCGCCAGCCCCAACGCCAATCCCTGGCCAGCCGACGGGAGCCACCGCGCAGGTGACAGCTTTCCGTTTGAATGTGCGCGATCTACCCACGGTCACCGGCAGCCAGGTCATTACCCGCATCAATCGTTTCGAAACTTACCCGGTGCTGGGTCGCACAGCCGATTCAGCGTGGTACTTCATCCAAGTCGGTGAGCAGCGCGGGTGGGTCTCGGGGCGCTTCGTCAATATCAGCAACGGGGCGAACATCCCCGTGGTTGACGATCGCGGCGGCGGCATCGTCCCCACGCCAACCGGCCCGCGGGTGACGGCGACGCCTTTTACCGTGGTGATCCGCAGCGGCCCTGGCACTGAATTCAACCGGCTGGGCACGCTGCCGGCCGGCCAATCGGCACAGGTGATCGGCCGTAATGCCAACAACACGTGGTGGCAAATCAACTTCAACGGCATCATCGGCTGGTCTTCGGCCCAGTTCGCCATCATCCAGCAGGGTGTTGATGTGAATGCCATCCCGATCACCGGGTAGGCGGCTCGATCAGGCCAGATGCGTTTTGCCAGCCGCGGGGAAGGCGCTGCCTTCCCCGCGCGCGTGTTACTTTCACTCTGAACAAGGCTGCGGGGCGGCGCTTTGCCCTGCGCCACCGAGCCCACCTATTTTAGCGCGTGTAAACTCTTTGTAAATTGGCACAGGTTGGAATTCCGCCAATAGAAGGCTGGCGCTATAATCGCGGGGTCATAAAGCGACTGTTGCGAAACAGCCACCGGGAGACGCCAACGAGATGATCGAAGTCGAGAACTTGACCAAGCGCTATGGCGATTTTACCGCTGTAGACGCCATTTCATTCGTCGCCCGTCCTGGCCAAGTGACGGGTTTTCTGGGGCCCAACGGCGCCGGCAAGACCACCACCATGCGCATGCTCACGGGTTATACTCCACCCAGCGCCGGCACGGCGCGGGTCGCTGGTTATGACATCTTTGACCAGAGTTTGGAGGTGCGCCGTCGTGTCGGTTATCTGCCAGAGAATGTGCCGCTTTACCGCGATATGTCTGCCCGCGCTTACCTGATGTACATCGCTGAAATTCGCGGTGTCAAAGCGCGGCGCGCCCGTGCCGATGAAGTGTTGGAGCGCGTCGGCCTGCTCGATCGCGCCGACAGCCGCATTCGCACGCTCTCTAAGGGGATGCGCCAGCGCGTGGGCCTCGCCTCTGCACTGCTGCACAATCCAGAAGTCCTCATCCTCGACGAACCGACGATCGGCCTCGACCCGCTGCAGGTTCTGGAGCTGCGCGCGCTCGTGCGCGCGCTGGGGCGCGATCACACCCTGCTGTTCAGCACCCATATCCTGTCTGAAGCCGAACAGGTCTGCGATGACGTCATCATCATCAATCAGGGGAAGATCGTAGCGCAGGGATCG
>DAOTYT010000369.1:0-7392 GCA_034434615.1 Anaerolineae bacterium | reverse complement strand
GCTGTAGTTCGGTCATTACGGTTATTGGGGGAGAGACTATGCAAGCAGTGACGACAAGTGCCGCACCGGCGCCGGTTGGCCCTTACTCGCAGGCGATCATTCACAACGGGTTCATTTTCACCGCCGGGCAGATCGCGCTCGTGCCGGGCACCGATGCGCTCGTCGAGGGTGGCATTGAAGCGCAAACGCGGCAGGCGCTCGATAACCTGCGCGCGATCATCGAAGCGGCCGGATCAAATATGAACAAGGTCATCAAAACGACGGTTTACCTGCAAGATATGGGCGATTTCGCCGCCATGAACGAGGTATACGCCTCTTATTTCTTGCAGACGCCGCCAGCGCGGACGACGATCGAAGTGGCGAAACTTCCGCGCGCAGCGCTGGTCGAAATCGAGGCGGTGGCGGCCGTTTAGGGCTAAGTCTCGTCTGAGGACGGCGCTGCGTTTGGCTGAGGAGGCGGTACGGGCAGCCGAATGCGGAACAAGCTGCCGCGGCCAAGCTCGCTTTCCGCCTCGATGCTGCCGCCATGAGCCTCTGCGATCTTCTTGGCGATCGACAGCCCAAGACCAGTTCCGCCGTGGTCGCTGCTGCGGGCCGGGTCTGCCCGGTAAAAACGCTCGAAGATGTGCGGCAAATCGAGCGAGCCGATGCCAACCCCGGTATCGAGGACTTCGATGATCAGCCACGGGTCTTGCTGGTAGGCCCGCACTTCGACGCGGCCGCCCTCGGGCGTATGCGTGATTGCATTGAGCAGCAGGTGCTTGATCATCCTGCGAAATTCCTGCTCATCAGCCAGCATGGGCGATAACGGCTGGAGCGCGTCATAGACCAGATTCAGCCGTTTCCGCGCGAGCAAATGCTGCTGCTCCGCGACGATTTGGCCGAGTACAGAGTCGAGATCGCACCAACGAAAGCGATAGTCGTTGGTATCGGCCTTATCGAGCCGCGACATGCTCAGAAGATCATCGATCAAGCGCTGGAAATGTTCGGTTTGCTGTTGAAGCACCTGGATCTGTTCAAGCTGCCGCTGGGGTTGGTCGGCCAGCCGCTGGATCAAATAGAGGCTGGTTTTCATGACTGAAAGCGGTGTGCGCAAATCGTGTGACATATCGCCGATGAAACGCTGAAGCACCTGCACTTTTTCTTGTTCAATCGCCAAATCGATCTGCTGAGCCAGCGCCAGCTTGCGCTCGGTGATATCGCGTATCGTGGCGACGCGCACCAGCCTGCCTCGATACTGATGCGGTTTGCCGCGCACTTCTACCCACAGCTCGTCGCCATTCTTGCGGCGAAAGCGCGCTTCATAATCATCCATATCGGTTTGATGCCGTTGTACCGGCTCGTGGTGCTCGGGCGCAAAGAGATTGAGCGCTTGAGAGCCGATCAATTCATCGAGCGAATAGCCAGACAGCCCCTCGAATGCACGGTTGGCATCGAGGATGTAGCCTTGATTATGGATGAGCACCCCGTCAAAGGTTGCTTCAAAGAGATCGCGGTAGCGTGTTTCACTTTCGCGCAGCGCCTGGGTGCGCGCTTCGAGGATGCGCGCGTCATGATCGCGCACGACGGCAGCGATCAGGATCAAGACCGCGACCACCGCGCAGAAGAACAACGGAAATAACACACTTTCCATCGTCACCTGTGGGTTGAGCAGCGGAGTCGACAGCATCAGAGCCATGCTGCTGAACGTGGTGATAGTGATCCCACGCGGGCGAAACAGCAAATAGCTGACGATGATTGGCAGCGCAAGCCAGATCAGCGAAGTGAAGGCGCCCGCCGGCGAGCCATCGCCGCGAGAGATGAAAAGTACGAGCGGGCTTGAAATCAGGAACAGAATCGACAGACGAGCTGCGAGCGGGTGATGGCCGCGCCGGTTGATCCAGAAGACGATGATCAGATACGGCATCGCCAGGATCACAAAACCGCTGTAGGCAACGCCCGTCCACTCCCACTGCGCAATGGCGATCATCGAGGGGATGAAAGGCAGCAGCAGTGAAGCCAGAATGCGCGAACGCCGCTGCTGATCTTCCGGCAGGTGGGGAGCCGCGACGATTAAAGCGAACCAGCGGCGCTGCAACTGTTGGCACAAATCTCGGATGTTCATCTGCGGTGTGGCCGTTTTGCTGCCAATCTCCATAAGAAAGCGATGACATTTCTCTTGATTATAACGCGGGCAGCGATGAGAAGCGCGGAAGAGTGCGGAACCGCCCGCGATGTTTGCGCGCCCTCGTGCTATACTGGTGTCGATCTGTAAACACAATTGTGAGGGGAAACTGCGATGGCACTCGCCTACGCGACACAAGGTTCACTGACCATTGATAAGATCGTCGAGCTGCTCGGCGACCAGGCCGATTATCTGCTTAATCACGTTTCGTCCACGATCAGCAAAGATCAGCTTTATCTGCCCGGGCCAGATTTCATCGACCGGACATGGGCGCAGTCTGATCGTCCGCCGCAGGTGCTGCGCAGCTTGCAGCAAATGTTCAACCATGGGCGGTTGGCTGGCACCGGCTACCTGTCGATCCTGCCGGTCGATCAAGGCATTGAGCACTCGGCCGGGGCTTCGTTTGCGCCCAATCCCGCTTACTTCGACCCGGAGAAGATCGTTGAGCTGGCGATCGAAGGCGGCTGCAACGCTGTGGCCTCGACCTTTGGCGTGCTCGGCGCTGTGGCGCGCAAATACGCCCACAAGATCCCGTTCATGGTCAAGATTAACCATAACGAACTGCTGACCTATCCCAACAAATTCGATCAGGTCATGTTCGGCCAAGTGGAGCAGGCGTGGGATATGGGCGCAGTCGCCGTGGGGGCGACGGTCTATTTCGGCTCCGAAGAGAGCACGCGCCAGATCGTCGAAGTGGCGGAAGCGTTCTACCGCGCCCACGAGTTGGGCATGGCGACGGTGCTGTGGTGCTACACGCGCAATGCGGGGTTCAAGGTCAACGGCAAGAATTATGAAACCGCGGCCGACCTGACCGGACAGGCGAACCACTTGGGCGTGACCATTCAGGCGGATATCATCAAGCAGAAGCTGCCCACGCTGAACGGCGGCTTCAAGGCGCTGAACACCGGTGGTTCGTCATATGGCAAGCTCGATGAGCGCATCTACACCGAACTGACCAGCGATCATCCGATCGACTTGACGCGCTACCAAGTGGCGAATGGCTATATGGGGCGCGCCGGTTTGATCAGCTCTGGTGGGGCCAGCGGCGCCAACGATTTCGCCGAAGCTGTGATGACGGCGGTTATCAACAAGCGCGCGGGGGGCATGGGGCTGATTAGCGGGCGCAAAGCATTTCAACGACCAATGGCCGAGGGCGCGGCGCTGCTCAATGCCATTCAGGATGTTTACCTGTGCGAGGAAGTGACGATCGCCTGACGTGCTCGGACTGCGCGGACGGCGTTCGAAGGGGAGAGTTCTCGCGCGGAGCTCTCCCCTTTATTTTTCTACCCCTAGCCGCCGAAGTCGATCGTCGGCGTTGGCCCGCCGATGTTCGACAGCTCGCCGAACGGGATCGGCGTATCGAACGGGATCGGCGTCGCGATCGGGTCAAACGTCGGCGGGGCTGGGAAAGTCGGCGTCGGCGGGAGCAGGGTCGGGGTCGGGGTTGGCAGTGGGTTGTTCACGTTCACCTGCACGATGTTAGAGATCACGCCGCCCGCGTTTGAGAAGGCTTGCAGCCGAATGCGGTAGGGGCCGTTTGGCAGTGTCGTCGTGTTCCATTCGCCCAGCAGCCCGTTCGCCTGCGTCGTGATCGGCCCGGCGAAGGTGATGAAATTATCGGGCGCGGTGGGCGCGGCATAGGCCAGCTCATATCGGCTGAAGTTGGACGCGCTGACGATGCCCTGAACTTGAACGACGCCCTGCACTTCTTGGCCGTTGACCGGGATGGAAATGCGCACCTGCGGGATCTCCATGCCTGGCGTGCATTCGGCCGATGGAATCGGTTGAACCGGCGTGCTCAAGCCGATCGAAGCTGCCCACCCAGCGCCTGGCCCATTGATCCACTGGATCGCGAACGGATCGTTAATATTGACGAACGTGCCCGTGGTCACATTATCCGGGCAGTTCATATTGGCGCGCATGCCCGTCCATGCGTCGATCTGAACCGTCTGCACGAACGAGTTATTAGCGCTGGGCGGCGGCTGGCTGGCGAGGAACAGTTCAGTGCGCACCGGGCCGCACGGCTGGTTCAAGCTGGGATCGAACATGGCGCCGGTCGCCGAGCAAACCTGCTGCTGCACGATGCCAGATGGCGGGTTGAACGGCCGCGGCTGCGTGCCTTGCAGCGCCGCGCGCATTACCGTATTCCAGACGGGCAGAGCAGTCACATCGGTGCCGACGGTCGTCGGCTGATTGTTCAAACTGCCCATCCACACCCCGACGACAAAATTGCTGCTGAAGCCCATCGTCCACAAATCGCGGTTGTCATTGCTGGTGCCGGTTTTTGCGCCGACTAAACCCGGAAATTCGGGGACGTTCATCAGGCTGTTGGGGCCGAAGGCCGCGCTGCGCGCATTGTTATCGCTGAGGATGTTCTGCATCAGGAAAGCGATCTGCGGCTGCACGACCTGCGAGGGGCCGGGCCGCGCTGGCAGGTCGATCGGGTTGCCCTGCGCATCGGTGATAGCACGGATGGCGAAGAAGGGGACGCGCTGGCCGCCATTAGCGATCACTGTATACACCTGCGCATGGTCGTACAGGCGCACCTCGTTCGCGCCGAGCGCCGAGGCCAGGCCGAACAGGGCATCATCGAGGAAGCGCAGCCCCATGCGGTCAGCCGTCTCGCGGAAGCGGTCGACGCCGATGAATTCAAAAGCTTTGACGGCTGGCACATTGTAGCTGTTGCCGAGCGCAAAGCGCAGCGCGACCGGCCCGCGGAACTGTCGATCAAAGTTGACCGGCCTGAACGGCGGATTGGTTGGAAAGACCGTATCGACGTCCCACAGGATGGTCGCTGGCGTCATCCATTCCAGCCCGCCGCCGCGGTTGACGCCCTCGAGCGCAGCCGTGTAGACCACGGGTTTGATCGAAGACCCAGGCTGCTGCCACGTGAAGACGTTGTTGACCTGCCCGTCGATCTCGTTGTCGTAAAAATCTGGGCTGCCGACCATGACGCGAATCGCGCCGGTGCCTGGCTCGACCACGAAGACCGCGCCGGTGTTCGCGCCGCGCGTGCGCGTGTTCGCAACCGTTTGGGTCAGCGAATTTTGCGCGATATCCTGCAAGCGTGGGTTAAGCGTCGTGTAAATCTGAAAGCCGCGGCGGAACATCTCAGCAGTGCCGAAGTTTTGCTCGATCTGCGCCTGGATGTAATTGACGAAATGCGGATAGCGCACCGAGAAATCGCGCGGGGAGAAATTGCGCGTTTCAACCTGCGCGCGCTCAAGGATGACTTGGCCAGATTGCAGATCCTGCTGCGTCACGCAGAAATTTTGTCCCACGTAGGGCGGATGCTGGAAACGCAGGCAGCCCACGCGCGCCTGCTGGTTTAACACCGTCGCCATGCGGGCGAACGATGCTTCTCGGTTGACAACAGGGTCATAGCGAGCCGGCGCTTGCAGCAGGCCGGCCAGCAGCGCAGCTTGCGGCAGGTTAAGATCAGCCGCGCTCACGCCGAAGTAGAACTGAGCGGCCGCTTCGACCCCATAGGATTGGTTGCCGAAGAAGAACTCATTCAGGTACAGCTCAAGGATGAAGTTTTTATCGTAGCGGCGCGCGATCTCAGCGGCGATCACGATCTCCTGCAGCTTGCGCTGCGGGGTGACTGTAGCATCTTGCAGCACGAGATTGCGGGCGATCTGCTGGGTGATGGTGCTGGCGCCGGACTGCACCTCACCGGCGAGGAAGTTTTGCAGGAAGGCGCGAATGATCGCAAACGGGTCCCACCCCGGGTCGTCGAAGAAACGCTCGTTCTCGATCGAAACCGTCGCGTGGATCATGAAGGGCGAAATATCGCTCAGCGCGACGCGCCGGCGGTCGCCAGCCCCGCCTTCGATCAGCTCCGCGATCACGCTGTCGTCGGCCGCGTAGATGCGCGCCGTTTGGAAGCGCGGCTGGTAATTGGCCAGCGCAGCGATTTGGTCTTGGAAAGGCGCGGCCAGACTTTGGTAGTAGAGGACGACGCCGATGATGCCGCAGGCTGCGCTGATGAAGAACAGGCCGACAGCGACTGCGGCCACCACGCCCAGCGTTCGCAGGGTGCGCTTGCGCTGTTCTTTGACGACTTGTTCATAGTCGGGCGAGATCTCAACGGGTTCTTCATAACTGGGCGGCGAAACGACATCGGGGGCTGCCGGCGCTGCGACGTAGTTGGCGATCGTCTGTTCGCTGACGGCTGGCGAGACCATCGTCAGGTCTGGGTCGCGGGCGATGGTGCGATTGGGGTCGTCTTCGAGATAGAGCGCTTCGGTTCCGGGGATCGTGTGATCCGGATCATAGACCGGCACAGCGCGGGGCAGTGGCATCTCGTAGCCATCGCCGATCGCCGCCGTCGGCTGGGTGAGATCGCCGGCAGCGGCACCCATCTCGGCGGCACGCAGTTTTTCGAGCACCGGCGGCGTTTTGAGCACCCATTGGCCGTTCTCAAAGTGATACCAGTTGTCGCTCTCGACGCCCATCATCCACCACGATTGCTCGTTGTCGAGCACCATTTGGCCGCGCAGTTCCGCCTGGAGCTGGTCGCGGGTCAGTTCGCCGGCCTTATACCGTTCGCGCAGCGCGCGGATGTTGCGCTCTGCCTGTTGAAATTTGTCGGCTAAGGCGCGTTCCTGTTCAGTGAGAGGCGGGGCGGCGGGGGCTTCCGGCTCTGCGATGGCTGCCTCGAGGGCAGCTTCAGCCTCTGCCGCGCCCTGCAAGCGGGCGAGCTGCTCGCGGGCGTAGGCTGCCGCATCGCCTTCCGCTTCATCCTCTGTCCCCTCCGCCTCGGCTTCAGCAACGGCATCGCTTGCCCCAGTGCCCTCGACGAGGCTGGCAAGGGCGACCAGTTCGCTCATGCTGAAGGTGTCTTCATCATCTTCTTCGTCGATCAGCGTCAGCGGTTCGGCAGCCGCCTCGTCCACATCATCGTGAGGCAAAACCGCTTCTTCATCGGCCGCCGCTTCGACCGCCGCTTCAATCGGGCCGCCCAGATCCTCGGGGGGCAAGACGGCGACGATCGAGTCATCGAACGGCAGCGGCGCTTCTACTGCTTCATCAACTACGTCGTCGAGCGGGATGATGTCGACAATTTGAGCCTCCATCTCGGCTGGCGGCGGCTCCGTGATCACGCTCTCGTCGGCAGCGCTGATCGAGGTGTGCTCCGGCTTAGGCAGGTGCCAGGTCCCGCTGTGTTCTGGGGTTTCCGTTAGGTTTTGCGGAAGGGTAGGGATGCGCCATCCGACGCGCGGTTT
>DAOTYT010000368.1:0-5029 GCA_034434615.1 Anaerolineae bacterium | reverse complement strand
GTCGCCGAGAGATACTGCGCATCATAGCGCTCGTTATCGATGATCCAGCGAATCAGGCCCATGGCCAGCGCGCCCTCAGTTCCCGGCTTTGCCGGAAGCCACTTCCAGGCTTTGGCCGCCGTCTTCGAGAAGCGCGGGTCGACGACGACGAACTTGAGGCCGTGGTCAACCGTATTCTCCGTCAGGCCCGGGGTGCGCAGCGGCGGGCCGTAGCCCCCTTCAAAAATCGACGAACCGGCGATGATCGCAAAGCGCGCGTTAGGCAGGTCTGCCTGCCAGTACAGCTTGCTGCCGCCCGACCATTTGCCGTCGACGTACTGGTGCGACATGGCCATCCCGGCGAAGTACAAACTCCCCTGACAAACCGTCGTGTGGCCATGGGCATTGACCGAGCCAAAACTCTGCCCGATCCAGCGGCGATAAAACTCGCCGCGGCCAGCCTTCAAGCGCCCCCAGTTGAAGACGACCTGATTGTTCTTCGGCCCTAAATCGGGATGCTCTGGGTCGATCAAAACATCAAGATGATCGGCGAACGTTTCTTGAAACTCGGCCACAAGCGCGCGTTTTCGATCAGGATCTCTCTCGTCTTGGATGGCCTTGACGGCATCCGCCATTGCACGCGCTAGGGCGGGGTCGGTCAGCGCGAACGAGTCGCGCAGCCCCGGAACGGGCCCTTCACCGAACAGATCGCCGCCTTCGACGATCTCCTCGATGGCCTGCTCAAAAGAGATGGTCACCCATTCCCCGCCACCACGCGGTGTGCCAGGTCTGCGCTTCAGCACGCTCACCAACCGGTACGGATCGTAGACGGTCTGCAAGCCAGATTGGCCTTTCGGGCAGATGGCACCTTCGGCAGTCGCCATTTCAACGACCGGGGTTTCGTAATCCACATGGGGGTGCAGCGTCATCGGGCTGTAGGGGTTGCCGTCGATCTTAACTGCGATGCCATCTAACAGCTTAACCTTGATGCCGCACCCCGTGTTGCACTGCAAACAGGACGTATAGATTTGGTTGGTCGGGTCTAGCAGCGGGTAATTGAGGCCACCTTCGCCAGCCTGTGCCTGCGCGGCCAGCAAGCGACTGAAGCCTATCGTTGCGCCTAGAAATGCCGCCGTACCACCGGCAGCGGCGCTCGCTTTGAGGAACGTGCGGCGCGAGAGGCCCTGCTGCGCATCATCGTCCATGTGGGTAGTGGGCTGCATCACCATATCGTTATCACTCATGGCTCACCTCCGGTGCATGAGATTTGAGGGGCAGGAAGCGAAGCCCCAGACCATAGATGGTGCTGCCAATGCCAAAAACGAAGGCGAGCACCATCCACTCCATCAGATTGGGTACGTAATTCGGATCGAGTTTGGGATCGATAAAAGCCTCTGCCAACCCTTGCAGTTCCGGCGTCACCAGCACCGGGATGACGATATTGAGCGTCACCGCGACGAAGGTCACGCTGCTCAAAAAGGCGGCGATGCCGACGAGTCTAGGCCGCCCAGGCGCGGAAAACAGGATCGCCAGCGGGATCAAGACCCCGAGCAAAATATGCACGATCCAAAAGCTCCACCAGAAGGGGCCGGTGAGGATCAGGTTGAGGGCTTCAACCCGCGCGGGGATCCCTGTGCCTTTGTAGAGGATGGTGAACGCGATGACGCTGGCAGCAAACACGCCGGTAATCAGTAGAATGCCGGTCAGCAGCGACATCCGGCGCACGATCGCGCGGTAGCCCTCAGACTGCTTGTTGGGCCAAAAGAGGACGATGAGCAGCAGCAGCAAACTGCTGCCAGCCGCCAAAGCTGAGACGAGGAACATGAGCGGCAGGCTGGCGGTATTCCAAAGTGGGCGCGCCGCGATTACGCCGAAGATTGACCCGCTGACGATGATCAGCGCCAACCCCACCGGCAGGCTGAGGTAGGCCAACAGCCGAACGATGCCCTCCCCGCGAGCGCCGCCCCACAGCACCAGCGCCAGTTTGAGGACGAGCAGCAGCAGGTAGGCCGAATGAAGCCAAACCATCCATGTGATCAGAGAGCCAAAATCTGGGTAAACAAACACATGCCAAAAACGCTCTGCGTGGCCCAAATCGAGCAGAACGATCAGCAGGCCCATCAAGATCACCGTGAAGCCAGTAAAAAGCACGTGCGGTTTGATATTCAGCAGGCGTTTATCGCGAACAATGTACAGCAGCGTGGTGAAAATGAGCAGGCTGCCAACTTCCATCCACACCAGATAATCATAGAAGCCGACCCATAATCCCCATGGCACGAAACTGGTGAGGTTGGTCGGCGCGAGGCCATCGGTCAACCGCTGAGCCATGCCCACTGCGCCGAAAAGCAACAGAATGATGCCCAGCACCACAAAGATATCCGTCCAGCGCCACTCAAACCGACGACGGTCTGATGCTGGCAGCGGCGCCGAGGGCACATGATCGTCCTGAGGTCGTACTGCCTGTGCCATGCTTGCCTCCTAGGTCAAATAATAGACGCGCGGCTCGGTGCCAAGTTCTTCACGCAAGCGCATCACGTTCGGGCTGGCGATCAACTGGGCGACCAAACTTTCGGGGTCATTGGCATCGCCAAACAGGGTTGCGCGGCCAATGCAGGTCGTCACACAAGCCGGAAGCTGGCCCTCGCGGATGCGATGCTGGCAGAAATGACATTTACGCGCATTGCCGACCGGGGAGTTGCGCCCTTGGCGCGGGTACTGCCGGCCATACTCGAAGTTAGGGGCACGCTCGTAGTCGTCAGCCATCTCACCGCCGAGGATGAGACCCTCCGCCTCGATCTGCTGCGTGTAGGTGAAGCCAAAATCAGCTGTGCGAGCGGAATAGGGGCAAGCCGTGATGCAGTAGCGGCAGCCGATGCAGCGCTCGTAATTCATCACGACGATCCCTTCTTCGTCAGTATAAGTGGCGCCGACCGGGCACACCGGCACGCACGGGGGATTGTCGCACTGCATGCACGGACGCGGCACGAAGCGGCGCGCGACGTTCGGATAGGTGCCGATCTCCTCTTCGATCACCGGCCGATAGACCACCCCCGGCGGCAGCCTATTCTCGGCGATACAGCCGACCGTGCAGGCGTGGCAGCCCACGCACTTGCGCAGGTCAATGACCATCACCCAGCGGCGCTCAGATGGCTGTTTACGCAGCGCGCGCTGAAGCTCAATGCGCATGCGCTCCAACACATCGAGCGCCGCGAGGTCACCAGTTTCGGCCTGTGCCGCGGCGATCTGGGCTTCGTAACGCGCGATGGCCGCCTCGGGCTGCGCTTCCAGCAGCTCCAGCGCATCAAGTGCAGAGGCAGCGCCGGCCGTCCCCAGTAAAGCGACTAAAAAACTTCGACGTGAAACGTCTTTGGGTTCTACTTGCGGCGTGTCACTCATCAACTTTTCCCTCTCTGCTGCCTGCTTAAGGCGCGCAAATTGGACTACTGCTCTCATTGTAGGGAAAGCTGAGAGAAGCCGCTGTCAGGGAAAGTCGGTATCTTGAGTGGGGTTTGTAGGGATATTCCCGACAACCCGATCAGGTCGTGTCGTCGATCAGCAGCCCATGGGTGAGGACGAACTGCACCAATGCGGCGCGCGAGCGCACGCCTAGCTTTTCCATGCCGCGCGCTCGGTAGGTATCGACCGTCTTGGGGCTAATGCTTAACTGTTCGCCGATCTTGGCCGAGGTATAGCCTCGGGCGACCAGCAGCAGGACTTCGCGTTCACGTTCGCTTAAGCTTTCCCATGGGCTGTCTGCGCTGGTCTCAGCGGGCAGAATATCATCAAGCAGCGAGCGAGTGAACGAGGGGTGCACATAAACATCGCCGCGCATGACGGCGTGGATAGCAGCGACTAGTTCGCTGTCGGCGGCCTTCTTCAGAACGTAGCCCGCGGCGCCATCGCGCAGCGCTTGGGCGAGATAGCTTTCGTCATCGTGCATCGTCAAAACTAGAATACGCGTTTGAGGAACCAGCTTGCGCAGCAGCGGCAGCACTTGCAGCCCTCCTAGACCTGGCATCGACAGATCGAGCACGATGAGCATAGGGCGCAGCGTTTGCGCCTGCGCCAGCAGCTCTGCGCCGCTGCCTACCTCGCCGACGACGACCATATCGCGCTGCGTGTTGAGCAGCATCCGCAGCCCAGCGCGCAGTACGGCATGGTCATCGGCAATTAAGATGCTGATCTTATCCGTAGCCATTTCCAGCCCCCTCCAGCTGCATGGCGGCCTGCACAAGCGGAATCTCAACGTACAGGCTGGTGCCCATCTCCGGCTGCGACTCGATCACGAACTGGCCTGAAAGCAGTTCGGCGCGTTCGCGGATGCCGTACAAGCCAAGATGGCCATCATGGTGACTGATCGCAGACGGATCGAACCCTTTTCCGTCATCATCAATGATAGCCAGCACGCGGTCTTCGCGCCTCTCAATAAAAATGCTGGCGGTCGTTGCCTGGGCATGCCGGATGACGTTAGTCAATGCTTCCTGTGTGATGCGGTAGAGCGCCGTTTCAATTTCCGAGGGCAGACGACAGTCGTCGAGGCCAGTCACTGCCAGATCGATGTTGAGCGCATAACGTTTCCGACAATCATCGACATGCCGCTTAAGCGCCTCAGGCAGCCCCAGATCATCAAGGATGCTGGGGCGAAGCTGAAGTGCCAGCGTATGCACATCATTCAAAGTGACGCCCGCAACGGCTCGCAGTTCCTCAGCGCGCTGGCGCAGTTCGGGAAGCGGGCATAAATCGCTGAGCGCGCGCAAACCGATCAAGAGCGAGGTCAAGCTTTGGCTGGTGCTGTCGTGCAGTTCGCGCGCGATGCGTTTGCGTTCCTCCTCCTGTGCGGCGATCACGCCGCTCACGTACTGTGCGCGAAACTGCTCGCGCTCGATGCGCTCCGCTTCGCCTTTGGCCAGCGCCTGCGTCATCGCGTTGAAGGCGTCTGCAAGCTGGCCGATTTCATCATCGGCCCAGCGCGGCGTTTGTTGTGAAAAATCCCCCCGCTCGACTGCTTTTGCAGCCTGCACTAACGTCAGGATAGGCCGTGTGAGCACCC
>DAOTYT010000367.1:0-1743 GCA_034434615.1 Anaerolineae bacterium | reverse complement strand
GAGCAGTACGAGACGCTCGGCGGCTTCATCATGACCAGGCACGGCAGCATCCCCCATACCGGCGACATGGTCGACTGGGATGGCTACCGCTTTGAGGTCGTCGATATGGACGGGCGGCGCGTCGATAAAGTGCTGGTAGCCGCCATCGAACCCACCGACGCGCCAAACCCCTCCCAGGCGAACGGCGCAGGGCCGGCAGAAACGCCGGCGCCGCCCGCGCCTTGAAGCGCCGTACAGCCAGCATTACAATGATCGCCAACATGAATGGGCGAGGGCGCTTATGGCAGATACGATTCTGATCGTGGATGATGAGCAGCACATCATCGATCTGGCCAAGATGTACCTCGAGGTGGAAGGCTTCACCATCCTCAGCGCGCTCGATGGCAGGGTGGCACTGGAAATGATCCGGCGTGAAAAGCCGGCGCTGGTCGTGCTTGACCTGATGCTGCCCGGCTTAGATGGCTGGGAGGTGTGCCGCCGCGTGCGCGCCGAGTCCGATGTGCCGATCATCATGCTCACCGCGCGCAGTGAGGATATCGACCGCATCGTCGGCCTGGAATTGGGCGCCGATGACTACCTGACCAAACCCTTCAACCCGCGCGAGCTGGTCGCTCGCGTGCGCGCTATCTTGCGCCGCACCGAGCGGCGCGCAGCGCCTCCTGCCGACTCGATGCTGAAGATCGACAATCTCGTCATCTACCCTGAGCGGCGGCTCGTCACGGTCGATGGCAAGCCGGTCGATCTGCGCGTCAAAGAGTTCGACCTGCTGCTGACGCTGGCCGAAAACCGCGGCGTCGTCTTCACGCGCGAGAAACTGCTCGATGTCGTTTGGGGCTACGATTTCGCCGGGGAGACGCGCACCGTTGATGTTCATATTGCGCATTTGCGTCACAAACTGAAGGGCATGAAGCCAGCCATTGAAACGGTGTGGGGTGTGGGCTACCGCATGGAAAGCGCATGAAGGGTCTGCGCGGCCGCTTATTCTTCTCCTATCTGCTGCTGCTGTTGATCACGCTGGGCGCGTTCGCCTTCGCTCTAATCGTGCTCCTCAACACGCGCCCAGCCCCGCCGCAGGCGTCGTACCAGCGGCTGGCGACGATCGCGCTGACCAGCGGCCTGCGTGATATGACGTGGGTTCGCCGAATCGCCCCCGCGCTGAGCTTACAGCAAAGCCTGCGCACCATCGGTGACCGGCTTGACGATGAAGCCGAGCAGCAGGGGGTGCGCATCATGCTGGTGGGCATGCCCAATCGCATCGTGCTGCACGACAGCGCCGGAAGGCTGCAGCCAGGCGAGCAGCTGCGCGGAAATTTCGAGAATTACATCATCCCAGCGCAGCTTCTGCGCAACCTGATCGCGCAGTTCCGGGCGCTGGTCGGCAGCTACTTCGATGATGGCGAGGAATGGGTCTTTGTGGGGCTGGAGTCGTTCATGCTGCGCGGCGAGACGTACTATCTGTTTTATGCGGAACCGCGCCAGCGCCAATCGCTGCAAGATGCGCTCTCCGAATTCGGGACGGAACTGCTGCCCGTCATCGGGCAGGCGGCGCTGAGCGGCCTGATCGTGGCGGCGCTGCTGGCCGTCGTCATCAGCCGCAGCATCGCCCGGCCGCTGCAAACGGTCGCCGAGGCCGCCGCCAAGGTGGTGAGCGGCCAAGGAACCCACCAAGTGCCGGTCGAAGGCCCGCACGAGGTGCGAGCCGTGGCGGAGGCCTTCAACAAAATGGCTGCCGAAGTGCAGCAG
>DAOTYT010000366.1:0-1959 GCA_034434615.1 Anaerolineae bacterium | reverse complement strand
GGCCAAAATGCGCTCCGCCGCGCGGTTGAAAGTCGCCACCCGATCGGCCGCGCCGGTCGTCACGACGCCGCTGCCGATCGAAGCGAAAACATTTTCAAGCAGCTCTTTCACGCGGGTGATCTCGGCCAGCGTCGCGCCGATCTGTTCGAAAAGCAGCGCATTGTCGATGGCGATGCCCATTTGGTTGGCGAAGGCTGTGAGTAGGTTGAGATCGCGCTGGCTGAACACACCCGCGCGCAGGCGGTTGTCGATGTAGATCGCCCCATTGATCTGATCGCGGAAGATCAGCGGCACACACATGACTGAGCGCAGCGCCAAGTGAGCGACCGTCTCGCTGGACTGGATGCGCGGGTCTTCAACGGCGTTATCGGTCAGCAGCGGCTGGCCGCGGCGCATCACCTCGTTTAAAATTGTGCGGCTTAACCCTGCTGGGCTGGCGGTGTTGGCCTCGGCGCCGCGCGCGATGCGGATCTCGAGCTGGCCGCTGGCGCCGTTCTTCATCAAGAGCACACCACGTTCGGCGCCAGTCAACTTGATGATCTCATCCATTGACCGGGCCAGCAGGACATCGATATCGAGCGATGAATTGATCAACGCCGAGGTGTGCGCCAGCGCCCACAGTTGTTCGATCTCAACCGCCTGATCTTCGAGCACGGTGGCGATCTGTTCAAGACCCGTCTCCAGGTCAGCCAACCCGGCCAGAATATCATCCGGCAGTCCCAAGCCGCGCCGGCTCAGCAGCGCATGCTGGCTGCGCAGGCTGGCGGCGCTTTCGACTATTTGTGCGCGCAGTCGGCGCAGCTCGTCGATCATCCCATCCGGCATGGCAGGTCGTTCCTGAGGGTCTTTGCTGGCGCTTTCACAGTATACCGCGGGCACATGGGTTTTCGAACGTAAGCCTTGCAACCCAACGCTTACGTTTTGCGTTATATAATCAACGTTCACATATGAGCCGCTCTCCAAGCAGCGGCAGCCATAGGCAAGAATTAACCTGATGATTTTCAAGCAGCTGTTCTTCTATCTCCGTTATGCTGCGCGCAACCTGCGCCGCAGCGGCCGTTGGACGATTTTCGCCGTCTTTTGTATCGCGGCGGGCGTGGCAACCGTCGTGGCGCTGCGCAGCCTCGGCCTCGCGATCGCCGACTCGCTGGTCGAGAATGTGCGCGCCAATAATCACGGCGACATCACGATCGCGCAATCCAGCTTTGCAGCCGGCGGCTTGATCGTGCCGTTCAGCGCCCGCGAGCTGGATACCTTCACGCCCCAGCAGCTGGAGCAGCTGCAGCAGTGGGCGCAAGAGCGCGGCGCGCGCATCAGCGCTTATATTCGCGCCACGAATCTGCAAGTGACGGCGGTCGATTTTGTCAGCGTGGGCAGGCCCCAGTTCATCAGCGCCTTGCTGATCGACCCTGCTACCTTTCCGCCGACCGAGGACATTTTCGCGCTCGACCCGCCCGGCGCCCGCTTGAGCGAGCTGTTCAACGGGGGAAACGACATCGTCATCAGCCGTAATTTGGCCGATGCGCAGGGGCTGGGCGTGGGTGATACGGTGCGGGTGAGCGGCACGACCGATCTGTACACTGTGCGCGGAATCGTGCCGGCGGAGGCCGAGGCCAGCCTGACCGATTTGTTCGCCTCGTTCTTCGGCTTCGTTTACCTCGATATTGCACAGGCCGAGAACTTGCAGCTTCCATCTTTGCCCAACGTCGTCAGCATCGCCCTGCCGCTCGGCGTCGATATCAGCACCGCAGAGCAAGAACTGCGCTCCATACCCATTAGCGGGTTCTACACGACCGTGCCCAATCTGCTCGAGTGCAACGAGTTCATCGGCGATGTGCTCGGCCGCTTCATCGTCATCATGGGGCTGGGCGCTCTATTGATCGGCGGGGTGGGCATCATCAACACGATGCTGGTGATGGTTGGCCGCCGCACGACCGAGATCGCGGCTCTGAAGACGTT
>DAOTYT010000365.1:0-17974 GCA_034434615.1 Anaerolineae bacterium | reverse complement strand
CCGGGCCCCTATGAGGCGCTTATTCGCACTGAGCTGGCTTGTTTATGTAACATGACCGACCGGAAATTGGTCGAAGGAACTTTTCCTGGCGTCGAGCAATACCCTCTTGTTTTAGGGCACGAGACGATCGGGATTGTCGAAGCGATTGGCGAGAAAGTGCGAAATTTCCAGGTGGGTGACCGGGTCGTCGGCGGCTTGCTGCTCAAACCAACCGACTCCACCTATGGAAGCGGATGGGGCGGCTTTTCTGAGTATACGCTTGCTGGCGACCACCAGGCGATGATTGAAGATCAAGTTGCCGATGCCGACCATGGATGGTTCGAAGTTTTTGAGATCATGCGTCCAGTGCCAAAAACGATCGCTGTCGAAGATGCGGTCATGCTCTGCACGTGGCGCGAAGTTTATGGGGCGTTTGAGGATTTTTATCTCAAACCGGGCGATAATATCGTGGTTTACGGCGGCGGCCCGGTGGGATTAAGCTTCGTCAAATTTGCACACCTGCTCGGCTTGGGCGAAATCTATCTCGTCGACCGCTGGCCGCACAAACGCGAGAAAGCATTAACGCTGGGGGCTACCGCCGCGTTCGACAGCGATGACCCAGCATTACAGGCGCTGCTTCAAGAGCGCTGCGGCACATTCGATGCGATCATCGATGCGGTCGGCAAAGAAGAGATCATCAATGGTGCGCTCCCCTTCGTGAAAATGGGCGGTTCTATTTGCGTTTATGGCGTGATCGATACCCCTTATGTGCGGCTGGATAAATCTAAGGCCCCGTATAACTTTAACTTACTTGTTCACCAGTGGCCCACTCGGTCGCGCGAGCGCGCTGCCCAAGAGCCGCTGATCGAATGGATCCAAGCGGGCAAACTCAGTTACCAGGAATTCATTTCCGCAGAGTACCCTATCGCTCAAATCCGTGAAGCCTATCACTGGGCGAACGAGAACAAAGCGATCAAAGTCTTTTTCAGATATTAGCGAGAGCTGCTTCGAGCACTGTTCGTGAGGAGAGACGAACCCCAACATGGCTGAGCAAGACATTTTCCAACCACGCGACAAACCAACTATGTATTTTATCGGCGTGACGACCAGCCGGTCATCGATCATGAAAATCTTCCCCAAGTGGGCGAAAATCCTCAAGATCGACGCGCAAATTATGGGATATGATTGTCCTCTCCACGCGCCGCCTGAGGTTTATCAAAGGATTGTCGAGCATATCAAGCGAGATCCGCTGTCAATGGGCGCGTTGGTGACGACGCACAAGATTGATCTGTTGCAGGCAGCGCGTTCGCTGTTCGATTATCTTGATCCTTATGCGGAACTTTGCCGTGAGGTTTCGAGCATTTCCAAGCGCGATAATATGCTGCGTGGCCACGCGAAAGACCCGATTAGCTCTGGGCTTGCGTGGGAGGCATTCGTCCCCCCCGGCCATTGGGAAAAGACGGGAAGCGACGTATTATGTCTAGGAGCGGGCGGTTCAGCCGTGGCGATCAGCGTTTATATCGCCAACCGTGATCAGGCCGCCGATCGCCCGCGCAAGTTCATCGCCGTCAATCGATCGAGTGGGCGGCTGGAGATGCTGCGCGAAATTCACCAGCATCTTGAAACTGACATCGAATTTGACTATGTTTTGAATGACGATCCTGCGGTTAATGACGCTCTCATGGCGCGCTTACCCGCAGGATCGATGGTCATCAATGCAACAGGAATGGGCAAAGATCGGCCTGGCTCTCCTGTGACGGACAATGCTGTATGGCCGTACAACGGGTTAGTGTGGGAATTGAACTATCGCGGCGAGCTGGACTTTATGCATCAAGCCCTCAGAAAAGCCGAACAGTATAATCTCACCATCGAAGACGGTTGGGTTTATTTTCTGCACGGCTGGACGCAAGTCATCGCCGAGGTTTTCGACTTGCAGCTTACGCCAGAGCTTTTCTTGCAGCTTTCCGAAGCGGCATCTGAATTTCGCTCATAACGCCCAAGCTAAGGATACGACATGGTTGATTTCGACAGCCACATCCCTTACTATATCCAAGTTAAGGATATCCTCCGCGCTCGGATCAAGGACGGGACTTGGGCTGTCGGCGATCGTCTCCCCAGCGAGGCAGAGTTATGCGCGATGTTTAACGTGAGCCGGACGGTGATCCGTCAGGCGCTTCAAGACTTGATCCACGAAGGGTTAATCCGCAGGCGAAAGGGCAAAGGCAGTTTTGTCGCTGCCAGCAAGATCAGCGAGCAGCTTGCGCAAAAGCTCACCGGCTTCTACCAGGATATGGTCGAACAGGGTTTGCAGCCTGTGACGACAGTCCTTCAGCAGCACATCATCCCCGCCACTGCTGAAATTGCCGGGCCTTTAGGTCTTGTGGTCGATGCACCTGTGATCGAGATTGTGAGGCTTAGATCCGTTCAGCAGGTCCCGGTCGTTTTAGTGACAACCTACCTTCCATACGCACTGTGCCCCAAACTCGTCAGCGAAGATCTGAATAACCAATCGCTCTACGAACTGCTGGAAAATCGCTATCACATTTACATCGCTCGCGGGCGCAGGACAATTCATGCCGTGCTCGCCGAGGGGCAAGAGGCAAAACTGCTCGAAGTGAACAAAGGCGCTCCGCTCTTTCGGCTTGAGAGCACGAGTTATCTGTTGGATGGAACGCCGATCGAATACTACATTGCCTTTCACCGCGGCGACCGAACGCAGTTCGATGTTGAGCTGATTCGCACACGCGAACCTCAAGAAATGGACAAACTCAGCAAAGAGCTGCCCCCCAGCAACAAGATCTTTCTCTCCATGCCTTGAGACTAAGACAATGTCCCCGATCGCGTTCGGTCTGCACTGTCTAGCGCGAGCAGGCGCAGGTCTTTTCTAAGGCGCTGCTGCGCGCCTATCTACTCCTTCGCGAATTGGAACGGGAGTCCCACAGTTCGTCGTCGTGCTCGGCATCCAGATCGATGATCTCGAGCGTTTCGCCATCTGCCGAGAGCAGCGGCGGCGTGCGGCCCGTCCGCCGCTTCGGCTTTTCGGGTTGAGCCTCGGCGTCTTCCCCACGCTTCAATTTGAAGGTTTCGGCGCTTTCAAAGCTGAACCTGCGCAGCAAAGCGGCGTCCTGTCGTCCCGACCACCAGCTGAGCAGGATGTACAGGGGTGCGCTGATGAACAGCACCAGCATAAAACTCAACCAGAACATCAGAGGCGCGCCGATGACAAAGGCATAGATAGAGCCAAGCGCATTCAAGATGGCGAAGGCAGCCAGCGGGATGAACATGCTGCGCGCGCGGCGGGCGATATCGCGATCGAGCAGACGATGCAGCTCAAACAGCAGCTGATCGTCAGCATCAAACTCGGGATCGACATCGAGCCGCTCGCGCATCGCCCAGTCGATTGCTAAATTGCGCACCCGACGCACTCCGCCCGACCCTGAGTAGACAGCCAGCACATGGATGCAGAGGATGAAACTCCAGATCGCATGCACAGCTGTCAGCAAAGTTGGGCTGAGCAGAAATGTATGATAATAGAGCACCCCGCCTACGGACAGGATGATCAACGTGAACAAAATGAAAAGCGCTGTATGCACGATGAGCGGCCGCGCTGAAGGCAGCCGATTCTCGATGCGGTCTCGCAGCGCTCGAAACTCAAGGTAGGTTTGGTAGCTTGGCCTTAGCACTGCTCCCCCACGCATTCAAGCTTCAAAAAACCCCTTAGATGAAATCGAACGGCTCACGGTCGCGCTTCGCTTTAGTTGGCAACTCTTCAACCACTTCGACCAACTCGCCATCATCGCCCACTACATAAGTGGGCCGGCGTTTTGGCTTCTCACTGGTACATTCAGCCGCCGGTTGGCTGGAATAAGGCCCACGCTTGCGCTTATCAGCCGGCATGGCCCAAGTGCGATCGACGCGCTGGACGCTCATGCGGATGAGCGCCGGGATCAGGAAAAACAGCAGCAGCGCCACCGTCACGATCGGCAGGCCAAGCCGCACAAGCATGATCCAGGCGAAGAAAACAAAGAAATAGAGGAGAAACCAGCCCCACCTGGGCAGCGCCCACCCGCGATGTTCAACGTTCCATTTGCAGTCCATGCGTTCTCACCCCCAACTATTCCGATCATATAGTTATACGCGCCGTGAGCAGGTTGCGTTGCAGATCGGGCGATAGAAGCCCCAAAATGAAGGGGCTTTCGGCTTGATAAACATTTTTTGCTGATAGCGGCTGGATCAAGTATCTTTATGGTTCACGTCTGAGACGCATCGATGATCCCGCCTGATACCTCCAAACTCTACAAAACGCCCGAAGGCCATGCCGCCTTCGAACAATGGTACGCGGAAGCGCTGGAGAAGCTGACCGTTCCGTTTGAGACGCGCTACGTCGAGACGCGCTACGGCGTCACCCATATGCTGGTCATGGGGCCGGCCGATGCGCCGCCGCTCGTCATGGTACAGGGCTATGGTGCCAGCGCCCCTCTCTATTATAAGCAGTTCGCCGATTTCGCCCGCCAGCACCGCGTCTACGCCCTCGATACGCCGGGACACCCGGGTCGCAGCGCGCCCAACCCCCCGCCGCTGCTGGGCGATGGTTATGCGGTCTGGCTTGTCGATGTGCTCGATGCGCTTGGGCTGGCGCGTGCCCATGTGATCGGCGCCTGTTTGGGGGGCTGGGCTGTGCTGCGCTTGGGCGTTTACGCGCCAGAACGCATCGATAAAGCGGTGCTGCTCAGCCCGGTCGGCTTGGCGCGTTTCAAAGTTTACGTTCGCAGCGGCGTCCCCTTCATCTTGAATATCGGCGGCGATATTGAAGCGGCCGGTCAGCGGCTGCTCATCAACGCGTTCACTCCCCCTGGCTCTAACCTCACCTTCGACCGCCAGCTGGCCAAAGCGCTGCTGCTGGCGATCAAACATTACCGCGTCGGCCTCGTCGTCGGGTACAGCAGCGACCGGCCGACCGCGCGAGAGTTCGCGCGCAGCCTGCGCATCTTAAAGCGGTTTGTGCGCGGAGAGACATCCGCCGAGCTGCGTCGATTCAGCGCGCCGGCGCTGCTGCTGGTCGGCGAACACGAAGCGATCTACAACCCGCGGGCTGCCGTGCGCAAGGCTGCGGCGGCCATGCCCGATGTGCAGGCGGAGATCGTGCCGGGCACTGGGCACGCCGCCATCTACGATCGTCCTGATTACGTCAACCCAAGGGTGCTCACGTTCCTGAACGGGACCAGCAAACAGCTTGAAACGCCGCTCACGAACCAGCGTGACGGTAAATGATCGTCTCGGCCGCCTGCCGCAGAGGGCGATAGTGATTATTGATGACCCGCAGCATCTCGGCCGTCCAGCGCTCGCGGCGCAGCCCCGGGTTGCGGTAAGGCTGATAGATCAGCACGTAGGGATATGTGCCATATTCCAAATGCGCCAAGAACGGCGCTTGATCCCACACACCTACCTGCGCCAGCTGGCTCATCTCAAACGGTTGAAACAGGATCGGTCGCCCGGCCAGCGGCAGCAGCCCCATCGCGTCGTCGGCCAGCACGAGGCCATCGGCAGCGCGAATTGAGTCGAGCAGCGTTGCGACGGCCTCGCGCTGCGCGGCTCGCTCGACGATGATCGGTACGTAGCGCTGTTCAGCGCGATCGACCAGCAGCCAGGCCTGCCCGGCCAGCGCGATCAGCAGCAGCATGCGCAGCGCCGGGAGGCGCCGCAGCCAGCCGGCCGCCGCGCCCGCCGCCAAACACAGGGCCGCTGACAGCTCGTACAAATAATTGATATCTGACCCGATCTTGCTGATGGTCGCCGCGGTCGCCAGCGCTGCCGCCGTGTAAGGCGCAGCGACACACCAAATGCGCTGCCGCCCCAATGGGCTGAAGACGACCACGGCCAGCGCGAGCGCCACCAGCAGCGGCATGGTCTTGACGATCTCCTCGACATAAAAGGCCAGCAGGTTGTAATCGTGCAGGTTGACGTTGGCCGTCACGATATGGAAGAAGATCCCGCCTTCCGTCCACACCAGCAGCAGCGCGAACAGCCCCAAGACGAGGCTGCCGAACAGGACGGCGAAAATGAGTGCGCGCCGGCGCGCGCCCGCGCCCCATAACCATGCAAACGCCGCGAGCGGCGCGGCGGCTAAATACGTCTGCCTGGTGTAGGCAGCCGCTGTCAGCAGCAGGGCCGCCGCGATCACGGCAGCGCGGCGGCGCGGCGCGACCACGACGACGGCGATTCCCGCCAAACTCAGGCCGAGCGCTAACGAATCGATGCGCGCCAGCGCCGACCAGTGCAGAATGTAGGGGATGACCGGCAGCAGCAGCGCCCCGACCAGCGCCGCGATCCAGTCGCGCGTGGCAGCATGCAGGATCGCCGCCAGCGCGATCATCGCCAGCCCGATGCCCAACAGCGATAGGAGGCGGCCATAACTGTAAGCTGGGCCCAGCGCGCTGACCAGCGGGGCCTGCAGCAGCATGTAAAGCGGCGGGTAGTTGGTGATCGTATAGGGCGGCACCTCGAGGTCGTAGATGCCCTCCCCGTTGGCCAGCCGCACCGCCTGCGCCAGCAGCGGCCCCTCGCCATAGTTCAGGTGATAGGGGTATTCAAGTGCCGTCTGAAAATGTCGCGCATAGACCAGCAGCCCGCGGCCCAGCGCCGCCAGCAGCACCAGCAGCCCGGCGAACACCAGCAGGCGGCCCGCCCACCGCCAAAGCAGATGCTGGCCGTCCGTCTCATTGATCTCATTGAAAGGATCGCGTTGCCCCATCCTCATGTCATCCTTGCGTCATCGCCGCGCTTGAGCATACCGCGGCAGACGGCATGCGCATTGTTCATTTTTACCTGTTTCTTACGTCTATGTGCTAAAAAGGGCGAGAATATGGCGCCAATCACGCAAACGGATAAGGGAGTCGCTCCATGACTGCCGCAGAACAGTTCACCTTCAAGGCCGAAATTCAGCAAGTCCTCAACATCCTCGTCCACTCGCTCTATACTGACCGCGAGATCTTCCTGCGCGAGCTGATCTCGAATGCGTCGGACGCGCTGAACCGCGCGCAGTTCGAGATGCTCACCAACAGCCAAATCTTGAACCCAGATGCCGAGCTGTATATCGAGGTGAAGCCCGATCTTGAAGCGAAGACGCTCACCATCAGCGACAGCGGGATCGGTATGACGCGCGATGATTTGGTCAACAACCTCGGCACCATCGCGCACAGCGGCGCCAAGGCTTTCGTCGAGGCGATGCGCGAGCGGCAGGCAGAAGGCGCGCCGCTGCAAGATTTGATCGGCCAGTTCGGCGTCGGCTTTTATTCGGTCTTCATGGTTGCAGAGCGGGTGCGCGTCGTCTCGCGCTCGCACCTGCCGGACGAACAGGCGTGGGCCTGGGAATCGGATGGGGGCGACAACTTCACCATCGAGCCAGCCGAGCGCGAGACGCGCGGCACCGATGTGATCCTGCATCTGAAAGAGGATGCCGCCGAATTTTTGCAGACATGGAAGCTGAAAGAGGTCATCCGCCGCCACTCCGATTACATCGCCTTCCCGATCTATGTCGGCGAAGATGACGAGCCTACCAACCAGCAAACGGCCATCTGGCGGCGTGATCCCAAAGAAGTGACGGATGACCAGTACAATGATTTCTACAAGTCGCTGACGTTCGACTTTGACCCGCCGCTGCATCGCATCCACATGCGCGCCGATGTCCCGCTTCAGTTCTACGCGCTGCTCTACATCCCGGCCAGCGCCGAGCGCACGATCCTCAGCGCGCGCAAAGAACCCGGCCTGAAGCTGTATGCGCGCAAGGTGCTCATCCAGGAATACACGACCGACCTGCTGCCCGAATACCTGCAGTTTGTGCAGGGCGTCGTCGACAGCGAAGACCTGCCGCTGAACGTCAGCCGTGAGAGCGTGCAGGCCAACCGGGTGATGGCCAACCTGAAGAAGACGCTGAGCGGCAAAGTTCTCAGCGAGTTAAAACGGCTGGCCGTGAAAGATTTCCCAACCTACCAGCGCATCTACAGGGAATTCGGCCGCCTGATCAAGCAGGGCATCGTCATCAGCCCGGCCGAGCGCGACGACCTTCTGCCGCTGCTCTACTACCCCAGCACGCGCAGCGCCAGCGCCGACGAGTGGACGAACCTCGATGGCTACGTCGAGCGCATGGTCGCCAACCAGCAGGACATCTACTATGTGCTCGGCGAAGACTTCGGCAGCGCGGCGCGCAGCCCACACCTGGATAGTTTCCGGCAGCGCGGGATCGAGGTGCTCTATTTCATCGATCCGATCGACCCGTATGTGCTGATGGGGTTGGCTGAATACAAAGGCCATCGCCTGCGCAGCGTCGATGAGGCCGATATCGACTTGAGCAACATCGGCGAGCTGAAAGAGCAGGACGAAGCACAGCGCGAGACGATCGCTGAGGACGCCTTCGCCGCCCTGCGCGATCGCTTCGCCGCCGTGCTCGGCGAACGCGTCAAAGGGGTGCGCGAGAGCAAGACGCTGGTCGGCAGCCCGGCGCGGCTGGTCAGCGAGGAGACTAACCCGATGCGCAATATGTTCCGGCTGAACCGGCTGCTCGATCGCGAATATGAACTGCCGGTCAAGACGCTGGAGCTGAACCCGCGCCACCCGCTGCTGCACAACCTGAGCGAGATGCTGTCCGAACAAGCCGATAACCCGCTGATCGACGCCGTGATCGAACAGGTTTTCGAAACGGCGCTGCTGCAAGATGGCATCCACCCAGACCCAGCGGCAATGGCTGACCGGCTGGTCATGCTGATGCAGGCTGCTACCGGGGGCGCGGCCAAGACGAATTAAGGCGCACCGCCCATCGCACGGGCGTTCTGGGCAGCACGGTCAAAAGGCGTATAATAGGGGCATGATCGCGCTGACCGACTCTCAACAACGCATCGCGGCCGCGCCGTTCGATACCACGATCTTCCTGCACGGGCCGGCAGGCAGCGGCAAGACGACCGCCGCTGTAGCGCGCCTGCTTCATCTGCTCGCTGCCGGCATTTCGGCGGGAGAGATCCTCGTTTTAGTGCCCCAGCGCGTGCTGGCGCTGCCCTACCTGCGCGCGCTGCGCTTTGAACACAGCCAGCCGGGCGGGCAGGTCTCGGCGCTGACGCTCGGCGGCCTCAGCCGGTCGATGGTCGAGCTGTTCTGGCCGCTGATCGCCGACCGCGCTGGTTTCGGCATGCCGAAGCGCCCACCCACCTTCCTCAGCCTCGAGACGGCGCAGTATGTCATGGCGCGCGTGGTTGAGCCGTTGATCGAGCGCGCAGGTTACTTCGAGGCCGTCACTGTTGAGCGCAACCGCATCTACAGTCAAATCCTCGATAACCTCAACAAGGCTGCGCTGGTCGGTTTCCCCTTTACCAGCATCGGCGAACGGCTCAAATCGTCGTGGCTCGGCGATGCCGGCGCAGCTCACACGTTCGACCAGGCGCAAGACTGCGCCAACCGCTTTCGCGCCTACTGTCTGGAGCACAATTTGCTCGATTTCTCGCTGCAAATGGAAGTTTTCGCTCGCCACGTGTGGCGGCTGCCCGCCTGCCACACCTATCTTGTAAAGCGTTATCGCCATCTGATCGTCGATAACGTCGAGGAGGATGCGCCGGTCGTCCACGATCTGCTGGCCGAGTGGCTGGCGGCCTGCGCGTCTGCGCTGGTCGTCTATGATGAGGATGCCGGGTTTCGGCGCTTTTTAGGGGCAGACCCTGACCACGCGGAGGCGACGCTTCGGCCTGCATGTGCGGCGACGGTCGCCTTTTCCGGCTCACATGTGATGTCGGCCGATGTCGAAGCGCTGGGCGCTGAACTGGCGCGCACGCTGGGCGAGCACGCGCCGGCCGTCCATGGCGATGCACGCGCCGCCTTGTCCTACGATGACCACCGGTTCTTCCCGCAGATGCTCAACGCGCTCGCCGATCAAATCGCCCATCTCGTGCACGAGGAGGGCACGCCGCCCGGCCAGATCGTGGTGCTGGCGCCTTTCCTATCCGACTCGCTGCGCTTCTCACTTATGAACCAGCTGCGCGATCTCGGCGTGCCGGCGCGCTCGCACCGTCCATCGCGGGCGCTGCGCGATGAACCAGCAGCGCGCAGCCTGCTGACGCTGGCCATGCTCGCTCATCCCGAATGGGAACTTGCTCCGCCGCCGCTGGATATCACCCATGCATTGATGGGCGCGATCGGCGGGCTGGCCCCGGGCGAGACGATCGATCTCGTGCGCGCCGAGCTGCTGGCCAGCGCCGTCTACCCGGCGGCCGAAAGCCGCTGCCGGCTGGCCTCGTTCAGCGCGCTCGATCCAGCTGTACAACAGCGCGTCGGCTTCATCTTCGGCGAACGATATGAAGCGCTGCGCGGCTGGCTGGAGGATTACATCGCCCTGCGCGAACAGCCGCCCCCGCCTGCGAAACGCCGCCGCAAAAAAGACAGGGACGACGAGCCGAAGCCGTCTCCCGCGCTCGCGCCGGTCGAACTCGATCACTTCCTCAGCCGCCTGTTTGGCGAGGTGCTGTCACGGCGCGGGTTCGGGTTCTTCGGGAACTTTGAGGCGGCCGATGTCGCCGCCAACTTGATCGACTCGGCGCGAGGTTTCAGGCAAACGCTCGCGGGCAAAGCGGTCGCCGGCAGCGAGGCCAATGACGCTTTGCTCGGCCGCGAGTATGTCGAGATTGTGCTGAAAGGTGTCATCGCCAACCAGTACATCCGCAGCTGGCAGAACGCCAACGCGCTGCTCGAAGGTGCTGCAGAGACCGATGCCGTGCTGCTGGCGCCCGCCTACACCTTCCTGATGATCAACCAGCCGGTTCACTACCAGTTCTGGCTCGATATCGGCAGCCGCGGCTGGTTCGAGCGGCTGTACCAACCGCTGACGCATCCCTACGTCCTCAGCCGCCAATGGCGGCCGGGCGACCAGTGGAACGACCAGCACGAACAGGCCATCCGCACAGAGACGCTCTACCGGCTCACGCAGGGCTTGATCCGCCGCTGCCGGCGCGGCATCGTGCTCGGCTTGAGCGAGCTGGGCGAGAGCGGCTATGAGAGCCGCGGCGAGCTGCTGCTGGCGATCCAGCGGCTGCTGCGCCGGCTGGCGGCGGCCGGAAAGGCGCTGGCCAGTGATTAAATGGCGCGCCAGCCAGCAGGCGGTGCTGGCCTATCGGGGTGGGCGCATGGGTGTCGCTGCTGTGCCCGGCAGCGGCAAAACGTTCACACTCTCGGCGCTGGCCGCGCAGATCGTCACCAGCGAGGCCCTGCGCGCCGATCAGGAAGTGCTGATCGTGACGCTGGTCAACTCGGCGGTCGACCATTTCGGGCGGCAGGTCGGCCGGTTTGTGCGCGAGGCTGGTCTGCTGCCCAACATCGGCTATCGCGTGCGCACGCTGCACGGCCTGTGCAGCGATATCGTGCGCGAACGGCCCAGCCTGATCGGGCTGGCCGAGGGCTTCCAGATCGTCGATGAACGCGAGGCAGCCGACATCCTGCAAGATGCGGTCGATGCGTGGCTGCGCGCCCATCCCTCGGCCGCCGAGGCGTACCTAAGCGACGCGCTGACCAGCGCCCAGCGCGAGCGCATCCTCACAGACCAGTGGCCGCGGCTCGTCATCGATGTCGCAGACGCATTCATCAGAATGGCCAAAGATCGTCGCCTAAGCGTGGACGATATCCGCCGCGGCCTCGATCGTTTTGGCGCGCCGCTGCCGCTGGCCGAGCTGGGCTGGCAGATCTACGCCAGCTATCAGCGCGGGCTGAACAACCGCGGCGCGGTCGATTTTCAGGATCTGATCCGGTTGGCGCTCACAGCGCTTGAACTGGATGAAGCCTACTTACAGCGGCTGCGCTACCGCTGGCCGTTCATTTTAGAGGACGAAGCGCAGGACAGCAGCCTGCTGCAAGAGCTGATCCTGCGCAAGCTGGCCGGCCCGGACGGCAACTGGGTGCGCGTCGGCGATCCCAACCAGGCCATCTACGAGACGTTCACTACCGCGCGGCCAGAGCTGCTGCGCGCCTTCATCAAAGAACAGGGCGTGCAGTGCCGAGAACTGCCCGACTCAGGGCGTTCGGCCGAGCCGATCATCGCCTTGGCCAACCGGCTGATCGAATGGTCGCTCGAAAGCCACCCCGTTGAAGAAGTTCGCCAGCGCCAGCCCTTGCAGCCGCCGTACATCCGCCCCGTCCCCGCCGATGACCCGCAGCCAAACCCGCCAGCCGATCAAGCGCGGCTGGTGCTGCACGATCAGGCGCTCAGCTCGCAGGCCGAGATCAATCAAGTCGTCAGTTCGCTGGCGAACTGGCTGCCAGCGAACCCCGATCAGACGGCTGCCGTGCTGGTGACGACCAACAAACGCGGCTTTGACGTGATCGATGCGCTCAAGAAGTTGGACCCGCCGCTGGAATACGTCGAGCTGCTGCGCAGCACCACCTCCACGCGCGAGGCGGCCGGCGCGATCGCCAACGTTTTGCAGTATCTCGCCCACCCTCGCCTTCCCGACCGGCTGGCGCGTATTTACACCGTTTGGCGGCGCGATCTGGGCGGCGACGAAACCGGCGCCAAATTCGTCACCGCTGTTCGGGAGGCACTGCGTCAGTGCGAGCGCGTCGAGGAATATATCTGGCCGCAGCTCGGCCGCGATTGGCTGGATCAGGATCCAGTCGCGCTCACCCTGATCGAAGCCCACTCCGCTGCGCGCGACGAGCTGCTCACCTTCCGCGAGCTGGTGCGGCGCTGGCAGGCCGCGGTCGTGCTGCCGATCGACCAGTTGATCCTGATCATCGCGCAGGATCTGTTCGCCAATGCCGCCGACTTGGCCATCGCTCACAATATCGCGCTGGTGCTGCGCGGCTATGAGATGAACCACAGCGACTGGCGGCTGCCGCGCTTCACCGACGAGCTGGCCGCCATCGCCAAGAATGAACGCCGTTTCTTAGGGCTGGACGACGACGCGCGCAGCTTTGACCCGCAGGCGCACCGTGGCAAGGTCACCGTGGCGACCGTGCACAGCGCCAAAGGGTTGGAGTGGGATCGCGTTTATCTGATGGCGGCCAACAACTATGACTACCCTTCGGCCGTACAAGGCGACTCGTTCATGGGCGAGACATGGTTCGTGCGCGACCGACTCAATTTGCAGGCGGAGATCCTCGCGCAGCTCGACGCAGCGATCGACCCGCTGCGCTTCGACTACCACGAAGGCGAAGCCACGCAAACAGCGCGTTTCGATTATGCCGCCGAGCGCCTGCGCCTGTTCTATGTCGGCATCACACGCGCGCGCCGCGAGTTGATCATCACGTGGAACACCGGCCGAAATGGCACTTTGCAGCCGGCGCTGCCCTTCGTGGCGCTCAAGACGTTCCTGGAGCAGCAGCGATGACGATCGCCCCTGGGTTTCAATTCAGCCAGAGCAGCCTGCAAGATTTCGTCGACTGCCCGCGCCGCTTCTTCCTGCGCTATGTGCGGGGCCTGCAGTGGCCAGCTCCAGAAAGCGAACCCCTCCGCGTTTATGAGGAACACCTGCGCTGCGGAGCGCAGCTCCATCATTTAATTCACCAGCACCTCGTCGGTATTCCAGCGGCGCTGTTAAGCGAAACGATCGAGGAAGATGAGCGGGTCTTCGTATGGTGGGGACGCTTCTTAAACAGCGGGTTGGCGGGCCTGCCGGCGCAGCGTCATCCTGAGATCGCGCTGACTGCGCCGCTGGCCGAAGCCGGCGGCCGCCGTATCGTCGCCAAGTACGATCTGATCGCGATCGAGCCGGGCGAGCGCGCAGTGATCGTGGACTGGAAGACTTCGCTGGGCCGCCCGCGCCGCGACCGGCTGGCGGCGCGGTTGCAAACGATCATCTATCCATGGCTGTTGGTGCGCGCCGGGGCATCTCTCAACGGGGGCGCGCCAATCGCGCCGGAGGCCGTGCAGATGATCTACTGGTTCGCCGAACAGCCGAACCACCCCGAAGTATTCGCTTACAGCGCCGAGCAGTTCGCCCGCGATGACGCCTATCTGCGCAGGCTGGCCGCCGATCTCCTCGCCCGCACTGCCGATGATTTCCCCCTCACCGAAGACGCGCGTTTATGCCGCTACTGCACGTTTCGCACCCTGTGCGAACGCGGCGAGCATGCCGGCCCCTTCGACGAGATCGAGGACTGGTTCGATGACGACGTGAGCGTGACGTTCGACCTTGATCAGATCGCAGAGGTGGCCTTCTGATGCGCCGCTGGATCGATGCTGCGCCGATCAGCCCATCGCCGGCGCTGC
This sequence comes from Anaerolineae bacterium, assembly GCA_034434615.1. Lineage (GTDB taxonomy): Bacteria > Chloroflexota > Anaerolineae > Aggregatilineales > Phototrophicaceae > Flexifilum. The sequence goes on along the minus strand of DAOTYT010000365.1, from coordinate 3,759 downwards.
GCGCAGCCGTCGGCGGGCATCCGCTCGTCGCCGAGACGCTGGCGCGGCGCGGCTTCAGCGATCCGGCAGCGGCAAGCGCCTTCCTCGATCCATCGGTCTATCGCCCTGCTTCGCCCTACGACCTGCCGGATATGGACAGCGGCGTCGCGCGCATCTGCACTGCCATCGCCCACGGCGAGCCGATCCTGATCTGGGGAGATTTTGACGTCGATGGCCAGACGGCGACGGCGCTACTCTACGAAGCGTTTCAGGCGCTTGGGGCGCATGTCCGCGCTTATGTACCGCAGCGCGAGACCGAGGGACATGGCATCGCAGGCGCGAGGTTGGCCCATTTCATCGCCGAGGGGATACGACTAGTCGTCACCTGCGACACAGGCATCGCCGAGCACGAAGCGCTTGACGTGGCGCGGCGCGGCGGCGTCGACGTCGTCGTGACGGATCACCACAACCTGCCGGAGACGCTGCCAGCCGCCCACGCGCTGATCAATCCGAAGCGCCTGCCGGAGACCCACCCGCTGCAGACGCTGCCGGGAGTCGGCTGTGCGTATAAGCTGGTCGAAGCGCTGGCAGAAGCTTACGAGCGCGACGACCTGCTGGAACGCCCGCTCGATTTGGTCGCGCTTGGCATCGTCGTCGACGTAGCCGAGCAGGTCGGTGATACGCGCTGGCTGCTTCAACGCGGTTTGGCCCGCCTGCGCCAGACGGATCGCCTGGGGCTGTTGGAGCTGTACAAGCGCGCCGAGGTCGACGCGCCCCTGCTGAACGAAGAGACGCTCGGCTTCCGGCTGGGGCCGCGGCTGAATGCGGTCGGGCGGCTGGGCAATGCCAACTTCGCCGTCGAGCTGTTGACGACGCACGACCCGGAGCGCGCAGCGCTGCTGGCGACGCAGTTCGAGGGGCTGAACGCCGAGCGCAAACTGCTCACCGATCAAGTCTACGCCGGGGCACTGCGCCAGATCGATCGCGACCCTGGGCTGCTCGACGACGCCGTGCTGGTGCTGGCCAGCCCAAGCTGGCCGGTCGGAGTGCTTGGCTTGGTCGCCAGCCGGCTGGCCGAGGAGTTCAGCCGGCCGGCCGTGCTCATCAGTGGAACGCCCGGCGAGCCGGCGCGTGGCTCGGCGCGTTCCGTGCCCGGCTGCGATATCACCGCTGCGCTGGCCGCCAACGCCGATCTGCTGCTCGACTACGGCGGCCATACGCTGGCCGCCGGCCTGAGTGTGGAGCCAGAGCAGATCGCAGCCCTGCGCCGCGCGCTCAACCGGACGGTGGCCGCGCAGCTGGCGGCCGCCGGCATAGAACCGGCCCTGCAGATCGACGGCTGGGTGACGTTGGGCGACCTCACACTCGACCTGGTCGATGATCTGGAACGGCTGGCCCCGTTCGGGGCCGGCAACCCACCGCTGACGCTGGCTGCGCGCGATCTGAGCGTGAAGAGCCGCCGCACAGTCGGCCGCGGCGAAGATCACGTCCGCATCACCGTTGCCGATGCCGACGGCGGCGAAGCGAGCCTGATCTGGTGGAACGGCGGCGGCCGGCCGCTGCCGGAGGGGCGTTTCGATCTGGCCTTCACGGCCCGGCCAAATACCTTTCGCGGCGAGCGGCGCGTCCAGCTGGAGTGGGTGGAAGCGCGCGCGGCCAGCGCGCCGCTCATCGTCGCCGAACGGCCGCCGCGCCAGCTCATCGACTACCGCCACGAGACCGACCCGCTTTTCAGGCTGGCCGCCCTGCGCCTTGAACACCCTGATCTGCAGGTGTGGGCCGAAGGCCCTCAACGCGAGCGCGTCGACGGCAGCACCCGGCACGACCTTCAGCCGGCCAAGGCGCTGGCGATCTGGACGACGCCGCCAGGTACAGCAACGCTGCGCGCGGCGGTCGAGCAGGTCGATCCAGATCTGGTCTTCGTCTTCGCCATCGATCCTGAGCTGGACAAAGAAGCCGCTTTCCTCGAACGGTTAGGCGGCCTGCTCAAGTATGCGCTGCGCGTCCACGACGGGTGGATCACTTACGAGCAGCTGGCGGCAGCGCTGGCGCATAATCCAGCCACTGTTAGAGCCGGGTTGGTGTGGCTGTTGGCCGCTGGGCATCTCACGCTGCTGGCGGAGGAAGACGGCGCGCTGCGCCTCGGCCGTGTGCGCGAGGCCCAGGCGGCGCGCCCCGCCGATGCCGCCGCCATTCGAGCGACGCTGCGGGTGCTGCTGTTGGAGACGGCCGCCTACCGCCGCCTGTTCCGCGCCGGCAGCCTTTCTTCACATGCGCACGATGTAATCGCCGTCCGCTAAGCGGTGATCTTTTCCGCCCATGCGCGGATCATCGTCCAATCGCGCGCGTCGCCGGTCGCCCCGCGAACAGCCCTGATGATGAGCCGCTCGCCCCAGTTCAACTTGTCCAAATCGATCTTGCCGTGGAAGAGCGTGATATCGCGCGGGTGAATGCGGTTGGCCACCTCCTGCAGCGACTCGGGAAAGATCCACCCGTTCAACAGCGTGACCGGGTCGCCCTCGCCGGTAGGCCCGCTCGAGAAGATGTAGACCGCCTTATCGGCCAACACGTCGGCAAAATGCTTGATGAAATCGCTCGCCCCGCTTAACCAGTTGCCAGCGTAGACCCCGCTGCCGATCACGACCACATCGTAACCCTCGACCGAGCGTACCGCTTCGGCAGGAGACAGATCAACTTCAAAGTCGCGATCGGTCAGCGTCGCCGCGATCGTCTGCGCGATCTCAGCCGTCGCCCCATATTTGCTGGCATAAGCCACCAGTGCCTTTACCATGGTTTCCCCCTAGCGTTGAAGCGCCGCGCTGCGCGCCCGTTCAGCAAGGCGCATCTTAATTATGCCAGTGTAAATCGTGGGCCAGCACCTAACGAATGTCACGCGCGGGGGGTCGATCTGTCACGCAATCGAAGCTGGGCTAGGCCAGCACGCTACGAGGCCCAGACCGGCAGCAGCGCCGCGCGAATGGCGCAGTAGCGCTGGTAGATGCCGTCGTAGAGGGCGGCCAGCGCGGGCTGCGGCTCCTGTGCGCGCACCAATCCGATCGCGCGCGAAGCAGCCGGCAGGTCGTCGAACCAGCCCGCGCCGATGGCGGCCAGCAGCGCCGCGCCGCGCGCCCCGAGCTCGCGCCCTTCAGGGACGACCACGCGCGCTCCCGTGCAGTCCGCGATCATCTGCGTCCAGACGGCGCTCTTCGCGCCGCCGCCGGAGATGCGAATCTCGCTGAGCGGCACGCCCATCGCTGCATAACAATCACGGATCGCCAGCGCCGTCCCCTCGTAGACGGCGCGCAGGAGGTCAGCGCGGCGGTGCTCGTTCGAGAGGCCGAAGAACTGCGCGCGGGCGCCCGGCTCAAAGAACGGCGCGATCACCCCGGCTTGGCTGAGATAAGGATGATAGATGACGCCAGACGCGCCAGGCGGCGACGCGGCGAGATCGGCCTCCAGCCGCGCGAACAAAGCCCCGCTCGTGGCGGCCTGCGCGCGCTCGGCGCCGTAGAAATTCTCGATGAACCAGTCGAGGTTGGTCGTGCCGGCGATATTGGCCATCACGCGCAGCCAGCCGGCGCGCGGCAGGCAGAAGGTCAGGCCGATATCGGGCGGCGTCAGCATCGGCCGCTCGACGACCAGACAGTTCAGGCAGGTCGTGCCCAGGATCGTGCAGGCGACGCCGGGATCGACCGCGCCCGCGCCGAGCGCGCTGGCGGGCACATCGCCCGCCCCAGTGACGACCGGCGTGCCGGGGCGCAGGCCAGTCTGCGCAGCCGC
>DAOTYT010000364.1:0-12403 GCA_034434615.1 Anaerolineae bacterium | reverse complement strand
GGCGGTACCAACTCATGCGCACCCACACTGCGATGCATATCTTGTGCGGCGTGGTCTGGCGCGATTACGGCGCCAGCGTGACGGGTGGCAACATGGAACCGCTCAAAGGGCGCATGGACTTTGAGTTTGAGCGCCTCCAGAAAGAATTGGTGCATGAGATCGAAGCCAGCATCAATGCCGAGATGCTGGCTGGTCATGAAGTGATCGTGCGTATTTTGCCACGCGAAGAGGCGTTCCAAATCCCGGACCTGATTCGAACGAAGATCAATTTGCTTCCGCCTGGCATCGCTGAAGTTCGAACTGTCGAGATCGTCGGGCTGGATCTGCAGGCCGATGGCGGCACTCACGTAGCCAACACCCGCGAAGTTGGCCCCATTCGCATTGTGGATTACAAAAGCAAAGGCGGCATCAACAAGCGCATCTATGTTGAATTGGACGAAAGTGAACCAAGATGATCGATCGCTTTCGCCTGTTTCTGGGCCCAGCTCGTCTGCGCGCGTTATTCATTTTGATCGCGGTCACGGGCTTGGCCAGCTTGATGCTGAACGTCGTCATCGATGACTTTGATTGGGTGCGGCCGGTGCAGTCACTGCTGGCGCTCATCGCTTTGGTCGGCGCTGCTGTCATCATCGGTGGGCGGCTTGACCCAGCCGAGCGCGGTCGCTGGCTGGCGATCTTGATGCCCGCGGTTGGGGCGTTGATCTTGGCTGGGACTGTTCTCACCGACTTTGCGCTTCCTTTAGCAGGTGCAGCGCTCGGCTGGATCGTCGCCGGGTTGTTCCTGTTCCGCGCGAAGATGCCCATGGCCTATCAGAAGGCGATCCGCGCTCTGCGCAAGGCGGACTATGAAACTGCCGTCAAAGTTATGGACCAGATCATAAAAGAGGAACCCGATAATCCCAGCCACTATCGTTTTCGGGCCGAGCTGCTGCGCCTGTGGGGGAAGCTCGATCGTGCGCGCCGTGATTATGTCAAGATTACCGAGTTAGATCCTGAATCTGCCGTAGGTTTTAATGGGCTCGCAGAAGTCAGCCTGCAGGCCGGCGATTTTCAGCGGGCGCATGAAGCGGCACTGCGCGCGGCTGCGCTCGCGCCAGACGACTGGGTTGCGTTGTATAATCTAGGAATGATTGAAGATCGTTTGCGCGACTCCGCCGCGGCAATCGAGCACCTGAGCGCGGCGTTGGAACAGAAAGTGCCTGATGCTCGTCACCGGCTGCTGATCCACTTTTACCTGCTGCGCGCTTATGCGCGCACGAAGCAGCCCGCAGCTGCGGCTGAGCAGCTTGAAAAGATGCAGCGTCTTCGGTCAGGTCTCGAAGAGTGGCAAAAAATACTCGCTGACGATCAAGCGGCGACCTTACGCGCGGTGTTGGGCGCCGATGTTGAACTTGCGGCTGAACTGATCGCGGGCCGCATGCCGATCGAAGCTGCTGCCGAATGAGATGATGTCGCGCCGGCGCCTGCTCATCCTCCCACTCTATGTGACCTTCGCCTTGGCGGTGGTGGGCATCACGTTGTTTGCGGGCGGCATCGTCTTCGAGTTTTTCGCCTCTCTGCGCACCCCGCAAGATCAGCCTGTTTCACCGGCGGTGGGTTTGGCGTTGTTTGGCCTGTGTTTGGCTGCATCGATGTTTCTGTTTTGGTTTGGCTTGATCGGCTTCCTGCTCGCTCGCCAAACGCGGGCGCGCGGCTCTGGCTATGGCGAAGCCTACCGGTTGATCGAAGCGTTTCGTTTTCGCGATGCGATACCCCTCCTTGAGCGGTCGATCCGCGAAGGCAAAGAGACGGCCGAGGTGCTGATGCTGCTCACCAGCGCGTATGCCTACAGCGGCCAGCTTGCACGAGCGCAAGCTACTGCTGACCGGGCAGTGCAGTTATTTCCAGATGATCCCGACTCATACATCACATTGGCCAATAACTATCGCTTACAAGCCGCGTATGATGAAGCCGCGCGCGCTTTGAAACGCGCTGCCGAACTAGCGCCAGAGCATGCCATCATTTGGGCGGAATTGGGTTTCGCTCAACGTTTCGCTGGCGACACTGATGCCGCCATTGCATCGTTTGAACGAGCTGCGGCACACGCCATGCCGGCGCCCTATATCGTTCGCGTCTATTACCATCTGGCCGATGCGTATCAGAAGAGGGGAGAAACGCAGAAGGCGGTCAAGGCTGCTGCCCGCATGATGAGCGCTCGCAGCGGGATCGCAACGTGGAAAGGCGGCCTCAAAGCGCTGGAAGGGACCGCTTATGGACAAGCCCTGCGCTATGAGATTGCCGCGATTGAGCAGACGATCGCCGATGCAGATGCAGGCAATCTCGGATGATCTGGCTTCTCTCGCGCGTACTGCGCGACTTCCCAACCTATGAACCCGCCGCGAAGATCGGTTTGGTCACGGCGGGGCTGCTCATCATCTTTGTCACTGCCGTTTTCTTCATGGGGCCGGAAGAGGTGCGCCTGCCCGCCTTAATCGGTTTGCTGGCGCTGTTCATCAGCGCACAAGCGCTTGTATTGTGGGCCAATCGGGGCATGGTCACTGCGCTGACTGCTGCGCAACGCCATTATTTGGCTGGAGATTTCGAACGCGTCATCGCTGTGCTTGAAGAAGAACGAACCCGAGGCAAAGCCGATAATCGCGCTCTAACGCTGCTGGGCAATGCCTATCGGCAGCTCGGACGTTTGCAAGACAGCCATGCCGTTTTGTCTGAAGCTGTTGACAAATCGCCAAATCATCATTTTTCGCTTTATGGATTCGGCCGTACACTGTTATTTGAGGGCGAATACGAGCGCGCCGCCGAGATGTTTTCCCGGGCGCTTGCGGCTGGTGGGCCGTCTGCGATTCGAGTCGATCTCGTCGAAGCGTATTATCGCAGCGGTGCGCTGGACTCTGCACAATCGACTTTGCTTGAGATGAGCGATGGGGCCTATGCAGAGGCGCATCGAGAACTCTTGGCGCAGTATCTGCGTCACCGGCTGCTCAACATGGCGTTCCCATCGCCGGCAGCCATTGAGCAAGGGCTGCCATTCTGGCAAGCGGTGGCCGAGCGCACTGCGCACACCCCTTACGGTCGCGCGGTCGCGCGGGATGTGCGTTATTTGATCGCGGAGGCTTCACATGAGTAGACGGGGAGGAATCTCCGTTGTTCGCATTGGGATCATTGCGGGCCTGGTTGGCCTGCTCCTGATCGTCGTCGGGCTGGCGTCCTTTTTTGTCGATCAAGCATCACGTCGCGGCCCGTTCGAGGTGGCAGTGCATCCTGAAGCTGAAGAATGGGGCATAGGCAATGTGACGCCAACTTCGCGCAGCGTGTTTTATCGCGTCCCTGGCCGCCAGCCGGAAGAAGTTGCAGCCTTTTATCAACAAAAGATGAACGAACATTATGGTGACCGCGTTGAAAACTGCGTGCGCATTCCGCCGTCTGGCGAATTGATCGTGCGTCCCGATATCCCTAATGCGATTCCGTATCAATTCATCTGCATGTTCGACCGTTCCGGTTTTAACGCCACACAGTTCACCCGCGTCATCATCTATCCCGGCATTTATGATCCCGATCCGTTTTTGAACGCACAAGGAATGACGGTGATCGAGTATGAGCAGGTTTGGCAGCCATGATCGACACTGAGCTGGAAGTTCCTTCGCGCGCTGGTCGCAAATTCAACCTTTTTCTCCTAGCGATCGCGGCTGCTGCGGTTGTGCTCGCCCTCTATATTGGTGGGCAGGTGATCGGTGTGCTCTATGGGATCGCACTGCCGCCCACGCCGCCCCTCCCGCGCGGGTCGCAGCTCATCTCACATGAGAGCACTGCTTACGGAGTCGATTATTGGCGCTATCACAGCCCTGCGGATGCCTGCGAAGTGGTCGCGTTCTATCAGGCCAATGGGGGGCGCTGCATCGTTGCGCCGATGCAGTGCGCCTCGCAAACTGCGACCACCTATACGATCTCCGATGAATTAGTCGCCCGCTGTTACGGCGAGATCTGGTTTTCTGTCTTCGCGATGCAGTGGATGACCGTTATCAGCCGAACGCAGGACGCCGATCCCGTCTCGCGCATCATTTTAGAACGCGAAGTCTTTTGGATCGGTGGCCCCCGGCCTGAAGACATTACCGCAGCTTCAATTCCCGCTACCGCAATTCCTAACTCTGCGCCATAATAGTAGGCCAGCGTAATTACCGCCGTTCAGCGAATTCAAGGAGGTGGGATCGTGGTGGTGAGGTATTCGCTCACGCCACGGTTGATTGCCTGCTTCATGAGATGCAGTCGTAAACGCTTATCCCTTTCTTTAGCGTGAAATCTCATGGAGTCGACGATGTTCAAGGCTGTCAACCCGAAAGTTGATATCCAGAAGCTAGAGCGCGAACAGCTCGAATTCTGGCGCACAAATCGCATCTTTGAGCGTTCGATGGAAGAGCGCAAAGGCGCTGTGCCTTACGTCACTTATGAAGGGCCGCCGACCGTCAATGGCGAACCGGGGGTTCATCATGTTTTAGCGCGCGCCTTCAAGGATATTTTCCCGCGTTATAAAACGATGCAGGGCTTCTACGCGCTGCGCAAAGGGGGTTGGGACACCCATGGCCTGCCGGTCGAAATTTCGATCGAGCGAGAGTTGGGATTCTCTAATAAGCATGAGATCGAGGCCTACGGTATCGCTGAATTCAACGAAAAATGCCGGGCGAGTGTGCTGCGGAACATCTCCAAGTGGGAGAAGTTCACCGAGCGCATGGCTTATTGGACTGATCTCGACAACGCCTATGTCACATTCACCAATGACTATATTGAGAGCGTTTGGTGGATCCTCAAGCAGTTCTGGGATAAAGGCCTCATTTATAAAGGGCTGAAAGTCGTCCCTTACTGCTCGCGTTGTGGCACGCCGCTCAGCAGTCATGAAGTTGCCCTCGGCTACAAGCAGGTGCGCGACCCGAGCGTTTATGTGCGTTTTCCACTGCGCGATAACCCCGGTGTCTATTTCCTCGTTTGGACGACGACGCCGTGGACGCTGCCGGCGAATGTCGCCTTGGCCGTTGGCCCCGATATCGACTATGTGCAGGTCGAAGGGCCGTCTCCTGACGGTGAAGGCAGGGAGAACCTCATCCTGGCCGCGGCGCTCGTCGAGAAAGTGCTGAACGAACCGGCGCAGTACACGATCGTCAAGCGTTACAAAGGGAAAGACCTGCTCAACCAGCACTATCATCCGTTATACACTTTTCTGCCAGTTGAACACGATTACGCCTATGTCGTGGCCGGCGATTTCGTGAGCACAGAGGACGGCACTGGCATCGTTCACATGGCCCCTGCCTTCGGCGTCGATGACATGGCAGCCGCCCAGGCCAATAATCTGCCGGTGCTGCAAACCGTTGGCGCTGATGGGAAATTCATCGATGCTGTCACTGAGTTCCGCGGGATGTGGGTGAAGGACGCCGATCCTGAGATCACGCGCGATCTGCGCAAGCGCGGCCTGCTTTACAAGGCCACCACCTATGATCATACTTACCCCTTCTGCTGGCGCTGCAGCACGCCGCTGCTCTATATGGCGCGTGACTCGTGGTTCATCCGTACAACCGCCATGCGCGACAAGATGATCGAGCTGAACCAGACCATCAACTGGGTGCCCGAACATGTGCGCGATGGCCGCTTCGGCAATTGGCTGGCTGAGTTGAAGGATTGGGCGCTGGGGCGGGAGCGCTATTGGGGAACAACACTGCCGATTTGGATTGATGATCGCACGGGTGAGATGATCTGTGTTGGCAGCGTGGACGAGTTAAGCCGACTGGCTGGCCGCGATTTGACCGGCCTCGATTTGCACCGCCCCTACGTGGATGAGATCACATTTCCCAATCCGAATGGGACGGGTGGAACGATGCGCCGTGTGCCTGAGGTGATCGACGTGTGGTTTGACAGCGGCGCCATGCCATTGGCGCAGTGGGGCTACCCGGCGCACAACCGTGACATGTTCGAGTCGCAGTATCCCGCCGATTACATTTGCGAGGCTGTCGACCAAACGCGTGGGTGGTTCTACACACTCCACGCCATTAGCACGATGTTGTTCGAGCAGGTGTCCTTCCGCAATGTCATTTGTCTCGGTCTCATCCTCGACGAGAAGGGTGAGAAAATGTCGAAGAGCAAGGGCAATGTGGTCGACCCGTGGGAGATCCTCAGCAGCCATGGCGCCGATGCGTTTCGCTGGTATCTGTTCACCTCCGGCCCGCCTGGCGAGCCGCGGCGTTTCTCGAAGGAGTTGGTCGGCAAGGTTGTGAGCGGGTTCTGGCTAACCTTGTGGAACACCTACAGCTTTTTCGTCACCTATGCCAACCTCGATGGCTGGACGCCCAAAGATGCTCAGCCACCGGTCAGCGAACGCGATCCACTCGATCGCTGGGTCCTCGCCGAGCTGCACCAGCTCGTTCGCGATGTGACACAGGCGTTTGACAGTTATGATGTTCCAGGGGCAACGCGTCCGATCCAGAACTTCGTCGATGTCCTCAGCAACTGGTATGTTCGGCTGAGCCGCCGCCGCTTCTGGAAAAGCGAGAGTGACGCCGATAAAGCAGCAGCTTACGCAACTCTGTACGAATGTTTGGTGACGGTGGCAAAACTGCTCGCGCCCACGATGCCATTTCTGGCCGATGCCATTTACCGCAATTTGGTCGTCTCCGTCGATAATCGAGCTGAAGAAAGTGTGCATCTTGCTCGGTGGCCGCTGGCGAACGAAAAACTCATCGATCGGACTGCTATTGAGGAGATGCGCCTGGCGCAGCGTTTGGTTAGTCTGGGCCGCGCTGCGCGTGAGGCGGTCGGCATGGGCGTTCGCCAGCCGCTTGCAAGTGCATACTTCGTTCCGCGTCGAGCGGAAGAGGCCGGTGTTATCGGGCGCTTGAGCGGGTTGATCGCCGCTGAGCTGAATGTGAAGCAGGTGCGCGTTTTGGAGAATGCCGCCGATGTTGTGCAGTACCGGCTTAATCCGCTGCCGAGTTTGCTGGGCAAAAAATTCGGCAAAGATTTCCCGCGCGTGCAGAAGCTGCTGCGAGAAAGTGAACAGGCTGCTGTGCGTGAGTGGGCCGAGGCACTGCTGCGCGGGGCATCCGTGACGGTCGAGATCGATGGGCAGCTGTTTGAAGTGCTGCCTGAGGAGGTTGAAGTGCACCGTGCAGGCAGCCCAGGCTATGCTGTTGCCGAGGATGCGGGCTACCTGGCCGCCCTTGATACCGAGCTGACCGATGCGCTCATCAAGGAAGGACTCGCCCGTGAAGTCGTCCGCCGCGTGCAGACGCTGCGCAAGGAGGCAAATTTCGACATCGCCGATACCATCGAGCTGATGTACAGTGCCAGCGGCCGTCTGGCTGAGGCGATTGACCAATTTGCCGATTACATCCGTAGCGAAACCTTGTCCGAACGTCTCATCGCCGGCGAGCCAACTAATGGCTATCACCGTGCGACTTTCGGCCCAGACCCCAGCGGCGACCCCAAAAAAGACAGTTCGATCGACGGTGAGACGCTCACGATCGCGGTTCGAAAACTGTCCTCGTAGCGATTTTGGTCACTTGTGCTAATCTGAAACCGGGTGCTTTGGAAATCCGGAGCGCCCGGTTTAATTTTTAACGCACCTCTTTGGCGTTTTCTGACAAAAGCCTGTGGGCGCTCTTGGTTGATTTTGTTATAATGTTACCGTATCGGCCTTCATACAATAACGCGGTGCGTCAATAAGCGGTGTCGCTCATGTCCGATCAGACCAGAGTCACCCTCCAAGCGCTGTTACAGTTTGCCCTACCTCTCGGCACAACTTTGCTGACCGGCAGCCCGGAAAAAACTATCACCTATGCTGTGACTGTGAGGGCGCAGCCGCCGGCCTTTCCCGATGTTTATGGGGGCGAATTGGCCCTCATCTCGATGGATGTGCTGCGCAGCTTTGACAGCCGCATCGCATTGACGGATGTCCTGCGCAGTTTGGCTCAGGTTGGGGTGAGCGCAGTAGCGGCCAATGACGAAATTTCGAACAGCGCCGTCGAGGTCGCCAGCCAGTGCGATATCGCGCTACTGTCGTTGCCGCGCGATAGCAGCCTCTCTCGGATTGAGCGGGCGGTCAATACATTGATCATCAACCAGGAAGCGCAGATGACGCAGCGCGCGATGGAGATTCAGCGCCAGCTCACGCGGCTGGCAGCCGAAAATCGCGATTTCAACAGCTTTCTTCAGATTATGGCGCGGGCGACGGCAAAACCGGTTGTCGTTCACGATGATGCCGGCGTGTTGATGGCGCAGGTCTATCCGAACGTGGTTCGGCGGGCGGGGGGCGGGCGTGTGCTGCTTCAAAACCTGCCTTATGGCGCATTTCAAAATTGGCTCAGCCGCGAAGCGCCGACGCTTGATGGCGCCATCGTGCCCAGCCCATTAGGTTACACGACTGTCCTCAAGGTCGAGAAGCGGATCGCCGGGTACCTTTCGCTGGTTGACAGCCGCGAAACCATCGATGAATTCGACCGCCTCGTGCTGACTTATGGCGCCGATGTCTGCGCGATCGAGCTGGCCAAAAGCCGCGCCATTGCCTCGGCGGTTGAGCAGGCGCGCGGTGACTGGATTCAAATGTGGTTGAGCGGGACGCCGGCGGATGATGATCTGCTGGGGACGCGCGCCCAGCAGGCGGGGTTCGACCCGGCGACCATGTACATGGTCGCTGTCTTCCGCGCGATGACAGAGGCGGGGACGACGCTGCCGCTCGAAGCGCTCATTCCATTGGTGCGCGATGATATCGCGCGTCGTGGGCTTGATGGGGCAGTTGGGCAATACGTCGATGTGATCGTGGCGCTTTATCCGCTTGAGAATCAAACGCAGACTGGGCGCGTGCGGCGCATCGTTGAGGAGGTGCGCGCTCAGCTTGCCACGCGCACGCCGAGCGGCCTGGTGGCGGCTGGCCTCAGCCGGCCGGCCGTTGGTCTATCCGCCCTGCGAGAGGCCTACCGCGAAGCGAAGGATGCGGTGAGCATCGCTAACGAATTGGGCGATCGGGAGCAGACGACTTTCTATGGCGATCTCAAGCTGTTTCAACTGCTGCTTGCGCTGAAAGAGCGTAATCTCGACCAAATGCGCCGCTTCTACCAGGAGACGCTTGGCCCGCTGGTAGAACATGATGAGCGTAAGCAGGGCGACCTCATCCGAACCTTGAGTGGGTTCTTCGAGGCCAATGGCAATCTCGCCAAAGCCGCAGCCGATCTTGACGTGCATCGCAACACGCTCGTCTACCGGCTCGAACGAATTCGCGAGCTAACCGGCCTTGACCTCGATGAGGCGGATAATCGGTTAATTTTGCATTTGGCCCTCAAAGTGCAGCGCGTCTTGGCCACACTGCCCTCATCGTGAACAAGTGGCTATTTTTCTTCCCTTAGCCTTCGCACAATATTAAAAAATTGTGGTACAATGCTGCATGGAAGCATTACAATCTCTTTACTTACGTTCGTGCAGGAAGGGGTAAGTTAAGATGGCCGTTGAATTTTATGATGTGAAGACCCGCCAAAAGGTCTCGATTGACGAGAAAAACGTCATGAAGACCACCTTCAGCACCAAGAATGGCCAGACACGTTACGGCATTCGTGGGAAAACCAGCGACGGCCGCATGCTGACGAAATTCGTCAGCAAGGCAGACTGGGACAGCATGAAGTACCCGGAAGAGAAGAAGAAATAATGTTTTTCGAGAGAAAACCCGCTTGATGACAGAGCGGGTTTTCTCTTCATGCTGTAAGTAAGGAGCTGCTCTTCGCCGAGGCTAGTTCACTCGCTTGGGCGGCGCAATCTTGACGAAATGCGCCTGCGGGCGAGCAAGCAGTGGATACAAATGTGCTGTTGCCTCTGGTTGGTTGTTGTCCTCGAGCGTGCGGATATACAGCCCAAGCAGCTCTTCAACATCGGCGATGCCTTGATCATCAAGGGGCAGGATATCGACCGTCGCGCCGATGGCAATGCGCCGCCGAATGGCATCGAGATCCAACCCCATCTCAGGTTGCAAGCGCTGGTAGACCACACCACCCGACATGCCCGCGCACATCCACGGGCCAGGATCGCCCAGCACAAGCACGCGACCTGAGGTCATGTACTCGCATGCGTAACCTTTTAGGTTAGCGCGCGAGGCGAGGCCGCCGAGATCATCGCGCAAGGGAGTGCGGATTTCGCCGCCGAAGATCACATCGGCGCCGCTCAGGCGAATGCAGGCGCGCGTATCGGCGTTACCCTGCACGATGAAACGGCCACCCTGCGCTCCATAGGCAAAACTTTTACCAACCGACCCATCGAGGCGTTCGCCGTCATGGTTCAGGCCTTTAAGGATTGCAATCGTGCCGCCCTTTGCGCATTTACCCACCCCGTCTTGAACGCCGCCCTCGACGAGGATATCGACCGGCTCGTCGAGGAAAGCTCCCAATCCGTTGCCCGGCACGGCCGAGTTATTGAGGTTTAGATGCACGGCATGCAGGCGGCTGCCGTTGGGAATTTCGCCTCGTTTGATCGCGCCACATAGATGGGTTCCTAAGGCGCGGTCCATCGCCATCACGGCCTCGTCGTCGTAGGTCATTTCGGTGTCGCCATCGGCCACGCGCTCCGCGATCAGCGCGGTGATCTGTTTGCTCAGTGTGTTCCGCGGCCGCGCGAGGCGCCTTCCAACGCCTGGCTGCGGCTGTGGTTTTTCCATGTGCGGCACTGGCTGCGTGAACGGGGTCAGGTCAATTTGATCGTGCATTGCGATTTGCTCAAGTAAGTCGGCCCGCCCGACCAAATCTTGCGCTCTGGTGAAGCCGAGCGCCCCAGTCCAGCGCCGCACATCTTCGCCCAGCATCTCAAAAACATTGCAGATGCCCTGGACAGCCAGCTCGTAGTCGCGCGGTTCGAAGTGTTTGACGCCCTGCGCAAGCGCCTCTTCACGCGTTTTAATGTGGGTTGTGATACCGACATGGCACGTGCCTTCGTGGCACTTACGACAGATTGTGCAGCCAACGGCCACCATCGCCAGCGTGCCGAAACCCACCCGGTTAGCGCCCAAACACAGCATCTTGACCACGTCGCGGCCGCTCTTCATGCCGCCATCAGCCCACAATTCGACGTCGTCACGCAGTCCACTTTCGGTCAATGCGCGATGGGCCAGCCACACCCCAATCTCTGCTGGCAGGCCGACATGGCGCAGCGAATGCGCGCGCGCAGCGCCGGTGCCACCCTCATACCCCGTGATATTGATGATATCGGCCCCAGCTTTGGCGATGCCGACGGCGATGATGCCGACCCCCGGGACGACAGGGATCTTGACGGAGACCCGCGCTCGCGGGTTCGCGGTCTTCAATTCGTCGATGAGCTGGGCGAGGTCTTCAATGGAATAGAGGTCATGGTTGTTGCTCGGCGAAATGAGGTCGACCCACGGATTGGTCGAGCGGGCGAGGGCGACTTGTTCGTTCACCTTGTAGCCGGGAAGCTGGCCGCCCTCGCCGGGCTTGGCGCCTTGGCCGATCTTAATTTCGAGCACGTCGCATGAGTTAAGGAAGGCGATGTTAACCCCGAAACGTGCCGATGCAATTTGATTGCCACGGTTGGCCGGGAAGCGACCCATCATCTCCGGGAGCTCGCCGCCTTCGCCGTTGATGCACAAAATGTTGAGGCGCGCCGCCGCTTCACCATAAGCCTTGTAGGCCAGCTCACCCTGCGAACCGAACGACATTGCGCCGATCAAGATCGGCATCGCATGATTGCCGATGGTGATATCGACCGTCGCCGGATCGATCGGCGTGTCTGACATTCGCAGGCCGAGGATGTGGCGCGGCGCTACTGGCATCTCGCGTTCCAGGGCCAGCATGGTCTCGGTGTACTCATCGAGCGTCAACTCGCCGTGCGCGATATCTTCGACCTTCTTCCACATTTTAGGATAGAGCCGGTCTGGATTTTCGAGCTTGTTGGGGCGCTCGCCGCGCAGTTCTTGCGCGCGGGTCTCTGCATCAATCTGAATGCGCTCAAACGTCAATCCGCGTTCGCGCGAGCCGAGGTAGTTCGGCGTGCCCAGGAGTTCGGCTACCGATGTAGAAAGCCCGATCGAACTGAAGGACAAACCATAGCCGCGCAGCTCGTGGCAGCCGATCGTGGAGGTAATTTTCTGAATGCCAACCGTCAGCGCTGCCACCGTATTGGATAGCCGTGCGATAATCACTTCTGATTGCAGCGGCTCGCGCGGGGCGCGCGGCGCGATACCAAGGCCAACTGCGTACAGCGCATAGGGAACGAGCGCATTCGCCCCCAGCCCAATTGCCAGCACGAGGTCGTGCAAATCGCGCAGCGCTCCAGACCGCAGCACAATGCCAGCGCTGCGGCGTAAATTATACGGCGCCTGGGCTGTGCGCAGCGCTTTATCGACGGCGGCGACTGCGAGCAGCGGGTCGATCCA
>DAOTYT010000363.1:0-13190 GCA_034434615.1 Anaerolineae bacterium | reverse complement strand
TCGGCGGCCGCTTCTCGACAAAAGCGCGCACGCCTTCTTTTGCGTCTTCGGTGTTGTAAAGGCGGAACAGCACTTCCTGTTCGAACGAGAGCGCGGTCGGCAGCGCGGCATCTTCGCCCTGCCGGATCAGCCGCTTCATCTCGCGCACAGCGAGCGGCGCGACCTTGATGATCGCTTGGGCTTTCTCGACGCACTTCGGGATCAAGGCTTCCGGCGTCGTCACTTCGGCCACCAACCCGAGCTGATAAGCGCGCTGAGCGTCCAGCCGGCGTTCCGCCAGCAGCAGGTCGGCAGCCACGTAACGGCCGCAGGCGCGGGTTAGCCGCTGCGTGCCGCCCCCGCCCGGCGACAAGCCAAGCGTCCCCTCCGGCAGGCCGAAGATCGCATCCTCAGCAGCGATGATGATATCGCAGCACAGCGCCAGCTCAAAGCCCCCACCCATCGCATAACCGCGCACCGCCGCGATCACCGGCAGCGGGAAACGCTCGATCGAGTCATACAGCTCGCGCGCGACGAACTGATGATGGACGAAGCCCTGAAAATCGTACGAGTTGTAGTCTTTGATATCGCCGCCGGCCATGAAAGCGCGTTCGCCCGCGCCAGTCATGATGACGACGCGCACTTCCCGGTCAGCCTCGATCGTCTTGAGATGGCCGGCCAGCTCGGCGATGAGGCCTGTGCTGAGGGCGTTGAGCTTATTGGGCCGGTTGAAGGTGAGCAGCACAATCTTAGGGTCAAGCTTTTCGAACAGCACCAGCGGTTCGCTCATGATTAGATCACTCCCTCTTCCTCATACAGCGCAATTTGTTCATCAGTATAACCAAGCTCGCGCAGGATCTCGTGATTATGCTCGCCCACGCGCGGCGGGTTCAGGCGGATGGTCGGCGGGGTTTTGCTGAAGCGCACCGGGTTGCCGATCACCCTGACTTCACCGGCGGCATGATGCTGGATCGTTGTGACCATACCGCTGTGTTTAAACTGCGGGTCTTCCATCAGCTCATGATAATCCTGCACCTTCGCGCACCAGATATCGCGCGCCAGCAGTTTCTCTAACCAGTAGGCACAGGTGTTGGTTTTAATGCGCGCTTCGATCGCCGGCTTGATCGAGTCGCGCTCGCTAAAAGCCCGCGAAGGATCCTCGTCATACTGCGCCAGTTCCGGCATCTCCAGCAGCTCGGCCAGCACCTTGAACGGGTTCATGGCGATGGCGATATAGCCGTCGCTGGCTTCGTAGATGCCATAGGGCGCGGCGATCCATGGGTTGGCGATGCCGCTGGCGCTGCGCGGCGGCAGTTCATTGAAGTTCATGAAGGCGGTGAGCTGTTCGCACTGCACGGCGATCGCCGTATTGAACAGGCTGACATCGATGCGCTGCCCCTCACCGGTGCGCTGCTGATGGTACAGCCCGGCCAGCGAAGCGAAGGCCAGCAGGATGGCGGTGCTGGCATCAACGAATGAGATCGGCACGGGCGTCGGTGGGTCGCCGGCGCGGCCGCCGAGCGAGACCAACCCAGAAAGCGACTGCGCCAGCAAGTCTTGACCAGGCCGGTCAACATAGGGGCCATCTGGCCCGTAGCCGCTGTTGGAAACGTAGACGATCGCGGGGTTGATTTTGGCCAGATCGTCATAGCCGAGGCCGAGGCCCTCTAACACGCCCGGCCGGAAGTTCTGCGTCACCAAATTCGCCGTCGCCGCCAGTTTGTAAACGATCTCTTTGGCGCGCGGGTCTTTCAAATTGAGGGTCAAACTCTTTTTGTTACGGTTCATCGTCAGGAAAAAAGGGCTGTCGCCGCCGAGCAGTTTGCCAACGGCGGGCAGGCCCCGTTCCCAATCGCCCGTGATGCGCCGCTCGATCTTGATCACCTCCGCCCCGAGATCGCCCAGAAACTGCGTGCCCCAGGGGCCGGCCATCATCTGCGTAAAATCGAGGACGCGCACTCCAGCAAGTGCCATGTTGGCGGTCATACTTCACCTCATCATCATGGAAGGCTAAGCGGTGGAATCGGTAACGAGGCTGAGCTGCGCCTCGCGGCTGCGGCTCACGGGGTCGAGCAGCCGGCGCGTATCTGCGGTGACATCGGCCAGCAGCGCATCGACTTCGAGCGGCGGCTGCTGGAACAAGCGGTCTACTTGTTCGACCGTGATATCGACCAGTTCGCGCATCAACGACGCGGCGGCCGCTGGGCTGCGCCGGCAGACTGCATCCAGCACCGCTTTATGCACCGGCATCGCCGAACGCGGCCCGTCCGGGATGTGCGCCGTGGAGCTGGCGACCGTGATGACGGCGATCTCGATCAACTGCGTCATCTGGCTGAGCAGCTCGCTGCCGCCGGCCAGTAAAATGCCGCAGTGAAAATGGGCATCGGCGATGATGAACTGGTCGCGATCCCGATCGAGGGCTTTGATCACGCGATCGTAAAGGACGGGCAAATGGGCCAGCGCTTGATCGGGCGCGCTGGCCGCCGCGAGTTCTGCCCCGCCTGGCTCGATGATACGGCGCATGGTCAGCACATCGTAAATGAACGCGCGGTCAAGGCCGTTATCGATGCGCCAGCGCATCACGTCGGTATCGAGCAGGCTCCACTGGCTGCGCGGCGTCACGGTCACCCCGATGCGCGGCTGCGAGACGACCATGCCCTTCGCCGTCAGCATTTTGATCGCCTCGCGCAGCACAGTACGGCTCACGCCATATACCGCGCCTAGAGTTTCGACATCGGGGAGCACCTGCCCGGGGGGCAAATCGCCCCTGAGGATTTGCTGGCCGAGCTGGCGCGCGACCAAATGATGCAGCAGATACTCGTTATTACGGGCCATACGCGCGGGCCAAAAGGCAGAGTCAACTCCTAAAATAATATCATATTACGGAAATGCCGGCAAGCATTCCGCGCCCGGGGGGACGCTGCCCGGGGCGCTTGCCCTATGCGCGGTTATAGACCTCGAGACTAACGCCGTGGATCGCCCTGGCCGCCGGCGAAGCGAGAAACGCGATCGCATTGGCGACATCGGCCGGCTTCACCCATTTGCTGAAATCGGCGTTGGGCATGGCTTCGCGATTAGCTGGCGTATCGATCGTGCTCGGCAGGACGCCGTTCACGTTGATGCCGTGGTCGCGCAGCTCTGCCGCCATGCTCTCGACAATGCGCTGGGCGGCCGCCTTGCTGGCTGTGTAGGCGCTGTGATCTTTCGATCCTTTGAGCGCAGCGCGCGCTAGCACGACGACGATGGCGCCTGCCACGCCATGTTCCAGCATATGCTTGGCGACCGCGCCGCAGGTGATGACCACCGGCCAAAAGTTGAGCGCCAGCATCCGTTCAAACACTGCGCTGTCCGCCTCGTGCACAGGCTTGCCCGCCTCATACCCGCCGACAGTATGGGCCAGGATGTCGATGTGCCCAAACCGCTCTTCAGCGCGCTTGATCAGTTCGGCCACGGCAGCGGGCTGCGTCAGTTCCACGGCAGCCGGCAGGCTGTCGACGTTGGTTTCGGCGGCAAGTTGATCGAGCCGCGCCTGATCGCGATCGACCAGCACCAGCCTGGCGTCCTCGCGAGCAAACCGCGCAACAACCGCTCGGCCCAGATTGCCGGCTGCCCCGGTCACCATGATGACCTTGCCCGTAAATTCTCCTGCCATAAATCGCTCTCCAACCGCTCAAAACACACGCCACGATCGCGGTGACTATAGCGCTTGTTGCGCCCGGCGCAAAGGCCATGTCAAGAAAAAAGAGCGGCGCACCATCGTCATGTGGAGCGCCGCTCTCAGTTGAGCGAAAAAAACGGGGCGGTCAGTCAACCCGGAGCAAACGAGCCCTCTGTCTGTGGCAGCACCTGTTCGCGGTTGAGCGCGATCACCTGCGGCACGGGGAACCCGTTGAAGGCAGCCGCGTATTCGCTGGTATAAGCGCCGGCATCATAGAAGACCAGCCGCTCGCCGATGCGCACCTCTGGCAGTGCGATGTGGCGCGCGACCACGTCGCAGCTGTCGCAGCTCGGCCCGGCCAGCGTGTAATAGCGGGTCTCGCGCGCGGCGCTCTCTTCGCTCAGCGGGCGGACGACCGGCGGAAAGCCTTCGTAGGTCTCCATCAAGCCGTTGAAGACACCAGCATCGAGGTAGAGCCAGGTCTCGGCGCCGCGCTGCGCCTGCCCGACGACGGTCGTCAGCAGACGGCCGGCCTCGCCGACCAACCCGCGCCCCGGTTCGAGCACCAGCATCAGGTTGGGCGTCATCGGGATCTCACCGGAGACTGCCGCCATCACGGCCGCGCCGATCGCTTCGATGGTTGGGATCGACGGGGTATGGTAATGCCCAGCCGGAAAACCGCCGCCGATATCGAGGAAATAGAACCGGTGGCCTGCTTCGGCCGCTGCGCGCCAGGTCTCACCACACGCGCGGATCGCATTGACCCAATTCTCCGGAGACAAGCACTGCGACCCCACGTGGAACGACAGGCCGATCGGCTGCAACCCAAGCGCGCGCGCCTGCTCGCAGAGCGCCAGCGCCTGCTCGCCATCGACGCCAAACTTGCCCGCGAGCGGCAGCACCGCCCCTGAATTATCGACTGACAGCCGCACATAGACGCGGCTTCCGGGCGCGTATTGGGCGATCTTGTCGACCTCAAACGACGAATCGACCACCATGGCGTAAACGCCCACGGCATGCATCCGGCGCAAGAAGGTCGGGTTCTTGATCGGATTGCTGCAAATGATCTGCGCGCCGGTCGCCCCGGCATCGAGCGCGCGTTCCAGCTCTGCCAGCGACGCGATCTCCAGCCCGCCGCCGCGGCTGACCACGAGGCGCAGGATATCGGGGTTGGCGTTCGCCTTGACCGCGTAGTAGATCAACCCGCCGGGGAAAGCCTGCGCGAAGCGCGTATAGGTGGTGTTGATGTGCGAAAAATCGAGAAACAGAACCGGTGTGTCGATGCTGTCGACGAGGGAATCATGGATCATCGTGTCCAGACGGACGGCCATCTCTTTCATGCGTCTCCTTTTTTTAGTACAAGGGTGCAGGGGCAGCACCATCAGTATACAGAAAAACGGCCCCGTGTAAATAAGATTTCTATCAACGTTTTCCCTACGCTGTGGGGAGCACTCAGGGCGATTGGCCGCCGAGGATCGCCAGATTGGCGAAGGCGGCAGACAGCAGCTTGACGCCGACCTTCTCAAAACGGACGGTCACCTCTTCATCGTCGCCTGAACGCCGGCTCTCGACGACGACGCCCTCGCCGAATTTGCTGTGGAAGACGCGCTGGCCCGAACGGTATTTCAATTCGGCCTGCGGGTCGGCCTGCGGGCGCTGGAACGCGCTGTCGAACGGGATGATCTTGCCGCGCCCAGGGTTGACGCTGGTCGCTGGCGCACGTTCCCACGCGATCGCTTTCTGGTAGCCGGCGCGCTCGTGCAGGCCGCGAATGGAGGGCGAAACACTCTGGAGCAGTTCTGGCGGGATATCGGCCAGAAACCGCGATGGAATGCCGGGAAGGCTCTCGCCGTAAAGCGCGCGGCGAAAGGCATAAGAAAGGTGAAGCGCATCCTTGGCGCGCGTCAGGCCGACGTAGAGCAGCCGCCGCTCTTCGGCCATCGCGTCGGCCGAGTCGAACGAGCGCGAGTGCGGCAGGATGCCATCCTCCAGGCCGGTGATGAAGACGACCGGGTACTCCAGCCCTTTGGCGGCGTGCAGCGTGAGCAGCGTAACGGCATCCTGCTGGTCATCCAGCGCGTCAACTTCAGCCACGAGCGCGATATCGGCCAGAAAGTCGCTCAGGGCCAGATCTTTCTTGCTGTCGATCAGCCCGCGCAGCTCGTTGATGTTCTCAAGGCGCTCGGTCACCTGCTCATCGGTATCGCTGATCTGGCTGATGTAGAGCGTGTAACCGGTGCGCGCGATCAGCTCGTCGAACAGAACCGTCAGGCTGCCGCCCGCGGCCAGCGCGCGCAGATCGCTGATCAGGGTGGCGAAATCGATCAGGCTGGCGCCTGCGCGGCCAGAGATAGGGGGCGTCGCGCCGCGCGCGATCGCCTCGAGCGCGCGGCCGTAGGAAAGATCTTGCGACGCAGCCCACGCAATAAACGCGGCGACCGACTTCTCGCCGATGCCGCGGCCAGGCACGTTGATCACCCGCTTGAGGCTGACCTCGTCGCTGGCATTGTTGATGACGCGCAAATAAGCGATCAAATCTTTGATCTCGCGACGCCGGTAGAAGCCGACCCCGCCGACCAGTTTGTACGGGATACCGGCCGAGACGCAGGCATCTTCCAGCGCACGCGACTGGGCATTGGTGCGATACATGACGGCAAAGTCTTTGTAGGCATAGCCGCGGCGCTTCACCAGAGAGTCGATCGTCTTGACGACGTACTCGCCTTCATCAGCCTCGCTGTAAGCCTCGTGAATCGCGACGGGCGGGCCGCCAACTCGCTCGGTGAAGAGCGCTTTCGGCGTGCGATTCGTGTTTTTGTCGATGATGGCGCGGGCGACGTCGAGCACGATTTGCGTCGAACGGTAATTCTGCTCCAGCAAGATCACCTGCGCATCAGGATAGTCGCGCCGGAACTGCATCACATTGCGATAATCTGCCCCACGAAAAGCGTAGATGCCTTGATCCTCATCGCCGACGACGAAGACGTTGTTCTGCGGCTGTCCTAACAGCCTCACGAGCTGGTACTGCGCCTGATTGGTATCCTGAAACTCATCGACCAGCACGTAGTGGTAACGCGCCTGATATTTGCCTCGCGCCTCGTCGTTATCGCGCAGCAGCAGCGCAGTCTGCATCAAGAGATCATCGAAATCGAGCGCATTGCTGCTGACCAACCGCTGTTGATAGAGGGGATAGATGCGGCGAACAATTTCGCCAAAGTAGTCGGCGGCGATATAGGCCTCTGGTTCGATCAATTCGTTTTTGGCCGCCGAAATCGCGTTGAGCACACGACCGGGCGAAAATTTCTTGGCATCGAGGTTCAGCTCGCTCAACACCGCCTTAATGACCGCGATCTGATCATCAGTATCGTAGATGGCATAGTCGTGGCCGTAGACGGTGTGATGCGACTCGATGCGCAGCAGGCGCGCGCAGATCGCATGGAAGGTGCCGATTTGCAAGCCGTCGAGCCGCCCACCGAGCAGCCCCTCGACGCGAGCGCGCATCTCGGCGGCCGCCTTGTTGGTGAAGGTGACGGCCAGGATGTGGCTCGCGCGCACGCCAAGTTCGCCCATCAAGTAAGCGATGCGGTGCGTGAGCACGCGCGTCTTGCCGCTGCCTGGCCCGGCCAGCACCAGCACTGGCCCATCGCCGGCGGTGACGGCCGCGCGCTGCTGCGGGTTGAGGATATCGAGGAGGTCGCTCGTCATTGGAATATCACTCGTCTCTCGTGGTGGCATGGCGTATTTTAGCATGGATGCGGGCGTTCTCGACGGACAAAAATGGTCGGCAGGCTGTGCTATACTTGAGGCCACGATGTGCGCCTCGTCACAACGGCATTGGCAGCGGATGCGCCTTCCAAAGATCTCGATCGTCACACCGTCTTATCAGCAGGCAGCCTTTCTGCGCCACACGCTCGACTCAATCCTCGAGCAGCAGTACCCCGATCTGGAGCTGATCGTCATCGACGGCGGCTCGACCGACGGCAGCGTAGATATTCTGCGCGCCTACGAACCTCATCTCACTTACTGGGAGAGCGCGCCAGATCGCGGACAGGCGCACGCCATCAACAAGGGCTTGGCCCGCGCCAGCGGCGCAGTTCTGACGTGGCTGAACAGCGACGATGTGCTGCTGCCCGGCGCGCTGGCCGCCGTCGGCGAGGTGTTCGCCACCTACCCGCCGATCGAATGGCTGACGGGCCAGCCGGCCAACCTTGGCAGCGATGGTGTTTTACGGACGACACCGCTGAAGACGGGACGGTTTCGCGGCCTGATTCGGCGAGGTTGGTATCATGGGCGGGCGCTTGGGTTCATCCGGCAAGAAGGCACATTCTGGCGGCGCGAATTGTGGGAGCGCGCCGGCGGCCAACTCGACGAGGCGCTGCATTACGCGCTCGATGCCGACCTGTGGCGGCGCTTCGCACAACACGCCGACCTCGTCAGCCTCGATCGACCGCTGGCGGCCTACCGTGAGCACCCCACCCAGAAGACCGCCCAGATCGACCGCTACTACGCGGAACTCGGCGTGCGCCTGCCACATGCCGCTCGCTGGATCGCGCTGCCGCTGCGCGCCGCCTTCACATGGGCGGCGTGGCCGCTCAGCCCGCGCGTTATCTGGACGGGATCGAGCTGGCGTTATCATCCAGGTCGTCGGTCAGCGAAGCATCCACCAATTGCAGGTTGATCGCAGGCTATGGGCGCAGCTAAACTTGACGGGTGCACAAGTGTCGTTGCGCTAGGCGAGCTCGCTGGGAGGAAAAGATGACTTTGTGGACGGATAAGCGGTTCGTGGTGACAGGCGGCGCAGGTTTCCTTGGCCGGTCGATCGTGCGCGCTTTGGAGGCGCGCGGCGCGGCGAACATCTTCGTGCCGCGCAGCGCCGAGTATGACCTGCGCGATCGCGAGGCAGTGCTGGACCTGCTCAACGATGCGCGGCCTCATCTCATCATCCACCTGGCGGCCGTGGTCGGCGGGATCGGCGCGAACCGCGAACGCCCGGCCGAATTCTTCTACGACAACTTGATGATGGGCACACAGCTGTTCCACGAGGCATGGCGCGCCGGGGTCGAGAAGTTCGTCACCGTTGGCACGGTCTGCGCCTATCCCAAATACACGCCGGTGCCCTTCCGCGAAGAGGCGCTGTGGGATGGCTACCCCGAAGAGACTAACGCCCCCTATGGGCTGGCCAAGAAGATGCTGCTGGTGCAGGGGCAGGCCTATCGCCAGCAGTACGGTTTCAACAGCATCTACCTGCTGCCGACGAACCTGTACGGCCCGGGCGATAATTTCGATCTAAAAACCTCGCATGTCATCCCCGCGCTGATCCGCAAATTCATCGAGGCGCGCGACCGCGGCGACCGCGAAGTCGTCGCCTGGGGCACCGGCTCGCCAACGCGCGAGTTCTTATATGTCGACGACGCGGCCGAGGGCGTGCTGCTGGCCACTGAACATTACGACAGGCCGGACCCGGTCAACCTCGGTTCCGGCTTTGAGATCAGCATCCGCGCCCTGACTGAGCTGATCGCCGAACTGGTCGGCTTCCAGGGCGCCGTGGTGTGGGACAGCAGCAAGCCAGATGGCCAGCCGCGCCGAGCGCTTGACAACAGCCGTGCTGAACGCGAATTTGGGTTCAAGGCGACGACCGATTTCCGGGCCGGCCTCGCGCGCACGATCGCGTGGTACGAGGGCCAGCGCCAGCCTTCAACCCCCGCAGAGTGAGCCCAGCGCGCCAGCGTCGCCTCGCTGCTGGCGCGCAGCCATCTTCTATAACTATCCCTGTGACTGAAAAAACAGCCTGTCACCTACAGAATAAGGTCAGGCTGTCATAGACAGATCATTATTTCTATCACTACTAGAAGTCAGTGAGAGTCATCATACTGCCTGTGAATGTCGGTATCCATAAATGTGTCCCAAGCTGCCCAGCGATTGGTCAGTGCTGCGCTGGAAGTCTTCCCATCAAGTCGACTCGGAGGTGATCGATGACGGATCTGTTCGAAACGCTGCTCGCCAAATCAGCACAGCAGCACAACCATGTTTGCCCACGCCAGGTGATCGGTGTGCGCATGGGCCTGCTGGCCGGCGACTTGCTCGAGATCGCCGTGCCGCAAACGCGCAAGATGATGCTGACGCTGGTCGAGACGGACGGCTGCTTTGCCGACGGCGTGGCCGCAGCCACTGGCTGCACACTGGGGCATCGCACCATGCGCCTGATCGACAGTGGCCGTGTGGCGGCAACGTTCGTCGAGCTCAAGTCGCACCGCGCGGTGCGCATCGCGCCGCATGCTCAGGCGCGCGAGATCGCTATCGCCCTCGTCCCAGAGGCGCGCAGCCGCTGGCACGCTTATCTCGAAGCCTACCAGCGCATGCCCTGTGAGCAGCTGCTTCAGGCCGAAGAGGTCGAAGTCTCTTTTTCGATCAGCGCGCTGATGAGCCGGCCGGGCGTGCGTGTGAACTGCGAAAGCTGCGGCGAGGAGATCATCAACGAGCGCGAGGTCGTGCGCGATGGCCGCGTGTTGTGCAAGCAGTGCGCGGGCGAAGGGTATTACGCTGTCGTGCGAGCCGTTGGCACCGGCCAACACGAACGCGCCTCTAAATCCCTCACTTAAGGATCGGCGCTATCATTCAAAAGGATGATTGAACCTTTCACCTTTCGGACGATGCGCCCAATGCCAAATCTCCAGTAAAGTGCAAACATCGTTGAGTTGCGCTTACGGAGAAGATCATGAACAATCTCACCAACAGTCAGAAGTGGGTGATCGTCGCGTTCATCGCCACCGCCTTAACACTGGGAGCGACGTTCTTCCTTGCCGCTGCCGTCGCTATCGCGATCAAGCGGGGGATCATTCGAAACGATCGTGATGGATGATGCGCTGCCGATGAGATGAAAGAAGGACAGAGAGGGGAATCAAAAGCCGCGCCGAAAACGATAAATACCCTTCGGCGCGGCTTAGAGGATCAGTAAGCGCTTTGGCGCCAGTCGTCCTGCTGCGACGGGGTCTTGGCCCGTTTGCCGGAAGCGCTCACCGCATCGAGACGGCGGTTGTAAATCCACAGGGCAACCTCCCCAACTACAAGAGCGATAAAATAGCCAATGGCGAACAGAATGCCAAGGCAGGCGAGAACTGCGACGAACATAACAAAGGTCATGGTATCCTCCTTCACGTATTCATTGAAATACAAAACCGGCCGAAAAAGCGGAACACCATTCCGGCACTGCCATACTGCCCTCCGTTCTTTGATTAAATCTATTTAAAGTATACGTTAAAATTCTTTAAAACTCAAGTGCCGAATGTTATTCTAGTGTTAAGATTTTTGGACTATCCGATGACGATTAACGACCAACTCGCCCTTCAGCGCAGTCAGGCTGGCCTACGCCTGATCGCCCAAACGACGCTGTATAACAGCGGCAACTTCGCGCGGCTGCGCACCTTCATCGCCGAGAGCTACGCGCCGGCGCTGCTCGAAAGCATGAGCGCTGGCGCCCGGCTGCTGGGGTTTCGCCAAATGCGCGCCGATCACGGGCGGCTGCGCGTGCAGCAGGTGCTGGCTGCCGATCCCCATCACGTCGTCGTGCTGATGGCCGACGAGAAGCAGGGCGCGCTGTCGTTGCACGATCTTGAGGTTGAGGCCGATTATCCGCACCGCATCTTAAGCTATCACGCTGCGCCGCTCGATCTTTAAAAAAACGCGCTTGGTCTTACCGAGCATGGGCCTTTGGTCAGGGGGCGGCTCATGCTCGGCTTGACAGCGGCACCCGGCGGGATAGACTCGAACGTACGAAACGGTCCATTTCCCTCGCGAGGGCTGCACGGAAGGCGAATGCGTGTGAGAAAAGTCTTTCCGCTCAACCGCGGCTGGCTGTTCGCGCCGCGCGAACTGGGTTACACAGCGCCAGACGGCGATTTCACTGCGGTCACCCTGCCGCATGCCAACGTCATTTTGCCTTATCACAACTTCGACAATGCCGAATACGAGTTCATCTCGACCTACCGCCGGCATTTTGTCGTGCCAGAGCCGACGCGCGGCCGCCGCGTCATTGTCGAGTTTGACGGGGCGATGACCGCCAGCACCGTCTCGATCAATGGGCGCGTGCTCGGCGATCATGACGGCGGTTACACGCCGTTCTCATTTGATCTGACTGATTACCTGCGCGGTGATGAGAACACGCTCCAGGTGCGCCTCGACTCAAGCGAGCGGCCCGATATTCCGCCCAATGGCGGCGTGGTCGATTATCTGACGTTTGGCGGCATCTATCGCGAGGCGCGGCTGCTGCTGCTGCCGCCCGTGCACATCGCCGATGTTTTCGCGCGCGCGCGCGCCGTCTTGAGCGATTCGCCAGGGCTGTCGGTCGATGTTCGTCTCAGGAACCTCAGCGCCAGTGCCGTCGAGGTGACGACACGAGCCGCGCTGGAGGGCGCCGCGACCAGCGCGACGACGACGCTCGCGCCGGGCGATGATCGCTGGATCACGCTCGAATTGGAGGGGCTGCGGCGCGCAGCCCCAGGTCTGCGTTTGTGGTCGCTGGATGACCCGGCGCTCTATCCCTTGCAAGTGACGCTGGCCGATGCGAGCGAAATGCTCGATGCTCAAACCGTCCGCATCGGCCTGCGCGAGGCGGTCTTTCGCGACGATGGCTTCTACTTGAACGGCGAGCGCATCAAGCTTTTCGGCCTCAACCGTCATCAAACTTATCCGTATATTGGCGGGGCAGCCCCGGCGCGCCTGCAGCGCAAAGATGCCGATATCCTCAAGCACGAGCTGAGCCTCAATATCGTGCGCACCTCGCATTATCCACAGTCGCCGCATTTTCTCGATCGCTGCGATGAGATCGGCCTGCTGGTGTTCGAGGAAATTCCCGGCTGGCAGTTCATCGGCGATAACGACTGGCAGGCGCTCAGCCTCGATAATGTCCGCCGCATGATCGAGCGTGACCGCAACCACCCGTCGATCGTGCTGTGGGGCGTGCGCATCAACGAATCGTGGGACGATGAGCCGTTCTACAAGGCGACCAACGCCCTCGCCCATCAGCTTGACCCGACACGGCAAACCGGCGGCGTCCGCAATTTTCAGCACAGCCAATTCCTCGAGGATGTCTTCACATACAACGATTTTTCAAACACGATCGAGGAGCCGCAGCACACGCCGCATCTGGTCACCGAATTCTGCGGCCATATGTTCCCGACCAAGTCCTTTGATGCCGAGGAGCGGCAGGTCGAACATGCGCTGCGCCACGCCCGCATCCACAATCAGCAGATGGGCATGTCGAACGTGACCGGCGCGATCGGCTGGTGCGCCTTCGATTACAACACGCATCGCGAATTCGGGGCTGGCGACCGCATCTGCTATCATGGCGTGATGGATATCTTCCGCCTGCCCAAGTTCGCCGCTCACTTCTATGAGAGCCAGTGCCCGCCATCCAAGCGCGTTGTGCTGCGCGCCGCCACCTTTTGGACATTCGGCGAACGCAGCGAGGCCGGCGTCGAACCGCTGTACGTCTTCAGCAACTGCGACAGCATCGAAGTCTATAAAGGCGATGCCCTGCACGGCCGTTTTGAGCCCGACC
>DAOTYT010000362.1:0-3495 GCA_034434615.1 Anaerolineae bacterium | reverse complement strand
CAGCGCTGCCGCTGCTGGCCGGCGATGTACATGCGCTGCCCTTCGCCGATGGGTCGTTGGGCGCCTACTTATCGTTTGGCGTGCTGGAGCACTTCGAGCACGGGATGGGGCCAGCGCTGGACGAGGCACACCGCGTCCTGCGCGCGCACGGCATCCTTGTGCTGACCATCCCGTATCCGAACATCGTCCATCGCGCTGTGGCGTGGCGCCGTCGTTTGCGGAACGCCAGCCCGCTGGCCGACGAGGGCTTCTATGAGAGCACCTACACCCGGAAAGCGCTGGTCGCAGCAGTGCAGGCGGCCGGCTTCTCGCTGTTGTGTGCCGAGCCGACCAGCCATTCTTTCACGCTGTGGGGGCTGGGCGGCCCCTTCCGAGCGCCCGGCTACTATCGCACCAGTGCGCTGGCCGAAACGCTCGGTGGGGCGCTGCGCTGGCTGCTGCCATGGCCCTTCAACTTCACGACGCTGATCATCGCCCGGAAACCTGCATGAGCGACGGCGCTGATCTCGACGCCATTCCCCTATCGATCATCATCGTCAATTACAACACGCGCGATGATCTCCATCGATGCCTCGACTCGCTGCATCAAACAGAGCCGCTGCCGGAGATCATCGTCGTCGATAACGCCTCTGCCGATGGCAGCGCAGCGCTGGTGCGCGCGCAGTTCCCGCGCGTTCGCCTGATCGAGCCGGGGCACAATACATGGTTTTGCGGCGGCAACAACCTCGGCCTGGCAGCCGCGCGCGGCAAGTATGCGCTGCTGCTCAACCCAGATACGATCGTGCCGCCCGGTGCGCTTAAGACTATGGTCAGCTTCATGGAGACGAATCCACAGTATGCCGGCGCGACCCTCCAGCTCCGCTACCCCGACGGGACGATCCAGCGCACCTGCTCGCGCATCCCGACCTATCGCTATCTGCTGCTGACCCATACGCCGGTCGGCTGGCTGCTGCGCGCGGCGCGCCGGCGCGCCGCCGACTATCACTGGTATGCCGGCTGGGAGCGCGATCGCGACTTCGATGTTGAGGCGATCCCCGGCTCGTGCACGCTGATGCGGCGCGCTGAGCTGCGTCTCGATGACGATCTGCTGCTCTACTTTCCCGAAGACGATCTGGCTCGGCGCAGCAGCGGCCGCAAGTTCCGGTTTTTGGCTGCGCCACCGATCATCCATCGCGAAAAATCGGCGACGCGCACCGCGGCGGCAACGCGCATCTATTTCCGCGATATGATGGTCTACGCGCGCAAGCACCACGGATGGCCGCGCGCAGCGCTGCTTTGGCTGCTCACCCGGCCGCTGGCGTGGGGAATGGCGCTCAGATGGAGGCTTCGGGAGCGCAGGCCGTCGGTCTAAGCGTCAACGGCGAAAGCCATCTTTCATCAACCGATCGACAAAGCTCCGTGCTTCTGCCTCTTAACTGGATCGGGTTCAGCGCAGCAGACCGCCGGTTTGGCCGGAGACGATCGCTTCCAGCTCCTCCGCGGTGGTCACAACGGAATCGCCGTACTGGGTCAGCGCGAGCGCGGCCAGCGCCGTCCCGTAATGCAGACCGCGCTGTAAATCGCCCTTCAGCCAGCCATGGAGCACGCCCGCTGAAAGCGCGTCACCGGCGCCAATGCGATCGACGATCGTCACAGGGATGGCTGGGGCATGCAAGACATGCCCATCAAACCACAGATAGGCTCCCTCAGCGCCAGCGCTGACGACGCAGGCATGCGCGCTGAATTCCTGCGCGAGGGCGCGAGCTACCTCGCCCGGCGGCCCAGCGAGGCCGAACAGCAGCTCTGCATCGGCCGCCTTGCAGAACAGCACTTCAACGCCTGCGATCAAAGGGCGCAGGGCAGCGTTCGCCTCGGCGGGCGTCCACAAGCGAGCGCGGTAATTTACATCAAAGCTGATCGGGACGCCCTGCGCGCGGGCGCGCTTAACCAGCGCCTCGACGAGGACACGACCATTCGGGCGCAGCGCGGCGGTGATGCCGGTCACATGGATGAGGCGGGCTGCCAGCAGCCGATCCCAGTCCAATGCCTCTGGCGAGAGCCGCGCCGCGCAAGTATCAGCGCGGTCATAAACGACTTGCAGCGGGCGCGGCGGTTCCGCAAATTCGACATAGTACGTGCCCATGCGGCCGTTCGCCGACCAGACGATCCCGTCAAGACTGACCCCACAGGCGCGCAGATGCTCGGCCGCCAGCCGGCCAAGCGGTGAGCGCGGCAGCGCGCTGAAAAAAGCGCAGCAGCGCCCCAGCCGCGCTAAGGCCGTCACGACATTGCATTCGGCCCCGGCCACGTGCACATCGAGCGACCGAGCTTGCTCAAGTCTGTATCCGGTGGGCACGCTGTAACGCAGGAGCACCTCGCCCAGTGCCGCCACATCAAGCAGATTGGCTTCAGAACCCATAGCAATTTTTCACTCTCTGCGTTTTAATTTGCAGGTGACATCCTATTCTGTATTCTGAAATTGTGCCCCGACCAGCGCATTCGTGCCAGCCCACAGCGCGTCGCGGGCATCGTGAAGGAACCACATGCAAAGCAGCACGCTCACCCTTTTGAAAGACAAGTCTATCCTGCTGGCCGTGACAGGCAGCATCGCCGCTTATAAAGCCGTAGACCTCGCCAGCAAGCTGACGCAGGCGGGCGCGCAGGTCGATGTGATCCTGACGGAGGCCGCCCAGCGCTTCGTTACGCCGCTCACTTTTGAAGCGGTGACCGGCCGCCCTGCGCACACCGACATGTGGGCGAGCGCGCATGGCGGCCTGCCGACCCACATCGCCCACATTGGGCTGGCGGAAAAGGCGGCCCTGCTGGCCGTAGTTCCAGCTACAGCAGACAGCATCGCTCGGCTGGCGCATGGCTTCGCGGCCGATTTACTCGGTGTGATCGCCTTAGCCTCGCGCTGCCCGCTCCTGATCGCCCCTGCAATGGACGGCAGCATGTATCAACACCCAGCCGTCCAGCAGAACTTGGCCTTTTTGCGCGAGCGCGGCGCAATCGTCGTTCAGCCAGAAGAGGGACGCTTCGCCTCGGGCCTGTATGGTCTGGGACGCCTGCCTGAGACGCCGACGCTAATCGGCGAGATTCGGCGGGCATTAGGGCGCGGTGGGCCACTGCGCGGCGCGCAAATCGTGGTGACTGCCGGCGGCACCCGCGAGCCGATCGACCCTGTGCGCTTCATCACCAATCGATCGAGCGGAAAACAAGGCTACGCGCTGGCGCAGGCGGCGCTCGATGCAGGCGCGCAGGTCACGCTGATCAGTGCTGCGCGGGGGCTGCCAGCGCCGGTTGGCGCACGTTTGGTGCAGGTTGACACGGCTGAGCAGATGCACAACGCCGTGATGGCGGCCAGCACCAGCGCCGATGTGCTGGTCATGGCGGCGGCCGTCTCTGATTTCAAACCGTTCGCACCCGCCGAACAGAAGATCAAAAAGAACGAGGAGACGGACTCGCCGCTCATCCTGACCTTAGAGCGCACAGTGGACATTCTCAGCGCGGTTAAAG
>DAOTYT010000361.1:0-1612 GCA_034434615.1 Anaerolineae bacterium | reverse complement strand
ACCAGCACTTTATCGACGCGCCGCCCGTCCATATCGACGACCTCAAAGCGGTAGCCATCCCAGTCGACCATGTCGCCGGTATGGGGGATGCTGCCGTGCCTGGTCATGATGAAGCCGCCGAGCGTCTCGTACTGCTCGTGCGCGCCGGGCGGGGGTTCGATGCCGAGGTGTTCGACCAGATCATCGATCGCCATCAACCCGTCGAACAGCCACGAACCATCGGCGCGCTGGGTCGGCTCTTCAGCTTCTTCCTCACCCACGATCGACTCGAGGATATCTTGCGCCGTCACCAGCCCGATCAGGCCGCCGTACTCGTCGAGCACAAACGCCATGTAGGTATCGGTATCGCGGAATGTCTCCAACACGCGCGTCGCCGACATGCCCATCGGCACGTAGATCGGCTCCATCAACACCGCGTGCAGGTCGAATGGCTGGCCGGCAAGCAGCTTTTCGAGCAGATCTTTGGCCTGCACCATCCCCAGCACATGATCGAGGTTGCCGCGCGCAACCGGAAAACGCGAAAAGTGGCTCTCGCGAATTTTGGCGCGGTTGGTCTCTTCATCGTCTTCTGTGTTCAGCCAAACGATATCGGAGCGCGGCGTCATCAACGCGCTGATGCGCCGGTCGCCCAGCCGGAAGACGCCGCGTACCATATCGTGTTCGGTCTGTTCGAACACGCCGGCTTCCACGCCCAGCTTGATCATCGCCTTGATCTCCTCTTCCGTGACCGGGACTACCTCGGTGTGATGGGCGCCCAGCAGCCGCAGGACGAGATCGGTCGACCAGCCGAGGAAATGGACGACCGGCGCAGTGATGAGCGAGAGGAACTGCATCGGCAGGGCGATGCGCGCCGCGATCGTCTCGGGCGAGCGCAGGGCCAGCCGTTTAGGCACCAATTCGGCGATGATCAGCGAGGAATACGTTGTGAAGAGGACGACGATCGCCAAACCGATGGCCGTGCCGTAAGGGGCCAGCGGCGTGCTCTGGAGCAGGTCGGCGATCGAGCGGGCGATGGTCGCCCCGCCGAATGCGCCGCCGAGGATGCCGATCATGGTGATGAAGATCTGCACGGTCGCCAGGAAGCGGTTAGGATCGGCGCTGATCGAGAGCGCCGTCGCCGCGCCGCGGCTGCCACGCTCGGCAAGCTGGGTTAGGCGAGGACGGCGCACCGCGATCATGGCGACCTCAGACATGGCGAAGATGCCGCTCGTCATTTGTAACAGTAGAATGATGAGGATTTCCATAACCGCAGCAGCTTTCCCTTCACCAATGGGGCGTGGTCCAAAGCGATGGCCGGATCGCAGCGCGCTGCGCTGTCGATCCTGCAAAAAATTATACTTGAAATAATGTCGGTGAGGTGGTTTCCGCGATAAGACGTTCGCAGCGCTCAGCCCTGCCAGCGCATGTGCAAAAGCGTGCGCTGCGCGCGGAAGCCGTAATGCTCCAGCACCGTGTTGGTGATGGCTTCGGCGGCCGGGTGTTCAATGGTGAGGGCGCTGGAAGCACCAAAGCGGCGCACCGCCAGGTGGATGAGCGCGTTATCATCAAGGCCTTGATAATCGGGGTCTACCATCAGCACGAGCTGCACACTGCTGGCGGCGAGCGCCCGTTC
>DAOTYT010000360.1:0-2912 GCA_034434615.1 Anaerolineae bacterium | reverse complement strand
GCAGCACGCTGGATATCGGTCTTTTTGATGCGCGCGGGGCCGACTTTATGACGGCTGGTTTTCGAGGATGGAGCGGCAGCGCGCGCCCATCGTTCTTCATCACTCCAGAGGCGGCGACGCCCGGCTACCTGCCTGGCCCGCTGCTCCCAGGCATTTGGCATGTTTGCCTGGGGCTGTACAAAATTCCCGATCACGGCTGTGAATATGTCGTCACAATCCGCATGACGGCCGGCGATACAACGAGCGCGCAGTTTCCGCCGCTGCTGCCGCTAAGCCGGTCAGCGAAGCGCCCGGCGAACCCCGGTGGTTGGTATCGCGGCGAACTGCACTGTCACACCGTTCACAGCGATGGCGACAGTGCGCCGCTCGATGTCGCTGCCCGCGCCGAAGCGCTTGGCTTGGATTTTCTCGCCATCACGGATCACAATGTGCTGACGCAGCAGATCGACCTGCGCGCAAGCCAGACGCCGCTGATCCTGATCCCGGG
Source organism: Anaerolineae bacterium (assembly GCA_034434615.1). Classification (GTDB taxonomy): domain Bacteria; phylum Chloroflexota; class Anaerolineae; order Aggregatilineales; family Phototrophicaceae; genus Flexifilum. The sequence goes on along the minus strand of DAOTYT010000360.1, from coordinate 2,425 downwards.
GTTCGAAGTGACGACCTATTACGGGCACTGGAATGTATGGGGTGAGGGTGGCTGGCTCGATTTCCGCATCAGCAGCCCTGAGCAAATGCGCGCAGCGCTGCGCACAGCGGCCGCGCGCGGGTATCTCGTCTCGTGCAATCATCCCCGCCCTTACGGGCCAGACTGGGCCTTTTCTGAAGTGACCGATTATGACTGCATCGAGGTGTGGAACGGGCCGTGGGAGCTGTTCAACGAGCAGGCGCTGGCCTATTGGGAAGGACGCCTGCGCGCTGGCGCAAGGCCGACGGCCGTCGGCGGCAGCGATTGTCATTTTCATCAGCGCGAACACCTCGCGCGGCTTGGCCATCCGACCACGTGGATCTACTGCGAGGGCGCGCCCTCAGCTGCCGCGCTGCTCGCCGCGCTGCGGGCTGGTCGTGCCACCATCAGCGAAGCGCCGGCTGGCCCGCAGATCGATTTGCGCGCTGGCGAGGTCATGGTTGGCGGAGAAGTTGAACTGGCCCCCGGTGCGCCGCTGGCGCTCTCGGCACAGGTGCGCGGCGGCCTTGGCGATGTCTTCGAGCTATATGGGGAAGGCGGCCCGCTGATGCGCATGCGGATTCGCGATGACCCGTGGCATGCCTCGGTGCTGCTCGACAGTCAGCAGTCGCGCTACGTCTATGCGCGAGTGGCGGGCGCGCATGGGCTGCGCGCGCTCACCAACCCCATTTACCTAACTTCCACAACGGACTAAGCGGCACATGGCACCGTCGATCGACGCGGGCATTCAGCGCGTGCATCTGATCTTTAAGACACATCTTGATCTCGGTTTTACCGATTTGGCGGGGCGGGTGGTCAGGAGTTATTTTGATGACTTTTTCCCGACCGCCATCGCGCTGGCTGAGGCGCTGCGTCAGTTCGACTCCAGCGCATCGTTCCGCTGGACGGTGGGTTCATGGCTGCTCTACACGTATTTAGAGACCGCCAAACCCAGCGAGCGGCGGCGGATGGAAGCGGCGGTCGAGCGCGGCGATATCCTCTGGCATGCGCTGCCGTTCACAACGCACACTGAGTTGATGGATGCGCCGCTGCTGCGCGCAGGCCTCCGGCTGAGCCAGCAGCTCGATGCACGTTTTGGGCGGCGCACCATCGCGGCCAAAATGACCGATGTTCCGGGCCACACGCGCGCGCTCGTGCCGCTGCTGGCCGAGGCAGACGTGCGCTTTCTGCACATCGGCATTAACCCGGCGTCTATGCCGCCCGATGTGCCCGCGCTGTTCGTCTGGCGCGATGGCGAGACAGGGACCGAGTTGATCGTCATGCAGCATAGGCGCTATGGCGAAACCACCGTGCTGCCGGGCGCTGCTGAAGCGGTGTCGATCCACATGACTGGCGATAACCTCGGGCCGCCATCCGCCGCGGACGTGCGAATGGCTTACGCGCGCCTGCGTGCCCGTTTTCCCAACGCGCAGCTGGTCGCGTCGTCGCTTGATGCGGTCGCGCAGGCGCTCGAACCTGCGCGCGCATCGCTGCCCGTGATCACGGCGGAGATTGGGGATACGTGGATCCATGGGGCCGGCAGCGACCCGACCAAGATGCGCCGCTATCGCGAGCTGCTGCGTCTGCATGCGGAGCGGTCGGCAAATGCGCCGGCAGCCGAGTTCGATGCTTTAGGGCGCCGGCTGCTTCTAATCCCGGAGCATACCTGGGGCCTTGATGAAAAGACGCATCTGGCCGACGAAACGACATTCGAAGCAGCGGCTCTGCGCGCCAAACGAAAAACAGCGGCTTTTCAGCATTTTGAGTCGTCATGGCACGAGCAGCGCGCCTATATCGATGATGCGCTGGCCGCCCTCGAAGGGACACCGCTGCATGCGCTTGCCGTCGAGCGCCTGCGGGCGAGCGAACCGGCAAAGAGCGTTCTGTCCGATTTTGAACCGCTGGCGCTGGACGCGCTGAGCGGGTTTGAAACAACATGCCTGCAAATCGGTTTCGATGCGACGACCGGGGCGATCATCGACCTGCGCGAGCGCGGCCACGGCCTGCCGCTCGCAGCGGCAGAGCATCCGCTGGCTCTGCTGCGTTACCAACGATTCACGCAGCAGGATTATGATCGGTTCTGGTCGCGCTACATTCGCAGCGCCGACCCTGAGACGGCTCGCTGGGCAAAGCTGGACTTCACTAAGCCCGGCATGGAAAATAGCATCCCCCCGGCACAGACGGAACTTCATCCGCGCGTGGTGGGGGCGCTGCAGCGGCGCAGCGACGACTGCCTGCATGTCCTGTTTCAGCTTCAGCTTGATGTGCCGGGCGCTGAAACGCCGATGCACTTTGAGCTGCGTTACGCGCTGCCGCTGCAAGAGCGGCGCATCGAGATCGATCTGCAGTGGTTCGGCAAAATTGCCCAGCGCCTGCCAGAAGCCTACTGGCTGTCCTTTGTGCCGCG
>DAOTYT010000359.1:0-28241 GCA_034434615.1 Anaerolineae bacterium | reverse complement strand
ACCAGTGCACGGGCGATGTGCGGCCGGCCGATCACGCCGCCAGCAGCCAGCGCCTGCACCCGCTCGCGGGCGACCGGCGCGCCCAACGCAGCGAGCCGATCGAGGATGCGCCACGCCCGTTCAACGCGCTGAAGGTTGAACGCAGCCAGATGCGCTTGCAGCCCGCCATGCTGATGATCGATAAAATAACCGAGCATGTGAACGTCGCCGCGGTCGTCTTCGGCGCTCAGTTCGATGCCGGGCACAATGAAAAGCGGCCTCCCTATTGAGGCCGCCCCCAGCGCTTCGTCGATCCCGCTAACCGTGTCGTGATCGGTGATTGCGAGCGTGGTCAGCTTGGCGCGGCGCGCCAGCTCGACCAGCTCCGCCGGTCGGTACTGGCCGTCCGAAGCCGCTGTGTGCGTATGCAGGTCAACACCCATGCTGCGCCATCTACGAAGGACGCGGCTCAACGATGAAGCGCACAGCGGTGCGTTCTTGCCCCTCAATATCCACTTCTGTAAAGTACGGCGTGCAGACGATATCGATCTCATCCCCGGTCAAGTAACCCCGCGCGATCGCCAATGCCTTGACCGCCTGATTGACTGCGCCAGCGCCAATTGCCTGCACTTCGGCATACCGATGTTCGCGAATGACCGCAGCGATCGCCCCGGCAACAGCCGTCGAGCGAGACTTTGCTGAAACTTTTATGACATCTGCCTTCTCAGAACTCTCAAGGTGAAAATCGTCCATGAAATCTTCCGGTTCATTTCTGTGCAAATTCAAGTGTCCGTCGGGCCGTTCCGCCATCACTACCTCGAGGTATCTTGAAGAAAACGTAAACTAAACCTGAAGAGCATTGTACAAAGAAAGTTTTTGCCTGTCCACAGCCGTTAATCACATTCGTTATAACTTACGAATTTCACAAGTCATAACCCAAATGCACTTCGCCACCCATACGAGAAGATCTGATCGCCTTGATCAGTTGTTATCCCAATGTTAAAGAAATAGGACAAACAGGATTCTAACCAAACGAAGGGGATAGTGGATCAGGAATCGCAACTCATGGGTTATTTTATCCCAAACAATGGGATAAAACCTCGATTTTGCGAAATAACACCTCATCAAGTGTTGGTGTTAGGTTCGTCTGGAAATCGTTATATCGCCGCTTTTTTCCCAATGTTAAAAGATCCCATTTTTTAAGATTCGACGACCTGAATCGGTTGAGCCATTTTCAGCATTGCGCTATACTTCTGCATATAACGTCTCATCATCAGCCTCGCCACCTGTCCTGGATGGCGCCGCTTCTCCGTCGTCCGCGAGGCAAACTCTCTTGTTAAGCCAGTTCTCTTTCCTGCTAACGCAGGCCCGCGCCGGCGCAAACTTCGTGCTGCATGCCGCCGGGGAGGAGACGACATCGGCACACCGGAAAGAACGACCGTGAACGCACACGACGCTTGGAGCGCCGCTTTTCATCAACTCGAATTACAGCTTGACCGTGCGACTTTTGACACTTGGGTGCGCGGCGCAGTCCTGCTCAGCTTTGAGGACGGCGTGTTCGTGATCGGCGTGCGCAATGCCTATGCGCGCGACATGCTTCAACACCGGCTGTATCGCAATGTGCGCCGCATTATCAGCGATGTTTACGGACACCCGGTTGAACTGCGCTTCGAAGTTCACAAGGCACAGCCGGCCACACTTGAAGCCGCGGCCGATATGCCGTTGTTCCGCCTGATGGCGCAGCAGCCCGTCGCTGACGAACGGCCCGCCCCGCTGCACAAACAGATCGCCCGGCCGCAGCGGCCAGACCTGCCGGAGACGGAACTAAACGCGCGGCTGACGTTCGACCGCTTTATCGCAGGAGATGAAAATGCCACAGTAGTTTCAGCGGCACGCGCCGTTGCCGATTACCCGGCTGCTGCCTACAATCCTTTTTTTGTTTACGGCGGCGTCGGCGTGGGCAAAACGCATCTCTTACAGGCGATCGCGCTTGAATGCAAAACCCGTGGTTTGCGCGTGACCTATATTCCAGCCGAGGTGTTCACCAACGACCTGGTCGACGCGATTCGCCAGCGCACAACGGCCATGTTCCGAGAAAAATACCGCTCGGCCGATGTGCTGCTGGTTGATGATATCCAATTCATCGCGGGCAAAGACAGCACGCAGGAAGAGTTCTTCCACACGTTCAACGCCCTCTATACCTTCAACAGACAGATCGTACTCGCCTCCGATCGCCACCCGCGCGACCTGGAAACGCTGGAAGCGCGCCTGCGCTCGCGCTTCGAGGGCGGGCTGGTGATGGACGTGCTGCCGCCCAAGCTGGAGACGCGGCTGGCGATCTTGCAGATGTGGGCACACGAACGTGGGCTGCAGATACCGGCGACGACGCTGGCGCTGATCGCCGAGAAAGCGCAGTCCAATGTGCGCGAACTGGAGGGCATCTTTAACCAGATGGTGGCCGCCCAGCGGCACACTGCCGGGCACATCACGCCCGATATCGCCGAGGACATCCTCGAGGGCTACCACCGCCCGCGCTTCCACATCACGCTGGCGCAGGTCATGGAGATGACGGCGCGCCAGCACAGCGTAAGCGTCAGTGATTTGATCGGCCCGCGGCGCACCGGCGTCATCAACCAGGCCCGGCAGATCGCCATGTATCTGGCGCGGGAACTGACGCCGGCCTCGCTGCCTCAAATCGGCGAGGCCTTTGGCGGTCGCAAACACAGCACCGTTTTGCACAGCTGCTCGCGCATCGCCGAAGACATCGCCCGCGACCCACTGCTCGCAGCGGTCGTCAACGACATTCGCGAGCGGCTGCTCAAGGGCCGCAGCTGAACAGGTGCCATTTCACAGGAAACAGCTTCTCAAACCGAAGTCGCGTTCGGTCAAAGGGCTGCGGTCGAAGCAGCGCTCAAAGCGACGCGAGGCGCTTCAGCGCGGGGATGATCGCCCGTGCAGCGCGCCCGCGGTGGCTGATCTGGTCTTTCTCTTCCGGCGAGAGGGCATTCAGCGTGCGGTCATAACCTTCAGCGATAAAAACCGCATCGTAGCCGAAGCCCGTCGTCCCCTCGCCAGGGGCGGCGGCTATAGCGCCGCGGCAGATCCCGCGCGCGGTTTCGAAGCGACCGTCAGGATGGGCGACCGCTGTCACGCAGACGAAAACGGCGGAACGGTCGACCGCGCCGAGCGCATCCAGCTCGGCAAGCAGCTTCAAGTACCGGTCGCGATCGGTCGGCCCGCCGTAGCGCGCGGAGTGAACGCCCGGCCGGCCTCCGAGCGCGGCGACTTCCAGACCGCTGTCATCGGCCAGCGCGAGCAAGCCGCTCAAGCGCGCATACTGCTGCGCTTTGTGCAGCGCGTTGTCCTCGTAAGTTGGGAACGGCTCGTCGATTTCAATCGCCTCTAGGCCGACATCGCGCAGGCCAACTAACCGCAGCGGCAGTTCGGCCAGCATAGCAACATACTCGCGCAGTTTACCCGGGTTGGTCGTGCCAATCAGAAGATCCATCGGCAAACACTTTCTTGCCTCTGCTCAGGGCGCCAGCAAAGGCAGCACGCGCCAGATCACATACAGATTCACAGCAGCCAGCACGAGCAGCGGCGCAGCGCTCCACCAGCCGGGCCGTTTTGGCCACAAGCCAGCGCGCCAGCCGTCAAAGCCGAGCGCCAGCCCCAGCGCGAATGGGATCAAAGCCGGGAACAAATAGCGTCCCTGCATTTGGAAGAATCCAAGATTGTAGTAAATGTATTGCGCGACAGCGAACAGCGCGACCAGCGCCAACACCAGTCCGATTCGAAGCTGCCACAGCTGCGGACGGGCAGGACGACCTCTGCGCAGCGCTATCACTCGCGCAGCCCAACCGCCAACAGCGAGCAGCAGCAGCCCGCCGATTAAGCTGTAAGCCCACGCGGGCAGCGGCAGCGCCATCCAGCCGAACTGCCCCCAGAAACTGTTGAAGGTCGTCTCAAGCGATGCGCGCAGGTAACCTCCAAGCCCCCAAGCTGCGATCATGTCGCTCGTGCGCGGTTGGTCGGCCACGACTGCATCGTGCGCGGCCAAACCGAGAAAATCGGGGGGGCCGTAGACCTGTAGATTGCGCAGCCACCAAATCGCGCCGAGCGCCAGCGCCGCCATCAGAAAGAGCGCCAGCGCAGCCACCAGATCGCCGGCCGTCGCGCGATTGTGACGCCGGTCATCAAGCCAGCGCAGGATGAGGACGACCGGCAGCAGCCCAGCCAAGAATGCAGTGCTGAGTTTGGTCAGCAGGCCGATACCTGCGATCAGGCCGAGCAGCCAAGGCAGCCCGAACCGCCAGGGCGCACGCCGCAGCAGGACAAGGGCGATCGCGTAGGCAGCCAGCAGCGCCACGCCGATCACGCCTTCCAGCGAGGTGATCCTGAGCATACGAAAATTGATCTGCAACATGATAAGCACGGCGATGCCTGCCAGCACGAAAATCAGCGGCCGCAGATCAGTGCCGCGCAGCGAAACAGCGGCCGCGATCAAGGCGAATCCCACGATCAGCCCGGCCAGGGCGTCGTTATTGGCCGCCGCAAGGATGGCCACATGCTGAGGCAGCAGTGCGACCAGGCCGGCGGTGATGAACGCAAGGTGCGGCTGCACTGGCAGCAAGATTCGGACGAGGAGATAGGCTGCAGTGATAATGCCCATCCCTATCAGGAGAGTGTATGCTCGCACTGCGATCAGTGCGCCTCCGCCGATCTGATAAGCGGGAAGCGCGGTCAGGTAATAAAGCGGCGGCTGGTGATCTTCATACTGAATCGCGGCGAGGTTGTCGAGCAGATCGGGCGGAAAGCGTTCCGTCGTCAGCTGGCGTAAATAAGCTTGATCCCAATCACCAGGGGCGATCACTGGGCAGCAGCCGCTCTCGGCCAACTGCGCGATGTAATTGAAATGCGCTGGCTCATCGGGGTTCTGCCACAATGGCGTCCGCAGCGCATAAAGCGCGCCCAAAAACGCATAGACGATCAAGATCAGCCCGAGCGGGATGCTTTTTCGCACGATCACACATCTCCAAGCCCTAAAGCGACCGGCTTTCGGCATTGTCCACCACGCGCAGCATAAAATCAATGTCCAGCCAAAGCCCGCCGCCTGGGCTGTGGGTTGCTGTTTTAAATTGCAGAATCACCTATACTGAAGCAATAGCCAAAACATAGCAAAGGGAGCACAATGTCCACCGATCAAATGCAGCAGGCCTATCAACTGATCCGTAGTGGCAGGAAGCAAGAAGCGGTTGCTATCTTGGTGCCCATCGTGCGCGCAACCCCAACCAATGCCGATGCGTGGTGGCTGTTGGCAAATGCGGTGGATAACCCCGATCAAAAACGGCGCGCGCTGCAGCAGGTGCTGCGGCTGCGCCCGGATGATGAACGGGCACAGCGCATGCTCAACCGGCTGGACCCAACCAGCGCGCCGCCCCCGCCTGCCCCGCCCAAGCCCACGGCAGCGCAGCCGCTCGGGGGCGACCCTTTTGCCGACGACCCTTTCAGCAGCGCACCCGCGCCTCGCTCGCCGATGGCCGATCCGTTCGCGGATGATCCATTTGCTCCAACGCCAGCGCGCGCGGCAGCGGCCGATCCGTTTGATGACGATCCGTTCGCGCCGGCGCCGCCCTCTCGGCGCAAAAGCCGCGCCGACGATCCTTTCGCAGATGATCCATTCGCAGACGCTGGGCTGCGCCCCCCTCCGCCACCGCCGGCGCGCAAGGGAACCAGCCCCCTGCTGGTCTGCCTTGCGATCGTCGGCATCGTTGCCGTGATCGGCTGCGCGGCGGTCGCGCTCATCACCGCGCGCGTCATCAATTTGGGGGGCGAAATCTTCAGCTCAGTGAATGCAACGTTGGCGGCCGATCCCGACTTTGCCAACATGGCAGGAACTCTCGGCGCCAACCCTGACATCGGCAGCGTGTTCGGCACGCTGGCCGCCGATCCAAATATCGAGGCGTTCGCGACGCTCGGGAGCGGTTTCGCCGGCGCGCAGCTCGGCTCGCCTTTGCCCGCCGATGCCAATAACCGCGGCACGATCGAATATGGCCAGCGCGTGACGGGCAGCCTGCCGGCGGGCAGCGCGGGCGATGCCTGGACGCTGCGCGGCTCGCCGGGCGACCGCATCGTCATCAACATGATCGCAGTTGGCGACACCGATCCTCTCATCCGGCTCTACGACAGCAACGGCGAGCTAATTGCAGAAGATGACGACTCTGGCGGCAATTTAAACGCCCGGCTCGAGTTTGTGCTCCCTGGTGATGGCACCGTGACGATCCTTGCGCGCACATTTCTCACAGGCGTGGGTGGGTCGTATGAGCTAAGGGTAGACCGCCAGTAAGCGAAAATCGATGCGGCGGCAAACGCTGGGCCGTGAGCCGTGGCCGCCCCGTCGCTTCGTTTAATTTTTCTAACCTGTGCGTGCAGCCAGCGTTAGGCAACTGTTACAAGACTACCTATACAATGAAGAAAGATGGGTAGTTGTTCATTATATAAGGATCGATATCATGTCAGTTCGATACTCGCGTGGTTGGCGCTTTGGAGTTTTACTGGGCGCAGCGCTGCTGGTCGTCGGGCTTGGTTTCGCCCCGCTGGCGCAGGCTGCCATCGCCGCCCCGGTTGAACAGACTGCTTCGGGCGTGGTCGTCAACGCGTCCGTCTTGAACGTGCGCTCTGGGCCGGGGGTCGCCTTCCCCGTCATTGCGCGCATCAATCGCGGGGCGGTCTTCACGGTGATCGGCCGCAACGCCGATGCCTCGTGGCTGCAAATTCTGCTGGCTGGCAATGTGCAGGGCTGGGTCAACAGCCGGTACGTTCAGGTCACTTCGTTCGATGTGCCCATAACCCAGCCGATCACAACCGCCAGCGCCGTGGTAACGGCCTCATTCCTCAACATCCGCAGCGGGCCCAGCGCTGGGTTCAGCATCCTCGGCACGATGAGCGGCGGCGATGTCGTGACCATGGTCAGCCGCACCCCTGACTCACGCTGGATCGAGATCATCGCTCGCGGTGGCATTCAAGGCTGGGTCAACTCACGCTTTCTGCGGCCCAATATCCCCTTCGCCAGCCTGCCGATCAGCGGTCAAGGCGGGGGCGGCGTCCCGATTCCGCAGCCACAGCCGCAGCCGCCTAGCTTCACTGGCATTGTGACGGTGCCGCTCAACGTGCGGTCTGGCCCGGGGGTTCACTTCGGCGTGATCACACAGGTAGCGCCTGGCCAAAGCATCTTGCTGCTGGGCCGGAACAGCTTCGGCACCTGGCTGCTGATCCAAGCCCCCAACGGCTTCACGGGCTGGGTGAACGCGAACTACGTGCTTTCAACCACGCCCTTCGCCAACCTGCCGGTGCGGTTTTGATGGACGAGGGGCGACCTGCGCTCGACCAAAAGATCACGTTCATCTACACGCGCGATTTGGGGTCGAGCGCAGCATTCTACGAGCGCGTCCTCGGGCTGCGGCTGGCGCTCGACCAAAAGACGTGCCGAATCTATCACGTTGTGGGAACGGCCTACATCGGGGTATGCCAGCGCAGCCGGCCGCCGGCCAGCACCGACAGTCTGATCCTGACTTTGGTGACGCAAGACGTCGACGGTTGGTATGAACGCCTGCTGGCCCAGGGGATCAATTTCGAAAAACCGCCGGCCTACAATGCGCAGTATGATATTTATCACTGCTTTCTGCGCGATCCGGACGGCTATCTGATCGAGATTCAGCGGTTCAACAGCCCGTTCGATACCTAATCGAATGAACCTGTCACCCAAAGTATCGCCGAGCCCCCGGGTGTTAGGGAGCGCTCGCGTTTTTCGCGTTTGCCATTTTAATCATCACAGCGGTACTATTAGGCAAAACTCGATCAAGAGGCGTGTCGTTGAGGAGACATGACGATGACCAAGCAGCTCAAGAACTACATTGGCGGTCGCTGGGTCGCCGCTAGCACAGAAACATACACCCCTGTCATTAACCCCGCGACCTGCGAAGTGCTCGCAGAGTGCCCTGACTCGACAGCGGCCGATGTTGATAGCGCCGTCAAAGCTGCCGAGGAAGGTTTCGCTGAATGGCGCAGCACCCCGGTGCTCAGCCGCGCCCAATATATGTACCGCTACAAAACGCTGCTTGAGGAGCGGTTCGAGGATCTCGCCCGCCTCATCGTGCTCGAAAATGGCAAGACGATCGATGAAGCGCGCGGCGAAGTGCGGCGCGGCATCGAAAGCGTCGATTTCGCAGCCAGCGTGCCCACGCTCATGCGCGGCTACAAGGTCGAGGATATCAGCTCCGGCATTGACGAAACGGCCGAGCGCCAGCCGCTCGGCGTGTTCGCCGCGATCACGCCGTTCAACTTCCCGATGATGGTGCCGCTGTGGTTCCTGCCGACCGCGATCGTATGTGGCAATACCTATCTGCTCAAACCTTCGCCGCAAACCCCACTCAGCGCAGAACTGCTGTTTGAACTGCTCGACGAGCTGGATTTGCCGGAGGGTGTGGTCAATCTAGTCCACGGCGGTAAAGAGGCTGCCATGGCCGTCATGGAACATCCGGGCGTGGTCGGCGTCTCATTCGTTGGCTCGACGCCGGTCGCCAAAATCGTCTACGAAACGTGCGGCAAGCACGGCAAGCGCGTTCAGGCACAGGGCGGCGCCAAGAATTTCATCGCAGTGATGCCCGATGCCGATATGGCAGCCAGCGTCGCCAATATTATGGGGTCGGCCTTTGGCTGCGCGGGCCAGCGCTGCTTGGCGGGCTCGGTCGTCGTCGCGGTCGGCGATGCCTACGAACCGCTCAAGGCAGAACTCCTCAAGCGGGCCAGCGCCCTGCGCGTTGGCTATGGGCTGGATGAAACCACCCAGATGGGCACGGTCATCTCGGCGCAGGCCAAAGAGCGCATCGAAAGCATGATCAGCCAAGGCATTGCCGAGGGCGCGCAGCCGCTGCTCGACGGGCGCGGCGCAACCATTGATGGCTACGAGCAGGGCACGTTTGTTGGCCCGACGATCCTCGATGGCGTGACGCCAGAGATGAAGGTGGCGCAGGAAGAAATTTTCGGGCCTGTGCTGGCGCTCGTCCATGCCCCTGATTTTGACAGCGCCGTCGAGATGATCAACCAAAGCCGGTTCGGCAACGCGGCCAGCCTGTTCACAAAGAACGGCCGCTATGCTCGCGAATTCAAGTATCGCGTCAATGCCGGCAACATCGGCATCAACGTCGGCGTGGCGGCGCCAACCGCCTCATTCCCCTTCGGCGGAAAGAAAGAGTCGTTTTTCGGTGACCTGCACGGGCAAGGCCCCGACGCGATCGAATTTTTCACCGATCGCAAAGTCGTCATTGAACGCTGGTTCTAGATGGCGGATTTGGCACGACACGGCGCTTTGCCCGGAAGATGATCCAATACCGCGACTCGATCGACGCTGTCGAGCCGGCGCAGCTCGCAGGCGGGTTCTTCGAGGGTTGGCCAAACCCGCCTGCGCCAGAAATACATCTCCGCATTTTGCAGGGCAGCTACGCGGTGATTTTAGCGCTGGACGCGGCTGTTGATGAGGCGCTGCCACCGGTCATCGGCTTCGTGAATGCGATCAGCGATGGCGCGCTTGTGGCTTTTATTCCACTGCTCGAGGTGCTGCCTGCCTATCGCGGGCGCGGCATCGGCGCTGCATTGGTCGAGCGGATGTTGGAAAAACTGCGCCACTTTTATGCCGTCGATCTGATCTGCGATCCACAGCTGAACGACTTTTACCGGCGTTTCGGAATGCAGCCCTGCAACGCGATGATCCGCCGCCAGTATGACCGCCAGTCAGGGGGTTGAAGGTTTATCAGAGGCAGCAGAAGAAGGCAATCATGACATCCTTAAATACGTTCGGCGCTATCATGACTTTCGCCATCGAACTTGAGGCGCAGTTAGAGCAGTACTACCAAACCGCAGGCGACGGGACTCGCGCTGCCGAGGCCGCCAAGCGGCGCGCCAACCTCGAACGGGTGCGCCGCGAGAACATCACTGAGATCAAACTGGAGCCAATCGAAGGGTTGGACGAAAGCAGCTACCGTCTTCCACTTGACGATACATCGGCAGGGGGAAAACGTCGGGTCGAGATGATCGCTGCGCAGTTTTATGCCGATGTCGCGCCCAAGATCAACGTCCGCGAGGCCCAGCGCGCGCTTGAGCGCTGCGCCCGCCAGCATGGCGAACTGGCCAGCGTTTGACGACCTATGCCATCTCCGAACCAGCTTCCGCCGATCCCCGAACAGATTGAGACGGAAAGGCTGCTTCTGCGCATCCCGCGTGCCGGCGATGGCGAGCGCATCAACGCGGCGATACACGAGTCGTTCGAACAGCTTCACCGCTGGATGGATTGGGCACGCCGCATGCCGACCCTCCTGGAATCGGAGACTTACGCCCGCGAGGCAGCAGCACGGTTCCGAGCGCGCGATGAGATCACGATGCTGATCATACGGCGCAGCGATGGCCTGCTGGCCGGCGGCACCAGCCTGCACACCATCGATTGGAGCGTGCCGCGCTTTGAGATCGGCTATTGGCTGCGCACCTGCGCCGAGGGCCACGGCTATGCGACCGAAGCTGTCAGCGCGCTGGCAAAACTTTGCTTTGAGGCTCTCTCCGCAGAGCGCGTTGAAATCCGCTGCGACATCCAGAACGAACGCAGCGCCGCCGTCGCCGAACGCGCAGGTTTTGCGTTAGAAGCGCGGCTGCGCCGCCACCGACGCAATCTGCACGGCGCGCTGACGGACACACTGGTCTACGCGCGGCTGCGCGAAGATGGCTGGCGGTAGCGCCGGTTTGGATCGCGCGGCCCCCACAAGAGTTTGTCCGTCAGCAGGCGAATCGACAGATCGCGATCAACGGCGATCTGGCATGACAAACGCGGGTAGCCGAAGCGCGCCGCCAGTTGATCGTGCCAGTGCTGAGGCGGCGGCTCCTCACCCTCGATCCAAACGCCGCAGGTGGCGCACAGGCCGCGCCCCCCGCAGTTCACCCGGTTCGGCAGCGGGCCATAAGGCGATAAGCCAGCATCGAGCAGGGCGCGGCGCAGGTTCGCCCCGCGGGCAACACGCAGTACCAGCTCTTGCGAGTCGATCTGCACAGTCACGTTACAGTGCTCAACGTCATCCATCAGCAACCTCTTTGAACAGCGCATTTGTGGACACTATAGCGCCATTTTCGAGAACGCCGCGCACTTCCTGATCAGCCTCTCATGCAGCGGCTTGGGGGTGACCCGCGCCGCCAGATTTGGTACACTAGTTTTATGAACGGTCAACAAGTGGGCACGAACTGATGGAAATCCTCGGCGTTGGAGGCTGGGAACTCGTCACCATCTTGATCATTGTGCTGGTGGTCGCCGGGCCAAAACGCATGATCCGCTGGTCGTATGTGCTCGGCCGCTACCTCGCGATGCTGCGGCGCATGTGGGCTGAAACCGCAACCATGCTTCAGAAAGAATTTGATCAGGCGGGCTTGGATGTGACTGTCCCTAAAGATATCCCCACCCGCCAAACGCTCAATCAGGAAGTCGCTAAAGCGGTCGAGAAGATGTCCAAGCCTGTCCGCGATCCATTGGATACTCTCAAACAAGACGTGCAGTCGGTGCAGCAAGATATCGACGAGATCGCTAAAACGGCTGCCGCCGTCAAGGCAGCCGTCCCGACCAACAGCGCGCAGCATGCTGCCCACGTTTCGTCTGCACCACCAGGAAATGGCGCTGCCGCTTCGAAAGACGAAGCGCCGCCGCAGCCCCCTGCCGATAAGCCGGCGCGCAGCGATGATTTCGGCACGTGGTCTGGTTAAAAGGCCTCATGCGCTGAGCGCTTGATAGCGCCCTCCCCCAGCGCGCGAATTTGAGTCTTCCAGTAAACTGGAAAAACTTAACTTGTCACGGCGAGGTGCGGGCCAGCTTGACCCTCACGCTGGAACCGGCGCAGCACTTTCGATCACTGGCAGCAAGATCGCCTCGATATCGGCCAGCGTCTCAGCGCGCACCAGCCGCTCTCGAATGCGAGCAGCTCCCGGTATGCCGAGGTGATACTTCGTAAGCTGTCCGCGCAGCTCGCGCACGGCGTGCCGCTCATTAACGCGCGTCGCAGCGACGGCCAGGCGCGCATGCCGCAGCGAGATTGCGGCTCGTTCGGCCGGCGAAGGCTCCGGCAGATGTTCACCGGTGCGCAGCGCATGGGCAATATGGTGAAAGATCCACGGCCGCCCTAGCGCACCGCGACCGATCATCACGCCATCGCAGCCCGTCTGCGCCAGCATGCGCGCGGCATCGTTGGCCGTCCGCACATCGCCATTGCCGATGACTGGGATGCGCGTCACCGCTTGTTTAACCTGCCGAATGATGTCCCAGTCTGGCTCGCCTTGAAATCCCTGCACGGCGGTACGCGCATGCACAGCGATAGCGGCGACACCGGCCTGCTCGGCCGCCTGCGCAAATTCGACGGCCGTGATCGACTGCGCATCCCAGCCCGTTCGCACCTTGACCGTCACCGGAACATCGACAGCGCTGACGACCGCCTGAACCACCGTCGTCGCTGTGCACACATCGCGCAGCAGGGCAGCTCCCGCGCCCTTGCCAGCGATCTTCGGCACCCAACAGCCCATGTTGATATCCACGATCGGAGCGCCCAGTTCAACGACGATCCGAGCCGCCTCGGCCATGATGCGGGGGTCATTGCCGAACAGCTGCACTGCGAATGGGCTTTCGGCCTCCGTCCAATCGACCATGGCCTGTGTGCGCGCATTGCGATAGTGAAGCGCGTGGCTGCTCAACAACTCCGTACAGACCAGCCCGCAATCGCCCCATTCGCGGCACAGCACCCGGAAGGCGTGGTCGGTCTGCCCGGCCATCGGCGCCAGCGTCAGGGGCGGGTCGATCGTCAGCGATCCGATTTGGATAGGTTTCAGCATATGCATCGATATCAGCACCTACACAATACCTCGCTCGCAATCATAAAACAGCAGGCTTAAGCAAACAAGCATATTATCTCGTGCACTGCACGGCGCTCTCACCGCGGCTGAGGCGCCTGCCGCCTCGCAGATGCCCAGTATGCAGTCAGCAGGGCGACGGCCAGCAGCGCCAAGGACGCGCCAACGAAGAACGGGGCCGCAGGACCAAGCCCCCGCCACGAGCCGATGCCCTGCCAAAGCGCGCCCGCTAATACACTCGCAGGCAGCGCAATGAGACCAATCGTTGCGTTGTAAAAACCGTAAGCGATTCCGCGTTGTTCAGATGGCACGAGATCGGCCACCAGCGCTTTGCCCGTCCCTTCAACAGCGGCGTAATACAAGCCATAGAAGCTGAACAGGAGCCAGATCTGCGCAGCCGTCGCCGCGGCGGCAAAGCCCAGATAGATCAGCGCATAGCTCAACCAGCCGGCGACGATCAAGCGGCGGCGGCCGATCCGATCAGACAGCGCGCCAAGCGGGCCTGAGAACAGCGCATAGACGAGATTAAACGTGATCAGCATGCCCAGAACGCCGGCCACGCTGAGTCCGCGCTCTTGGGCGCGCAGAATGAGAAAAGCGTCAGACGAGTTCCCCAGCGTGAAGATCGCGACAATGATCAAAAACACTCGAAAATCGCGGCTCAATGCGCCGAATGTCAGGCGCGGCTTGGCCGCGGTGGCCGCACGCTTCATGACCTCGCGCGCGCCGAGCGCAAGGATGACTACGCCAACAATCGCCGGTACAATGCTGATCAACACCAGCGTCTGAAAGGTCTCGCGACTGAGCGTAAGCGCCTGCGCCTGCATCGCCAAGACGACCACCAAAGCGATGATCAGGCCGACCATTGCCCCAGCCGTATCGCCAGCGCGGTGCAGCCCGAACGCGACGCCGCGATGATGCTCGTCGACGCTGTCTGCAATGAGCGCATCGCGCGGCGCAGTTCGAACCCCCTTGCCCAATCGTTCCACAAACCGGACTGCGAGCACACCGCTCCAGCTCGTCGCGATGTACAGAAAAGGCTTGGCAGCCGCCGAAATGGCGTAGCCCGAAACCGACAGCCACTTACGGCTGCCCACTTTATCGGAAAGCCACCCAGAAAACCCTTTAAGCAGGCTGGAGATCGTTTCTGCTACCCCTTCGATTAGGCCGATGATGCTCGTTGACACACCGAGCACATTCGCCAGAAACAGAGGGAGCAGATTGGCGATCATCTCCGTCGAAACATCAGTCAAAAAGCTGGTCAGGGTTGTGACCCAAACGTTGCGCGGCAGCGATTTGAAACGAGAAACACGGTCAGTCACAGCAGTGGACTTCATGATGCCCCTCTTGCGTGTGCTCGGTTCTGATAAGTTATGACAGGATGCTAAGGAGTTGGCTGAGACAATACCCGCGCATAGACAGCCAGCGTCTCGCGCGCGGTCTTTCGCCATTGGTAGCGCGTGGCCTGCGCCAAACCCCGGCCGATCTGCGTTTCGCGCAGCGGGTTTTGGATCAACAGCGCGATCAAAGCGCCGCCCATCGCGCGCGCATCGCCTGCATCGACCAGATAGGCCGCATCGCCGACGATCTCAGCGATCGCCGGGATCTTATTGGCGACGACCGGCGTGCCACAAGCCAATGCCTCTAAGACCGGCAGGCCGAATCCCTCATAGATGCTGGGATAGGCGAACACGCTGGCCAACCGGTAGAGCGAGGGCTTGTCCGCCTCCGCCACCGGGCCAATCCAGCGAACGGCCGCATCGAGACCAAGCTCTAACGCGAGTTTACGCAGATCGGGGAACAGCGGCCCGCCCCACGGCGGCTCTTGGCCCGCAATGACGAGCGGTATCTCATCGCCATGCGCTTTGTAGACGTAACTGTAAGCATGGAGCAGCTGGGCGACCTGCTTGCGCACATCAAAACCACCGAGGTAAAGCACGAACTGCTCGGGCAGGTCATATCGAGCCTGCACCTCCTGATCTCTCTCAGCACCGAGACGAGGATGATACGCTTCGTCAACCGCCAGGTGGGTGGTAGTAATCCGGTCGACAGGCAGCCTTAGGTGTTGCGCGATATCGACTTTGGCGGCCTCGCTGATCGCGATCACGTGCGCTGACCCCTGCACCGAAGCGCTGACCAGTGCGGTATAGAGGCGCCCCCTCACACCACGCGCATAGGCGGGCAGGATGAGCGGGATGACATCCAGCACCGTCGTGACGAGCGGCACAGAGCTGGCGAGCGGCGTCGCCCAATAAGGGATGTGCGCCAGATCGGCACCGGCAGCCGCGGCCAGGCGAGGGAAAGCGCGCTGCTCAAAAAGAACTTTCTCGAGATGACCGCGTCCTCCTCCTGCCGAGATCACGGCCACCCCTTCGGGGACTGGCAGGCTCGGCTCGCTGCCGGGCAGCACGAGCGTGATCCTTAGCGCCGAATCAGCGCGGCGCAGATGAGTGACCAGCCGGCCGACATACTGACCGCTGCCCGTATGCGGTTGATCCCAGAACCAGCCATTGATGGCGATATGCATGATAGCCTAGGCGTCGCTTTCAACCACCTCGTTAAGGCATTGGTCGCACAAGCCATAAAACTCAAGCAGATGCCCGGTTAGCCGAACATGCAGCCGTCGTTCCAATTCCTCGGCCAACGCGCCCAATCCGCAATCGTCGAACTCAATGACCCGGCGGCAGTGCGTGCAGATAATGTGATGGTGGTGCCCGCCCGGCAGCATCACATAGGTGGGCGTGACGCTGCTGTCGATATAGGTTGGCCGGACGATACCCAGACGGGTGAAAAGCTCAAGCGTGCGGAAGACGCTGGCGCGGCCAATGGACGAATCGATAGCAGCGACTTTGTCGAGCAGCTCCCCCGACGTGACGTGGCCGCCGTCTTCCTCAAGGACATGCAGCACCGTCAGCCGTGCGTTGGTTAACTTGTAGCCCGCCTCACGCAGGCGCTGAACTCGTGGGCTGTCAAAGGGTTTGACCATCAGTTACTCCGCCGCACCACCCGGCGCGATGTTCACGCTTCTTAACTGATGTTACGCAGTTGCCCTCATCTCCCAGCGCTTCTCCCTGAGGGACAAGGGAGCAGAAAAACCGGGCAACTCCCTCTCCCTGAGAGAGAGGGAGTTAGGGTGAGGGCTGAAAAACGCCGATCGCGTAACGTCACTTCTTAATTTTACCGGATTTTACCGGCAAACCAGCCCGAAATGAATGCTCAGCGCGCCTATACGCAGCCGCCGCATACGTTCGGCCTACGCTGGTAAGCCCGTTTTCGGCGCTTCGACCGGGGTGTGGTAAGCGGACGAAACGCTCGCACTGTGGCGAGCTTCCAGGCGCATGCGCAGCCCATTTTTGGGGCGCAGCGTGATCAACGGCTCTGGCTCAACCGGGTCGTTTGTGAGGAGACGCAGCCGGAAGCGGCTTGCCATCACTGCAAGCAGCAGGCGCGCCTCCATGAGCGCGAAGGCGTTGCCGATGCAGATGCGCGGCCCGCCGCCAAACGGCAGGTAAGCATAGCGAACCTGTGCCTGTTCACCCTCAGGGCTGAAACGGAGCGGATCAAATCGTTCCGGCTGTGGCCACCAGCGCGGGTCGCGATGCATGTGATAGACCGAGATATTGACGCCGCTGCCTGCCGGGATCGTATAGCCGCCGATCTCGACATCTTCGATCGCACGACGGCCAAAACCCCATGCGGGTGGGAACAAACGCATCGATTCTTTGATGACCATTTCGGTATAGGGCAGCCGCTTCAAGTCATCGAGCTTGGGCAAAGCCCCTCCCAACACCGCATCGAGTTCCGCATGCAGCTTGGCCTCTACATCGGGATTCTGGGCCAGCAGATACCACGTCCAGTTAAGCGCATTCGCCGTCGTCTCATGGCCCGCCAAGAACAGCGTCATCGCTTCGTCGCGCACCTGCTGGTCGCTCATGCGTGAACCGTCATCATCCTGCGCCAGCAGCAGCATCGACAGCAGATCTCCGCGATCTTCTCCGTGCGTGCGCCAGGCGGCGATCAGATCGTAGATGATCCCGTCGAGATCGCGCAGCGCCTTGCGCTCGCGCAGGTGTTTGGGCGTGGGCACCCAGTTGGGGATCAGGTCAAAATCCATGTTGGCGTGCTGAAGCGTCGTCATCGCAGCGCCGACGCGCTCCGCCTGATCCGAAACATCGCTGCTGAACAAGGTAGCCGAGACGATATCGAGCGTCACGCGCATCATCGCCGCGTCAACATCGATGACTGCCCCATCGCGCCAGCCAGCGACCAGACGCTCTGCAAGGCTGACCATCGTCTCGGCATACGCCTCGACTCGGCGCGCATGCAGCGCGGGCGCGACCAAACGACGCTGCCGTTTCCAAAACTCGCCATCGCTGACGAGCAGCCCATTTCCCAGAAATCGCGCTAAGCCGCGCTCCGGATCTTTATAGTCCGGCCCTTTGTGAAAACTGGCCGCTTTTTCGACCAACACCTGATGGGCGTGTTCGGGGTGCTTGACCAGGAACAAGTGGCCGTGCCGCCCAAACTGAAGATGAACCAGATCGCCATACTGATCGTAATAGCCACTAATCACGCCGAGCATATCGTGCATGATCTGCCAGCTGTAGCGAAGTTGAGCGAACACATTTGTCCCGACTACTGGCGGTCCAGGGGGAAAACGCCGGGTATCCATCTGAAGGGCATCCTTTCAAATCAAAATGCTGCTCTGCTGATTTGCGCAGCAGCCCAATTCAGCTATAGTGATCTTAGCCTATCTTGTCAACTAGGGGACATTAGCGTGAACTCAGAATATGACGAACAAGGGCGCCGGGTTGAAGACCTCGGCGTCTATGAGATGATCTGGGACTGCCGCTTCTGTGGGTCATCGGCCCTGCCGGCCCGTTCGGCACGCTTTTGTCCTCACTGCGGCGCCGCTCAAGAGCCAGCTGCTCGCCGCTTCCCTTCTGATGAAGAATTCCGCTGCCGCGTCCCGCAGAATTTCTGCGAGCAGTCCGCTGTCGAGTCACGCTGGAACGTCAGCCTGAACGCGCTCACCGGCCAACCAGACTGCCCAACACTCGAGCGCGCCTCTTAGGGCGCTTAAGGAAGCGGCTGGAAGGCAGCGCTGTAAGGGTTAGCGCCGCCCGCGAACGGCTCATCGAAGGCGTCAGAAAGCGCGGCGAGCAGTTCGGCATTCTCGCCTACGTAGATGATCACCATAGAGTCGACCAAAAACAAGTGCGGGGTTGCGATCCAGTTGATCAGAACGGGTTCGCCAGCGCGATCGATCCATGCGCCATCTCGCGAGAAACGCTGCGCTTCCGCCTGCGCCGCTTCGGGGTTGGGGTAGAGAAAAGTCTGCAAACGCTCGTTGTTGAGCGTCAGCGTGCGGCCACGCACCGACAGAAAGGGGTGGAAAAATGTCGATCCCAAGCTCACTTCGAAGCCCAACTCTTCAAGCCACGCCAGCAGCAGCGCATATCCGTCAGCCCCTGCATGCGCTGCGGCAGCCTCTGCGGCTTCTGGCTCTTCAAGGGCGACGCTCGCCAACGGGGTTGGGCGCGCGCTGCCGCAAGCTGCCACCAATACCCCCAGCACTGTGAACAGACAAAGTTAAAGCGACATGGCCTTGCCTTTCGTGGGCTGCCCTATTCACTCAGTATGACGAGAGTCGCTCTAAAAAAGTTGCAAAAAATGAAACGCCCCTCGAACAGGCGGTTCGAAGGGCGTTTGCAGATGCTTCTTTTAACCACGCTTACGTGAGACGTGTATAGTACTCAACGATGAGCTGTTCTTGAACCGGAACCGGAATCTCTTCACGCTCAGGGATGCGCACGAAGGTTGCCGCGAAGTTATCTTTATCGACGGACAGATAATCGAGATTGTAGGCAACCCCTTCCATCGCATCAAGGACATGCTGGTTTTTGCGCATCGGCTCTTTGACGCTGATCACCTGCCCCGGAGACACAGCAAACGAAGGCAGGTCAACACGGCGGCCATCGACCTCGATATGACCGTGGTTGACAAACTGGCGAGCAGCCCAAATGGTTGGCGCGAAGCCGGCGCGGTAGACCAAATTGTCGAGCCGGCGTTCTAACAGCCGCAGCAGGTTAGCGCCTGTATTGCCGGGTTGGCGCCGCGCGCGCATGAAATAGCGGCGCATCTGCGTCTCGCGGATGTTGTAGATGAATGCCAGCTTCTGCTTTTCGTTGAGCTGCAATCCATAGTCGCTGCGACGGCCGGAGCGGAACTGCTTCTCCTTGCCGTGGTCGCCAGGCGGGTAACCGCGCTTTTCTATGATGCGCTGGTATTTGGTTCGCGGGATCAGCACTTCGCCGAAGCGCCGCTGCACCTTTGCTTTTGGCCCATGATATGATGCCATTGAAAATCCTCGTCCTCACGGGTTCGGCGCCGCGAACCCTGATTGATGCGTCAGTAACAACTCAATTCGACCATAAATCGTCTGCAATTGTAACGTTCTGCTCGATTATTTCTAGGGTGAATTTTGCTCATCCTTCTCTTCAAGCCCCAGTGCATAAACGGCCCGCCGATCCCAACCCGACTCTGCGCCGACGGCCTTAGCAGCCATGCGCAGCGGCTCTCCCTCGGCCAGCCGCTGGCGCAGGGCCGCGCGCACCGCCCGCTCTTCCCACACGACGGCGTCATCCACGGGCGCACCACCAATGACCAGCACGATCTCACCGCGCGGCGGCCGGTCTGTGAAGTGCTGATGCGCTGCGCTGACCGAGCCGCGAAAGAATTCTTCGTGCAGCTTGGTGATTTCACGCGCGACGCAAATCGGGCGGTCTCCCAGCACGGCTTCGATCGCGCGCAGCGCATCGAGCAGCCGGTTTGGGCTTTCATAGGCGATTAGGGTGCGCCGCTCGCGCGCCAGCTCGGCCAGCAGTTCGCGCCGCGCTCGTTCACGTTTGGGCAAAAACCCGACAAAGACAAACCCATCGGTCGGCAGCCCTGAAGCGACCAGCGCAGTGAGGGCGGCATTGGGGCCGGGCAGCGGCTCAACCCGCACACCGCGCGCAATCGCCTCGCCGATCAGTTCATAGCCTGGGTCAGAGATGCCGGGCATGCCAGCATCAGAGACGAGCGCAACCGGCCCGGTTTCAAGGGCAGCAAAGATCGCATCAAGCTTGCTCAGCTTGTTATGTTCGTGGTAACTGGTGAGCGGGGTCTCGATCTGATAACGCGCCAGCAAGACGCGCGTCGTGCGCGTATCCTCGGCAGCGATTAGCACCGCTTCACGCAGGACGCGCAGCGCGCGCAGCGTGATATCCTCCAGATTGCCGATCGGTGTCGGCACGATGTAGAGTGGAAAGCTGGTCATCGATTAACTTCGTCACTAAGCCACTGTGAGCGCAGTATAACCGCTCTTTGCCAGGCGGCCAACCCAAACAAAAAGCCCCCAGCACAGCGGGGGCTTCGCCGAGCGAAAGACGCTTAGTTGAGCGCGTCGTAGCCGGGACCCTTCGTGAAAAAGTCGTAGTTCGGCTGAATATCAGCCGTCAAGTCAACGATCTCGCCGCCCACCGCAGTCACTTCGACCTTCGTATCGAAGGGGATGCGCTTTTGGCCAGGCGCCATCTCATAGGCCGAGGGCACTTCCTCTTCGATGAAGATCGCTTCATACGGGCACTCTGGCACGCAAGCCCCGCAGTCGATGCAGGTATCTGGATCGATGAAGTACCACGGCCATTCATTCTCCGGCTGGCCGGGGACAATGCATTCAACCGGGCAAACTTCCACGCAGGCGCCATCGCGCAGGCACAGGCTGGTAATAATGTGGGTCATTGGGATAACACTCCTCAAACTATAACACGCTTTACTCTAAGCGTCACTATAGCTGGGTTTAATGCGCTTGTCTGGTACTTTTGTTGGATTCGAAAAACAAAATTTAACGCGGCAATGTCGAGTTATCGCAGCGCCGACAAATAAACTTAACTGAGGTTAATTTTCTGCGGGATCACATTCGTTTCGGCCAAATATTCCAAGCCTGCGCGGTCAACCACATAGACATGCCGCCCTTTTTTACGCAGCAGCCCGGCGTTCATCAGGCCGCGCAGTGCCCGCCCGACGACCTCACGGGTGGTGCCCAAGATCGCCGCGATCTCTTCCTGAGTGAGCTGCGACGGCATTTCGCAGATTTGATCGCCATAAGTCGTTTCGCGCAGGAACAGCTTGGCCAGCCGCGAGGGGATCGTTCGAAACGTCATGTCCTCGAGCCGTTCGAGGTACTCGCGGTTTAGGTGGGCCAGCGCCTGCACCGTATTATTTAACAGCGTACGTTCGCTGGCCATCAAATTGAGCAGCGCACTGTGGCTGATCACGCGCGTCGTCGTCGCCGTGACAGCCACCGCATTAAATGGATTCACACCGCCATCGACGGCTGCAACCTCATTGAACGTGGAGGGCGAACGCAGCAGGCTGAGGGTGTGCAGCCGTCCCTCCGTGTTCACGCGATACAGGCGCACCAAGCCATCGACAATGATGTGCAGCCCAGCGCACGCCTCACCTTCATTGAAGATAGTAGCACCCGCTTGATAGGTGTGCACATGTGCTGCTGCTTCCACGCGCTGAATGCCGGCTGCGTCCATGCCGGCAAAATACGGAATGACACCCCAGTCCAAGCGCGGCCGTTCTGGGTGGGCAGGTTTATGTCGTGGCATTGTATAGACAAAACTCGGGCTAGAACGTTATCGATGGTATTTGAACACAGCGCAGCTGTGCGATCAAGTAAAAAAGCAGCCGCGCGTCGACAGCTTTAAACGGGCAGCACCAGCGCCAGTGTGATGAGGAGCACGATCAAGCCGATAGCCAGAAGCCCCATGCTCTTTAAGTCGTTGAGCACATAGGCATACTCGCGACGCAGTTCCTCCTCGCTGACGAACTTCGTCGGGTTGTGCAGCAGTTCGGTCAGCGTTGCTTGATCCAGCTCGGCCGCCTTTTTCGAGGCTTCGGCGGGCACATCACCTCGGCGAACTGCGCGTTCAGCACGACGCGAGCTGGCCGAGACCGTTCGCAAGGGATTGCTGCCGCTGGCTGCGGCTGCCCGCCGCTCCGAGGCGCGCGGGCGCCGGCGTTGGCTTTTCGTCCCTTTTTCATTCGTCATCGCATATCCTTACCAGTATCGACTGACCAGTATCGAGTGCCAGCATCCGTTCACATAACTCGATCGGCCATGACGACGATCCGTCGATTGTTGACCTGATAAGGATAGCAGGAAATGAGCGTCGCCGTCGCGCGGCCGCGATCGTCCATCACCCACACATCATTCGGTTCAACGATCAGGATCTCAGTGACCACATACGTATAGCTTCGACTTTGGGTCTGTATCTCAAATTGATCGCCCGGCTCTAACTGATCGAGATGACGAAATAGTTCGCCATAAATATCGTTGTGAGCGGCCAATACCAGATTGCCGCGCGCATCGCCGGGGTTCACATCATTGGGCAGTTGGCCAACACCCTGTTTCAAGGCCTCCCAATCCACCCCCTGAACGATCGCCTGATTGAGGTTGAGCCGTGGGATGATGATCGAAAGCGCCGTCTCGCTGGTGACAGCCGGCCGGCTGAAGACGGGCTGCACCCATTGGCTTTCGACCAACGGCAGCAAATGCGAGGGGACTTCGTCATAGTTGAACTGAACTGACCCATCAGCCGTGAAAATGTGACCGCCCGGCAGCACGTAGTTTTCCAGCCGCAGCGACGGCGTCGGCGCGAGGGTCGGGATGCCTGCACGCCGCTGCTCCTCGGCCAAAGCCTGCGCCGACGCCGTCTCGCGCTCAAGCATGCGGATAGCGGTGAACAGATTAACCCCAATCACCACGAGCGCGATGACGGCCGCCACTTCGACCAGCAGCAGCAGGCGGTCGTAGAGCCGGCGCTTGCGACGACGTGCGCGTTCTGCCACCGTGTAAACCTCAATCGCCCCCGCCTCATCGCCATCCTCAAAATAGGGGCGCGGCGCAGGCGCGGCTGCAGGTTTCTGCTCGGCGCCGTTGGCATACAACGGCGGCAGGTCGGTCGCAGTGGGCACAGGCGCCCTCGATACGTTAGCGCTGCCAGCTTGAACGACAGAAGGCGGTTTGACGGCTGCCTCAACCGGCCGCGCAGCCGATTCGATCACCCGCCCAGAACGCTGCATTTTCCTAAGGCGCTGCTGGCGCGCCTCTCGCTTTTTAATGGCGAGGATGCGTTCAAGTTCTTCGATACTAAGTTCGTCAACAGGACGTTTATCGCGCATCAACCGGCTTATCGTCTCTGACTCTTTTTGACAACAGCAAAGACTTCGCGCTCAAAAAACCAGCGAAAGGGCGGCGTGCGGAAGGCGAAGCGGCGCAGATGATCGATCACAAAACTTTCGCCGCCGTGCTGCGGCGGGCTTTCCAACCACACCCGCCCCTCAAAACCAGCGGCCCGCAGGGTGCGTTTCAAACTCCACATCGATTGTTCATTCACGTGAACGTGTTCGTTGACTGAAACCAGAAAGTTGCGCGGGTTGCTGGGGTACTTTTCTCCCTGCCCCATGGCAGTTCGCAGCAGGCGGACGACCGGATAGGCATAACGATCGTACCACCGGTTGGGGGCGGTGTGGACGATGAACAACCCATCCGGCTTCATAACACGATGCACCTCTGCCAGCGCGGCATCAAGTTCCCACGGGTAGAGATGCTCCACTACATCGAACATGAGGACGCGATCGAAGGTGCCGCTGGAAAAAGGCAGGTGTTTGGCATCGGCCAGATAGACGGCGGTGCGGCCCGGCACGATGCCGCCCATCGAGTCGATCACGCGCTGCGACATAGTGACGGCGACCGGCGCATAATCGATGCCGTAGGCATTGGCGCCCAACTGCGCTGCATGCCGCAAGATTTCGCCGCGACCGCAGCCAATATCGAGCACCTGCATACCGGGCACGATCGCCGCTAAGGCGAAGGCCGAGGCAAGCCGCCGAGAGAGCTGCTCGCCCTCGCTTGCGTTAAATTCGTCATACCCCTCGCAGGCGGTTCGAAAGTATTCTTCCGTGTAGAGTGACGAGGGAACGTGCGACCGTTCGTCTTGCTTTTCCAACGGCTGTGCCTACTCAAACTGCCTGACGTCGTGATCGATGCACCCAACAGTACGATCATTATAACCCGGTTGCTGCCCTATGCAACGCTGCTACCTCAATCTTTCCAACAATTCCCGGTTGCGAAAACAGAACTTTTGTTCTAAAATTCTGCCGTCATGTGACCAAGTCCCCCAATTTTGCGGGGATTATAGGCCGAATCGTCTACGCGCTGACGAGATGCTTCCCATTATAATGACGGTGCAGGGTAAGAGAAACGATGACAGCCACACAATCGACAAAACACAGGAAAGGACGCGCCCGGCACCCGGTCACGCAGGGGCGCTCAAGAACACAAGCGCGCCCCCGCCGGTTTGACCGTCTGGCCGACCATCTGAGCCGCTGGCTCCCGGCATGGCTGCTGATTGGACTGCTGCTCGTCGTGCTGCTGCCGAATGCGCTAGGCGCGACGTTTGACGCAGCGCGGTCGGCGCTCGATGGGCTGCCGGCAGCGCTTCACATCAACCGTATGCACCTGCCCAGTTACACAGCGACCGGTATTGCGCCGCTGTTCACGCGCGAGGTGCGTTACTGGGCGCCAGAGATCGTGCGCTGGGCCAATGAATACAACCTCGACGCTAACCTGTTGGCGACCGTCATGCAGATCGAGTCGTGCGGGCATTCTGGTGTAAGCAGCTCGGCCGGCGCAAGAGGCTTATTTCAAGTGATGCCGTTCCATTTCGATGCGAACGAGAATCAGCTCGACCCCGATACCAACGCCCGGCGCGGCGCCAGCTTTCTCAACCAGTGCCTGGGCTGGGCGCAGGGAGATACCGGGCTGGCGCTCGCCTGCTATAACGGCGGGCCGGGGTTGATTCGCCGCGCGTTCGCGACGTGGCCAGCCGAAACGCAGCGATACTACAACTGGGGGACCAGCATCTACGCCGATGCTCAGCAGAATGCATCGAGCAGCCCAGCGCTCGAAAGCTGGTTGAATGCCGGCGGGCAGCTCCTCTGCAATCGGGCGTCGGCGCATCTCGGCCTGTAGGGCGGCCAGAGCATTGATATACACGAGAGCCGCAAGGTAGATGCGGCTCTCGTGGCTAAGGGTAAATTTCACTGCGTTCTTGCAGGTTAGTTATAAGATGGGTGCATGCGGCTTGCGCGGGATATACTGCCCTTCCCCATTCACGCCAAACCACCGATCGCCATCCACCAGTTTCTTACCGCGCAGATAAACCTGCACAGGCATCCCCTGCACTTCCATCCCTTCGTACAGGTTATAATCACAGCGCATATGATGCGTGCTCGCGCTGATGGTATGCCGTTTATTCGGATCCCACACCAGAATATCGGCGTCGGAACCCACGGCGATCGTCCCCTTGCGTGGGTACATACCGAAGATGCGCGCAGGATTGGTGCAGTTCAGCTCGACGAAGCGCATCGGCGAGATCCTGCCGCTGTTCACCCCTCCATGCCACGTCACGATCAAGCGATCTTCTAAGCCGGGCAGCCCGTTGGGAATCTTGGCGAAATTGCCGACGCCAAGCTCTTTGCCCGGCCGGCGATAGCTCGGATCTTGCTTTTCGTACTCTACCCAATCCCCGCCGTTATGCTGAGCGGCCCACTCCTGCCACGGTCCTTTGCCACCCTCGTACCAAAAGTCGCAGTGGTCGGTGCTGATGACCTGTAGGGTTCCGTCGCGCACTGCTCGCCACAGCACCTCATGATCATGTGTCGTGCGGATCGGCGGCGAGCAGACGTATTTCGCGCCCTCAAAGCCGGGTTTGCTGAGATGATCCTCGACCGTCATGAAGAAATACTGCACGCAGGTCTCACCCATCACCGGGTAGCCGAGCGCACGCCCACGACGCAGCGCCTCGACGGCCGGTTCGCAGGTCATGTGGACAACATACAGCGGACAGCCGGCTAGCCCTGCCATGACGACAGCACGGTTGGTCGCTTCGCCTTCGATCTCCGGCGGCCGCGATGCAGCGTGATACTTCGGGTCGGTCTTGCCCGCCGCCAGCAATGCCGGCGTGAGCTGCGCCTCGACATCGCCGTTTTCCGCATGCACCATCACGATCATGCCGTGCTTAGCCGCGATATTCATCGCTTTGAACAGCGTCGCGTCGTCAACTTGAAAGATGTTCTTATAAGCCATGAACAGCTTCAAGCTGGTGATGCCCTCGTCCAGCATCGAAGGGATCTCATCCATCACCTCGTCGCGCAGGTCGGTAATGGCGATGTGAAAGGCATAATCGATCTGGGCAGGCTTGGCTTTCTGGCGCCACGTCGCCAGCCCATCGTGCAGGCTGCCCCCTTTCGGCTGGATGACGAAATCGATGTGGGTGGTCGTCCCCCCAAAGGCTGCGGCTTTGTGACCGACGTCGAAATCGTCGTTGCTGTACGTTCCGCCGAACGGCAGATCGAGGTGCGTGTGCACATCGATCCCGCCGGGCAGCAGATACTTGCCGGCGCAGTCAACAACCTCATGCCCATCGGCCGGCAGGTTTCGACCCAGAAGCGTGACGATTTCACCCTCAACAAGCACATCGGCTTGCGCCATGTCGCTCGCGGTGATGACGGTGCCGTTCTTAAACAAAGTGCCCATAACCTAACCCCCTGCGATCGCTTACATCGTCAAACAATGGACTTTAGCTTATTCACTCATGTTATGCAGTTGCCCTCATCTCCCGGCCCTTCTCCCTCACTTAAGAGCGGGAGCAGAATTGCTGGGGTTCCCAAGTCCCTCTCCCTGAAGGAGAGGGATTTAGGGTGAGGGCCGAAAAATGCCGAACTGCGTAACATCACTGATTCATGTTATTCATGGCCCGTCTAGGCGCGGGCGGCGGCGAACTGCGGCAGGATGTACTCGCCATAGGCCTCGACGATGCGCTCCTCATCGCCGCACATTAGGTAAATATTGAACTGCGTGACGCCGATAGCCTCCAGCTCGCGCAGCTTCTCGATATGGGCCTCGACCGGGCCAAGCACGCCGAAGCTGTCGATGATGTCATTGCTGATGAAATCGAGGTGCGCAGCATCCTTATCGGCATGGTGGCGGTAGTCATAGCCCTTGCGACCCTCGATATAATCGGTGAGCCGCTTGGGCACCGTATTGCCCTCGCGGCCATATCGTTCAACCAAATCGGCGACATGATTGCCGACCATCGCCGGGAACCAGCGCGTCTGCTCGCGGGCTTTAGCCATGTCGCCCACCCAGACCGGCGCGGCAGACATCACCCGATAATTTGACATGTCGCGCCCAGCCTCTTTACCGGCGGCCAGCGCTTGGTCGGTAAACCATTTGACCAGCCATGGGTCAGCCAGTTGAATGATCAAGCCATCGCCAGCCGTGCCCGCCGCAGCGAGCGCCTTCGGCCCATAGGCCGCGAACCACACCGGCAGTTCATAGCCCACCGCCCACGGAAACTGAACTTCGGCCAGCTCCTCGTCGTACTTGACGGCATCGCCGCGCACCATCGCCACCACGGCTTTCGAGAACTCGATCATCGTCTCGACGTTGAGCGGTTTTTTGCCCAGCACGCGCCGCGAGCTGTCGCCGCGGCCAACGCCCATGTCGAAGCGCCCGCCGCTTTGCAGTGCCAGCGTCGCGAATGTGCTGGCCGCCACCGACCAATCGCGCACGCCCGGGTTGGTGACGCACGGGCCAAAGCGCAGGCGCTCGGTGTGCTCCATGCACATCGCCATGGTGACGTAGCATTCACGCCACAGCACGTGAGAGTCGAAGAACCATGCATAGGAAAAACCCGCTTGTTCGGCTTGTTTGCACAGCGCAACCGTTCGCTTGGGGTCAATATCGCCCTTGAAGGTAATTGCAAATTCCATGGAAGATGCCTCTTTCTCCAATAATGCGGCGGCCGGCTGGCCGCCCCGTGCGACGGTTTAGTTACAACTCAACGATCTTGCCATACTGGTCAGGACGGCGATCGCGATAAAACTGCCACGTATCGCGCACTTCCTTGATCAGGTCAAGGTCAAGATCGCGCACCAGCAGTTCTTCTTTGTAGGCATCGCCAACCTCGCCGACAAATTCGCCGCGCGGGGTGCAAAAATAACTTTGACCATAGAAATCATCGTCGCCGAGATCTTTCTCGATACCGACGCGATTAATGGTGCCGACAAAGTAACCGTTGGCGATGGCATGGCTGGTCTGCTCAATGCGCCACAAATGCTGCGACAGGCCGCGGCTGGTCGCCGAGGGAATAAAGACGATCTCGGCGCCGTTCAGGCCGAGCACGCGCGCTCCTTCTGGAAAATGGCGGTCATAG
>DAOTYT010000358.1:0-3411 GCA_034434615.1 Anaerolineae bacterium | reverse complement strand
ACCCAATGCTTTGGCTGACGTGGTTCCTCCCTTCACTGGCGTTTGGCGATACGATGCCAGCGTATCTTGTCCAAACTTTTTGGTGGGGATTGCTCGTATGGCTTGTGTTGGCAGCTGTCGTTTGGTGGAGGGAGAGCCGGCGTTATGGGGTATTGCTGGTTCTTATTGTTTCACTTCCGCTTCTGTTGTTGGGGGTTGTTTCGTTTCGCCTGAATGTGTTTGTCCCGCGTTATGTGCTGGCCGCTGCTCCTGCGTATGCTTTGCTCATTCTGGGCAGCAGTCTTTTCTTGTTGCAGAAGCGGTGTTTCTCGACCTTTTGGCGGTCTTTGGCTGTGGGTTTGTTGGCAGTCTACTTGCTGTTGTTGGGGTTTAGTTTGCTGCGCTATTATTTTGACAATGACTATGCGAAAGCTCCTGATTGGCGTGCGCTTGCCTCGCACTTAAGGGATCAGGTTGGCGAAAATGACCTGCTTATCAATACCTCTGCCGATGAAGCCTTTACTTTTTACCTGCAAGAATATGAAATTGAGGCAGAGTATCTGCGTTTGCCGGCCAACCCAGCACAAACTGTGCGAGAAATCGAAACCATCCTCAGCGCGTATGCTCCGGAGATGGAGAGCCTGTGGTTAGCTGCGCAGCCGCCAAATGACTGGCCGAATGCTGATGCGCCTTATCGCTGGGCGGAAACGCATATGCTGCTGCTGCGGGGTGATCAGATTGGTGGTTTATGGGCGCTTCATTACGTGCCACAAACCGTTCAACGCGCGCTTGGGGAGTATGCTGCTCGGCCTGCTGCTCAATTTGAGGATGTCGCCGCGTTGGCCCGAGTTGAAGTGGTTCGATCAAGCGCAGCGCCCGATCGTCTTGACGTCCTTTTGAGCTGGCAGGCACTTGCACAAACGGAAGCGCCCTTAAAGGTATTTGTCCATTTGATCAATGTGACAGATACCAGTTTGCAGACGATCTGGTCGCAGGATGACGCATTTCCCCAAGATGGGCGAATTGCAACGACGAACTGGCAGCCGGGTATCATTTACAATGATACATATAGGCTAGCCTCCCCTACCCTTCCCGGAGAGTACGCATTGATCGTCGGGTGGTACGATCCCATTACAGGCCGCCGCTTATCGGTTGGCTCGGGCGATTCTGTTGAAATTGCTCGACTATCACTCCCTTAGTTGTTTTATGACTATGCGAAATTTATGTCTGTGATCAAGGGGCTTTGCAGCCCCTTGATCAAGCACTCGTTTTCAACTCAGCTCTTCGAGCCGCTTTTGCCACTTTTCCGAGAGGCGATGATAAACCGCCTCGGAAATCTCCCCGCTGACTAAACGTGCGTCGAGCGCATCGAGAAACGCGCGAATCTCCTCTGGGGTTTGAGGGTTGGCGCTCAGCACACTGGCAGCTGACGAAGGAGCGGCAGGCGGCTGAGACGCACCTGCCCCGCCTTGATTCTGCTGCATCATATTCATCATCATTTGCTGCATCATCATCTGCTGCTGGGCCATCTGGCGTTGAAGTTCGGTCATATCAGGGTTCAATGCTGCGCCAAGCGTTTGCCCAACGCCCAGCCCCACCCCAGCGCCGGCCAAGCCACCGCCCAGCCCTTCATTTTCCGCCGCTCGCTGTGCAATGTTTAAGCGCTGTACACGCTCGTAAACATCGAGGTTGACGTAATTGCGCAGTTCCTCAAGGGTGACATCGGGTTTAGCGCGAAACGGATTGGCTTCAAACGCTTTGATGCGCATCCCCAATGCCTGGAACTTCTCGTTCACTTTTGCCAGCATCGCGCCTTCGATGCTGCTGAGAATGCGGTTTGCATCATCGACACTTTGCGCGCCAGAGTTAAGGAGCAGGCTGGTAATCTCACCGAGCAGCAGGGTTTGAATGCGATCTTTAAGATCGCGCAGCCGGGTGATGGGTTTACCTACCGCATACTGCTTGACAAACCGCACCGGATCATCAACGCCGATATCGATCACGCCGTGGGTGATCAGCAGGACAACCCCCATACCACGGCCCGGCGTCTCCATCACGATCGGCGGGTTTGTGCCCCACCCCACCTGCGGAAGATCTTTCATGTTGACAAAATACAGATCGGCCGTAAAGGGTGTGCGCCCACTGGTGGCCAAACCGATCAAACCACTGAGGATGGGCAGGTTGGCAGTCGATAAGGTATGACGCCCCGGCCCCAGCGCATCGAGCACCTCGCCGCCGCGCACGAACACAGCGGCTTGGCTTTCACCAACGATAACCTGCGAGCCAAAGCGCCAGTCGCCACCGCCGGCTTGCGGCTCGCGGTAAGCCAATTCATCATCGGCGATGTTGACATGATCAATGACATCAATAATGCGCGGCATCTTCATTCACCTCCTAGATCGATTTGCTAAGGTTTGTCAGTACATCTTCACGCAGCGAGAAAGCTTCATTTGCCTCGATGGTGATCCGGTCAAGCGCTGCGATGGCGCTGTCAATTTCAGGCGAGAGGCCGTCTTGATTGACCGCATCGCTGAGTGCCGCGAGCGCCTCACTCACGCGGTCGGCATAACGAACCTGTGCCTCATCGAAACTGTACAGACGCTCAAGAGCCTGCTCATCGATCTTGATCGCATCCATAAATCCCGAATAGCCCGGCGCGGCCGCTTTAACGCGATCGCGGTAGGTTTGCAGCTTCGTCTTTGCGCTTGAAGTCTTGCTCATATACATAAGCCCGCCCTTATCGAGAAGCTGGCGCTCTATCTCGACCAGACGATTGATTTGCTGGGTCAAAAGCTCGGCGACATAATCGCGCAGCATGCGATCGGCAGTCCGCCGAGAGGCTTTTTCGAGGTAGCCTCGAAACCCCGGTATACGCGCAAGCAGTCGTTCAAAACCGCCTCGCTGGCTCACAATTTGATCGTATAGCTCGGACATAGCAGGCTCCCTCGAATAGATGGAATTCGCGACATACTCAGCGCTGTCGCATCAGGATAAGAAGTATTCAGTCCCGCAGAAACGGCAGACAACGATGCCCTTCCCAGCCAGCGTGATAGCGCCGCCGCAGTTTCGGCACTGCTGTAACTCACGAAGCTGACGTGCGTCAGAAGAATACAGGGTACCGTCGTTCCAGTTCACATAACCACTGAACACTTGTAAGCCAACGAGCTGGTGCACCATCTGTTTGACGTTATCGACGTTAACCCCCATTTCCAGCGCCATTTCATGCACAGAAACCTGCCCGCGGCTTTTGAGAATATCGAGCAGTTGGCGCTGTTTTTGCATCTCACTCTGCTGCTGCGCTTGCGCCCCACCCCGTGCAAACAGATAAACGCCCGCCCCAGCCAACAGCGCTACAGGGATGAAGATGAGTCCTGCCCCAAGCAGCGCGCCCCCGGCACCTAATGCATCACTGTTTACTTGTGAGGCGATCCA
>DAOTYT010000357.1:0-1631 GCA_034434615.1 Anaerolineae bacterium | reverse complement strand
ACGATTCGAGCATCGGAAGATGCCGATACGGCCCGCGAACGGTTGATGACGCGTTTTGACCTGACCGAGGCGCAGGCCAATGCCATCCTTGAAATGCAGCTTCGCCGGCTGGCCGCGCTGGAGCAGCAGAAGCTGCAAGATGAGTACAACGAAGTGCTGGTGCGCATCGCCTATCTTGAGGATCTACTGGCATCGCCGCCCAAAATCCTCGCGCTCATACGCGAAGACATTAACGAGGTAGCCGAAAAATACGGCGACGAACGGCGCACAGAAGTCATCTATGGCGTGACGACTGAGTTCAACGAGGCTGACCTGGTGCGAGAGGAAGAGGTCGTTATCCTGCTTACCAAGAACGGCTATATCAAGCGCGTCCCTTCCTCGGCCTATCGCCAGCAGCGGCGCGGGGGCAAAGGTGTGATCGGCATGATCACCAAAGAAGAGGATGGGCTGGTTGAGATCGTCTCGGCCAACAGCCTTGATACCGTGTTGTTTTTCACAGACAGAGGCAAGGTTTACAGCGAACGTGCCTTCGCGATCCCTGAGGCCGGCCGTGCCAGCAAAGGCACGCTGGTGCATACCATCCTCGCCCTGCTGCCTGATGAGAAGATCACGGCCGTGGTGCCGGTGGCCTCGTTCGATAACGACGGCTACTTCGTGCTGACGACGCGCCGCGGGCGCATCAAACGCGTGCGGCTGGAGGAATTCGCCGGCGTGCGGCCCAGCGGTTTGATCGCCATTCATTTGGAAGAAGGCGATCACCTGTGTTGGGCCCATTACAGCACTGGCGATCAGGATATCATCATCGCGACTGAAGGGGGGCAAAGCATCCGCTTTCATGAAAGCGCCGTGCGGCCGATGGGACGCCCGGCTGCCGGCGTCAATGCGATCCGCCTCGAGCAAGGCGACGCAGTGGCTGGCATGGATGTCGTCCAGACGGGAGATACGCATGTCCTCGTCGTCACGCAGAACGGCTACGGCAAACAGACGCCGCTCGATGCGTACCGCACGCGCGGCCGCTACGGCAAGGGGCTGCGCACCGTCGCGCGCGATGAACGGACGGGGCCGGTGGTGGCCATGCGCTGCGTCAATCCAAAAGATGATATCCTCATCATCACGCGCAACGCGATTGTGCTGCGCACGCGCCTAGAAGAGATTCGCCGCACCGATCGAATCGCCATGGGCGTGCGCTTGATTGACCTTAGCCCTGATGACGCTATCCTCGGCGCTGCTATCATCGAAGGCAGCGAAAACGACCTCGCCAACCACGTCTCCCTTAGCGAAATGATCAGCCCTAACGGCAGCGACTCTGCTCAGGCAGATGCGCTGTGATACAAGCGTGATACGCCGTTCGAGCTGCGAGCAAGGCTTTGTTTGACATGGGAGTGGCTAAATTCAAACAGAGCGGTAAAATCAAGTATAGACCCGCGGCGGAGCAGTTGACCGCCGCAGGCCCCGATGTCTGAACGGACACGAGGTCAACGAGCCATCATGACCTGTCCTTACTGCCACCGCACCGACCGGCAAGTCAAAAACGGTTTCAATCCCTCTGGGTCGCAGCGCTGGCGTTGTCAGCACTGCCGGCGCACCTACACGCCCGACCCCAAGCCGATCGGTTACGATCAGGCGACCCG
>DAOTYT010000356.1:0-10867 GCA_034434615.1 Anaerolineae bacterium | reverse complement strand
TCCATGATCGGCTCAAGGTTAGAACGCAGTTCTGGCCCTTCCGTGGTACACACGCGAACGAGCAGCGTCGCGCCCAACGACGTTTCGACCAGTACGAAAGGCTCCTCGGTCAGCGCAAAGGCGCTGACCGTTTGCAGCAGCGCCTCTTGATCAGTCGATGGAACCAAAATGCCGATCTCTTCGACACCTAACGGTTCTTCGCTAATCTCAAGATCATCAGGTGGGCTTTCGGCTTCGCGTGTCGCGGCTTCTTCCAAGACGAAAGTTTCCTGAGCCGCGATCTCAGACGCTTCATCCGGTGCAGGGGTGGCAGCCGGGATGATCTCGTCCGTCTCCGTGCTTTCAGGCAGCGTCTCAGCCTCGCTTTCCACAGGCGCGTCTGGCGCTGTCTGCGCTTCCGGCTCTTCAACCGCTGGCGTTAGGGTTTCAGTCAGCTCGACGGCTCCTGTATCAGGGGCGACCAGCGCACTCGCGTCGAGCGTCGGCGCCTCCAGCGTGATTTCGGACGGAGGAGTGGCAGCGACCGTCTCTAAAAGACCAGCAACTTTAGGAGTCACTGTGCTGGGTGTGTCTTCTACAGCTTCATCCGCAAGCTCACTGCGCGGTTCAGTCTCTGGCTCATCCCGTTCCTCTGAGTCCGTAAGATCTGCGATTTCAGGCGCTGGCTCTTCGCTTTCGGCTGCTTCATCAAGCGCGCTGATCTCGGCCTCTCCATCGAGTGTTGGAACGATAGCGACTACTTCTGGTGTCGGGGTGGCATCCGCCTCTTGGTCAGCAGCGCCACTGGAGAGCAGCACCGCAACAACGATCACGAGCGCGAGCAACGCCAAGAGGATAGCAGCAACCGGTAATCCTCGCTCAGCACCATTATCTTCGCCTGGACGAGTTGCGTGTGGCGGTGCAACTGCAGTCTCTAAATCTTCTAGCGGTCCAAAATCATCGTAGGCAGGTTCAGCGTCAATAACAGGTTCGTAGTGCTCAGGAGGCGGGGGAAGAAATTCCGGCTCATCGATTGGCGCCCCCGCTAAGGGGATCATATCAGCAGTATCCTCAACAGGTTCCGTCGGTGCTTCGACGATTGGATACTGCTCATTGAGCGATGCCAGCAGTTCAGCGGCTTCGGGATAACCCGGATCCAGGCTTAAGACATTGCCGAGCGCCCTGCGCGCTTCTTCGGGATCGGAGACCGCATGTGCGTAAATCCACCATGCGTCTGCGTTGTCTGGTTCTGCATCCAAAATTGGGCGCAAAAGGGTGAGGGCTTCTTCAGGGCTGCCCGCTTCAATCAGTTCGTATGCACGAACTAAAGTCTCTCCGTGGAAATCGCTCATGCGCCCGCTCCCGAGGTAAGCACCCCTGACCTGTTTTGCAGTTTACAACGAAGCAGGTTGTGCCGCAACAAAAGAGTTTAGACAAAATAAAAACTCGCTAAGCATAGCGAGCTTTCTTAAAATGTCCCGGAGAGGACTCGAACCTCCACGCCTTGCGGCACACACCCCTCAAGCGTGCGCGTCTGCCAATTCCGCCACCGGGACGAGCAATTTGTATTATACCCCTGGCCGAAGGTGTGTCAATCCTTTTGCAACCCGTTAACTTCAGGTACGATTAAGTACTTACGCAATGCATTCAATGACGTGTAAAGGAGCTGTGATGCGAATCGCGCTCGATGCGATGGGCAGCGATGCCTG
This sequence comes from Anaerolineae bacterium, assembly GCA_034434615.1. Classification (GTDB taxonomy): domain Bacteria; phylum Chloroflexota; class Anaerolineae; order Aggregatilineales; family Phototrophicaceae; genus Flexifilum. The sequence continues at coordinate 9,179 of DAOTYT010000356.1, read as the reverse complement.
CCCGGCCCCAGATGTTGCGGGCGCTGTGCTCGCCGCTCGTGAATTTGGCGACACGATCTACTTAGTCGGTATAAAAGACCAGATTGAGGCTGAGCTCAGCAAGCACGATGTAACGGGGCTTGAGCTGATCATCATCCCTGCATCAGACGTGATCACGATGCATGATAAACCCGGCGCGGTTGGCAAAGCGAAGCCGAATTCATCGATGCATGTGGGTATGGGCCTTGTTTGTGATGGACAAGCAGAGGCCTTTGTAACAGCTGGCAATACTGGCGCTGCACTTAGCATTGCCACGCTGCACACGCTGCGGCGCATACCAGGTATCAAGAGGCCGGCGCTCAGCGCGATGATCCGGCTTGGTGATACCGGTGTGGTGCTGCTGGATGTTGGCGCTAACGCCGATTCGCGGCCAGAATGGCTTCAGCAGTTTGCCATAATGGGATCGATTTATGCGCGCAGCGCCTTGCAGATTTCGCAGCCGCGCGTTGCTCTACTCTCCAACGGTGAGGAAGAGGGTAAAGGCAACCAGCTCGTTCACGACGCCACAATCCTCCTGCAAGAGAGCGACCTGCACTTCATCGGCAATGTTGAACCCAAAGATTTGCTGAAAGGCAGGGTCGATGTCGTCGTGACCGACGGATTTGTCGGCAACATTTTGTTAAAATCTCTTGAAGCGGCAACCAGCATGCTGGTGGGTGTCATCCGTGAGGAGCTGATGCGATCCACTTTGACGAAGTTTGGCGCAGTGCTCGCGCGGCCTGCATTCAAACGGGTTCAAAAACAAATCGATCCATTTGAAGTTGGCGGTGCGCCTCTTTTAGGTCTTAATGGTGTTGTTATCATAGGTCATGGTCGATCAAATGCCATTGCCATCAAAAATGCCATCGGCCAAGCGAGACAAGCGGTGAATGGCGGGTTGATCGATGCAATACGCAGTGGGATCACGGCGCTATCAACTAAAGATACGGTGGCATAGCGCATTCATGGATTTCGGCGGGCTTCCTGCAAACAAGCGCCGCTAAGGAGAAACAACATGGAACTGTTACGCAATGGTCGTCCTAGAGTGGTGATCACTGGGATGGGCGCTCTCACCGCGCTTGGCTCGGTGAAAGAAATGTGGGAAAGCTTGAAAGCTGGCCGCTCGGGGATTCGACGGCTGGAAACCATCGAGATCGAGCACGTGCCGGTCAAGATCGGTGGTGAAGTTCGCGGCTTTGACCCGTCAGCCTATATTGAGCACAAGGAAGCACGGCGGATGGGACGCGCCTCGCAGTTTGCGCTGGCTGCTGCTCAGATGGCGATGGCCGATGCCGGTCTAACGGTCGCTCAGATCGAACAAGAAGGCGAGCGTGTGGGCGTGGTTTTGGGCACCTCCTTAGGCGCGCACGAAATGGCCGAAAACAGCACGTTCAAATATAAGACGAGCGGCTATCGTAAACCTAACCCGCTCGGCCTCATCAACTCTTTACCTAATATGCCGTCGCACTACATCAGCAAGTTCATGCGCGCGCTTGGCCCACTCAGCACCCCCTCGACAGCTTGCGCCGCGGGTACGCAGGCCGTCGGAGAAGCGGCTGATGTGATCCGTGCTGGCCGTGCCGATGTGATCTTCACCGGTGGGGTTGAAGCCGTCTTGCAAGACTACGCCATCGCGGGCTTCGATGCGATGGATGCGTTAGCGCGAGACTATAACGATAATCCAGCCGCCGCCAGCCGCCCTTTCGATAAGAATCGTTCTGGCTTCGTCTTCAGCGAGGGCTGCGCTGTACTGGTGATTGAGAGTCTTGCGCATGCGCTGAAACGCGGTGCGCGTATTTATGCTGAAGTGCTTGGCCATGCCTCCTCCTCAGATGCCTACCATACTGCCGCGCTCGATCCTGAAGCGGGCGGCGCGACGCGTTCCATGCGTTGGGCGTTGGAAGATGCGCAGCTTAACCCTGAACAGATCCAGTACATCAATGCACACGGCACCTCAACGCAGTCGAACGACGCGATGGAGACGCTGGCGATCAAACGCATCTTCGGCGAACACGCCTATAACATCCCCGTCAGTTCAACCAAAAGCATGCTTGGCCATGCGCTCGGCGCATCGGGGGCCATCGAAATCGTCGCCTGTGTTATGTCGCTTATAGAGCAGGTGCTGCACCCAACGATCAACTATGAGACCCCCGACGAGCAGTGCGATCTTGACTATGTGCCGAATGAGGCGCGCCAAGTGCGCGATCTCCGCTACATCCTATCGAATAGTTTCGGTCTCGGCGGGCAAAATGCTTCCATCGTTCTAGGGACGATTTGAGTAAAACGACACTTGAAGGCCACCGAAAAGTGCGCGTGTGTTAGGTCGCGCACTTTTTCTTTACTTGCCGCTATAATAGCCTCAATGGAGGTTTGGAGACGACTGCCGGTGATCGATATTCAGCAGCAGCTTGGCGAGATTGATGATCTACTCAAGCAGCGCGAGATCAAGAAAGCTGAAGTCCTCATTGCCAAATGCCTGCGTCAACATCTCACCCCGTATGAACGAGCGCGAACGCTGCTCGCCCGTGCCCGCGTCCGTTTGATTGGCGGACGCATCGATGATGCGCTCGACGATCTCGAAAAGGCGCGCAGTTTATCCGTGAGCGAGTTCAATCATCCAGCCGCATTAGAGCTGCTAGCAGATATCCATTTTGCTCGGTTTGAGTTGGCCAGCGTTGGCTTTGCTGATCGCGGTGATACGGCTCTCGCGCTGCAGATCTATGAACGTATTCTGACTAACTACCCCGATTACAATAACCTCGGCTGGGTGCTATATCAAAAGGGGCGGGTGCTGCTCACAGAGGGTCGCATCGATGAGGCCGTCGCTTGTTTTGAGCAGGCCTCAACCAGCAGCAGCCGGATTGACGCACTCAACGCCTATTGTTACGAGCGGTTAGGTTTTGTCGCGTACTACGAACATAGAAAACCGGAGACAGCGCTCGATCATGTGGATCGTGCCATTCGCGCTTATCCCACCGATCATCCGCGTCTGTGGCTGGTTCAAGTGTATACGCTGCGGGCTCGCATCCTGCTCAAGCTGGGCCAGCACCAAGGAGCGTTGGATGCCATACAGGCCGGTCTAGACGTTGCGGCAACTGCTGGCAGCGAAGGCCGGCTTGGTTTGGCCGATGCTGCGTTTGCAGCGGCGGAGATTGCCAGTGAAATGCCAGGTTATGAAAACGACCTGATCGAATACATTCGGCTCTTCTTTCAAAACAGCGCTAAACCCGTCGGTCTGGATGTCACATGGTCGCGCGCTTATGAGATGCTGGGCACAGCGCAGATGTCGATCGGTCAGCCAGCTGCCGCCCTCGCCTCTTTCCGATCGGCGTTAAGCTATAACCAATACCATCCGTGGGAACTGGTAATCTACTTCCGAATGGCGCGCTGCCATTATCAATGCGGCAATTACGAAGATGCCATCGCGACCATCGATAAAATCCTGACTTTGGCAGAACAAGAAGGCCAGCCGATCAGCGATTACCGCGTCTACAGCGTCCTCGGCAATGCGCATTTTGCGCTGGGGCAGTATGAACGCGCATGCGCTGCATACGAGCAGGCCTTAGCGATGCTTCCCCGCAATGACGACGCTGCCGAGGGCATCCGCCGCTACCACGCTTTTGCGCAGGCTTTGAGTCAGTCTGTCTAGGTTCAGCGGCTTGGTTTATAATGCATTCTTAATATAACAGAACGAGAGTGGCCGTGAGTGATGACAAAAAATAAATCGGCGATCGTGGTTGGAGGCGGACTGGCTGGCTCTGAAGCTGCATGGCAGCTCGCCGAGCGCGGCATCAAGGTATGGCTCTACGAAATGCGCCCTGAGCGCACGACGGGCGCCCATACGACCGATCGACTCGCCGAGTTGGTTTGCAGCAATTCATTTGGCTCAAAACTGCCAGACCGCGCCTCCGGCATGTTGAAGCAGGAATTAAACCTGCTCCGCTCGCTGCTTTTGCGCTGTGCTGAGGCAGCAGCGCTGCCGGCCGGCGGCGCGCTCGCCGTAGATCGCGAGCAGTTTGCCGAAGCTGTGACAACAGCCCTTTACGAGCATCCAAACATCACAATCATTCGCACAGAGATCGCTGAAATTCCGCAGGAACCGGCGATCATCGCCACCGGGCCGCTGACCTCAGCGGCGCTCGCAGCCGCCATCAGCACGCTCGCCGGGCAAGATTACCTTTACTTTTATGACGCGCTGGCGCCCATCGTCACTGCTGAAAGCATCGACATGAATAAGGCTTTCCGAGCCAGCCGCTATGCGCGCGGCGATGAAGCGGATGGCGATTACATCAACTGCCCGCTGACCCGCGAGGAATACGATCGCTTCGTCGATGCCGTGCTTGCCGCTGAGACCATCGAACTGCGTGACTTTGAGCGCGACGATCCGCGTTTCTTTGAGGGATGTCTGCCCATCGAACAGATCGCGAGGCGCGGCCGCGAGGCGCTTGCATTTGGCCCAATGCGCCCCGTCGGGCTGCGCGATCCGCGCACAGGCCGCCGTCCCCACGCCGTTGTTCAGCTCAGGCAAGATAACTGGGCTGGAACCCTTTACAACCTCGTCGGCTTTCAGACCAACATCCGTTGGGGCCAGCAAGAGGCGATCTTGCGTCTGATCCCGGGTTTGGAGGGAGCCGAATTCGTTCGAATGGGACAGATGCATCGCAACACGTTCATCAACTCCCCTGTGCTGCTGCATCCAACCATGGCGTTCAAAGGGCGCGCTGATCTATTCTTCGCCGGCCAAATCACTGGCGTTGAGGGGTACATGGGCAATGTCGCGACAGGATTGCTGGCCGGGTTGAACATGGCACGCTGGCTTAACGATCAGCCGCTTTGGGTGCCACCGCAAACATCAATGCTCGGCGCATTGGCTCACTATGTAACCCATGCCGAACCGCGCTACTTCCAGCCGATGAAATCGAATTTCGGCCTGCTGCCCGAAATCACACCGCCAGTACGAGACAAGCGTGCTCGGTACGTGGCTTATGTCGAACGGGGTTTAGAGGATTTGCAAAACTCTACAGCCAGCCTGCACGATCCCTATCTGGAAAACGCTTTCGTTTCATCGCTGTAATGCTTAGGCTGATGAGTTGTCGCTTGTCGAACGATGTTTGACGGCATTTACGACATTACATTAAGGAGATGGAATGCCTCCCACTGCTGCCCGCTTAGGCGCGCTGCCCCCCTACCCTTTTGTCGCGATCAATCAGCGCATTCGTGAACTGACTGTCGAAGGGATCGACGTCATTAAACTCGATGTCGGCAGCCCAGATATGCCGCCTCCCCCAGCGGTGGTTGAGGCTCTCACCGCGTCTGCTCGCCGTGTCGATCGCCATGGCTATGCGGGCTATAAGGGTACGACGGCTTTTCGAGAAGCAGTTGCTCAGTATTACCAGCGCCGCTTTGGCGTTTTTGTCGATCCGGAAACGCAGGTGCTGCCGTTGATCGGCAGCAAGGAAGGGATCGTCAATTTAAGCCTTGCCTATCTCGATCACACGTCAGTCGCGCTGGTGCCAGAGATCGCCTATCCGCCTTATTTTATGGGGGCTTATTTGGCGGGCAGCACCGTTTATTGGCTGCCAGCGCCGCCGCCTCACTTTATCCCTCAATTAGACGCTATCCCTGAAACTATTCTGGAACGCGCGCGCTTGCTTTGGGTCAACTATCCGAACAATCCGACCGGTGCGACGATCAGCCAAGGGGCTTATCAACAACTGGTCGAGTTTTGCTGGGAACATGATATTCTATTGGCTTCGGATAATCCTTATGTCGATGTGACGTTTGATGACTATCGCGCTCCCAGCGCGCTGCAAGCGGCTGGCGCTCTGGATCGTGTCATCGAGTTCATCTCGTTCTCTAAAACCTACAACATGGCAGGCTGGAGGCTGGGGGCTGCTGTAGGCGCGCCAGGCGCCATCACAGCCTTGCTTCAGGTGAAAAGCAATGTCGACAGCGGGCATTTTCATGCGATTTATGAGGCCGGCATCGCTGCGATTGCATCGACCGACGACGAGTGGCTGGCTAAGCGCAATGCGATCTACGCAAACCGGCGCGACCGTATCTTAGACGTGCTCCCCTCCATCGGGTTATGCGCTGAAAAGCCGAGCGGCTCGATGTATGTTTGGGCGCGCGTGGAACGGGAAGACTGGAATGGCGCAGCCTACAGTGAGCACGCTTTGTCGGAAGCGCATGTCTCACTGGCGCCTGGCGCGATGTATGGCCCAGGGGGAGATCGCTATTTGCGCTTCAGCCTCGGCGTTCCTGACGCGCGGCTTGATGCAGCGCTTGAACGGCTCAAGCTGTGGTACGCTAATTACTAAGAAAGCTGAGATAGGAAAGGCTTCACCCGGCATTATATGGCGGAACATGTCCTTAAAGCACAACCAGAACGCGCCTTCCTCGTTGGACTCAACCTGCGCGGTTCCAAACCGATGCTGAACATGGAGGACTCGCTTGAAGAGCTTGCGCTGCTGGCCGATACAGCGGGCATGGAGATCGTGGGCCATGCGGCACAGAACGTCAATCAAATCGACCCAGCGACTTTCATCGGCAGCGGTAAAGTGGAAGAAATTCGGGAAGCGCTCCTTGCAAGCGGAGCGCAGGTCGTCATTTTTGATGATGAGCTATCGCCGCGACACCAGCGTGAGCTGGAGAAACGCTTTGGTGAAGCGATCAAGGTGCTCGACCGCTCAGCCTTGATCCTGGATATCTTCGCTCAACACGCGCGCACGCATGAGGGCGCGCTGCAGGTTGAGCTGGCGCAGTATGAGTATCGGCTTCCTCGACTAACGCGTCAGTGGACCCATTTAGCGCGGCAGGCTGGCGGTGGTGCCGGTCGAGGCGGAACCGGCGGAGTTGGTTTGCGTGGGCCGGGCGAGACGCAGCTCGAAGTTGACCGGCGCGATATTCGGCGTCGCATTGGTCGATTAAAGCAGGAGCTGGAGCAGGTTCGGCTGCACCGAAGCCGCCACCGCGCGCGCCGCGAGCGCGGCGGTATTCCGCTCGTGGCGCTGGTGGGCTATACCAACGCAGGTAAATCGACGCTGCTGCGCGCGCTGACGGGTGACGATATCTATGTCGCCGATCAGTTGTTCGCGACGCTCGATCCGACGACGCGGCGCGTTAATCTCGCATCTGGCCGCCAAATTTTAATGACAGACACGGTGGGTTTCATTCAGAAACTGCCGACGACGCTCGTAGCCGCTTTTCGTGCCACATTGGAGGAGATCAACGAGGCTGACCTGCTCCTCGAAATTGTGGACGTTAGCCATCCGAACGTGCTTGAACATATCGAAACCGTCGAAGACACGCTGGCGGAAATCGATGTGCCGCCAGTGCCGCGTATCTTGGTATGGAACAAAATGGATGCTTGGGGTGAACAACCACTCCCTTCCCTGCCTAACCCAGAAGCTTACGCTGCCGAAGTCGCTATTTCGGCCAGCACTGGCCTTAACCTCGATCTGCTGTTGATGACTGTTGAAAAAACGCTGGCAGCCGCGTCCTATAGTGTCACTCTACAAATTCCGTATGAGCGGGGTGATCTCGTATCGCAACTCCATGACATGGCGACCGTTCGCGATCAGCAGCATACTGAGCAGGGTGTCGTTTTACGGGTGCAGCTGCCCGCTTTTCTCTATGAACGTTTCAAAGCCTATCGCATTGCGGGGTGAGCCATGTTCAGGCGTGTCGATCAATCGTCTATGCTAGCCCGTTTCTTGGAGGCTGTCTCGGCGCGCCTTGCGCGCCAGCGCGGTTTGCCGGTGGTGATTGGCGTCGTGCTGATCGCCATCAGCTTCGCAATTCAGCTTTTTAATTTGGCCGCCCCAACGCCCTTTCTCGATCTGCTGTGGGCGCTCACGCATCACATCGGCCTGTTGGTTGCATTGATCGGACTTCTGCTCATTGAACCACTTGGACGCTGAGACACCATCGATTACTATCAGAGCGTTGGCCGAGCCGGCTGATTTCGAGCGTGTCGTCGATCTTGAGCTGGCGGTCTGGGGTGACAACCCGCGTGGCGCGCTGCCCGCCAGCATCATGCGCGTCCTGACCTTAGGAGGCGGCATCGTTCATGGCGCTTTTGACGGGAGCAGGCTGGTCGGCGCTTCGATCGCTTTTCCCCTCCAGCGTGAGGATCGCTGGATCTTGTGGTCGTACCTGACAGGAGTCGTGGCTGCGTATCGCAACCGCGGTATTGGCCGCAGCCTGAAATTGGCGCAGCGAGGTTACGCCTTGGAGCGCGGTTTACCGGAGATTCGCTGGACTTTCGACCCGCTCAGGCGCGGCAATGCGCATTTTAATCTGTGTCAATTAAAGGCTTTTACGAACATCTATCACGTCGATTTTTACGGGACGCTTCACGATCAGATTAATGTCAGCGCCCCGTCTGATCGCGTTGAGGTGATCTGGCCGGTTGAAGAAGACCCGGCCGAGCCCGACTCCATTCAAAGTGAGTCCTGGGCTCTATGCGCCGATCAATCTGGCTGGCCAGTTACCCAGATCTTCAGCGCGGGTGATGTCTTTTGGGTCGAGATACCGGCGGATTTGAGCACCCTCAACCCGAGTGCGATTATGAGCTGGCGGCTGGCACTGCGAACGACCCTGCAAGCGGCCTTCTCACAAGGATACAAAGCGACCAATTTTAGACTCCAGGGGGGTCGCTGGGCGTATTTTCTCCAGCGTTGCCCATAGACGATAGTCTGTCCTGGGCAGGGCAGATTGTTGCAAATCTTTCGAGATTGTGTCAATTTAATTCGCCAACCAAAAAGAATTGAAAACAATCAATCAAAGGAGGGTATTACAGTGCGGTTGTTTAATCTTCTGCTAATATCCATATTAATCATTGTGTTCCCCGGCGCTGCGAGTATCGCCCAGCCCGGAGATACCCTGCCCGATCTCGGCGGTCGCGAGATCCGGATTGCTGTTGAGAACGCCTACCCGCCCTACAACTTCATCAACGAGGACGGAGAGTACGTCGGCTGGGATTATGATACTTTCCGCGATATTTGCCGCCTGCTTAACTGTGTGCCGGTCTTCGTCGAGATCGACTGGAACAGCATGCTGATCGCCGTCGCCAATGGCGAGGTTGACGTGGCCGGGGACGGCATCACCTTCACCGAAGAGCGCGCCCAAAGCGTCGATTTCTCGATGCTTTACCAGGC
>DAOTYT010000355.1:0-5996 GCA_034434615.1 Anaerolineae bacterium | reverse complement strand
CTTTAATATGCAGCGGATCGATGAGCGCAGACAGCACCAGCACCGGAACTCCATCGAACGCAGCGCGCGCGCGCATCTGCCGCAGGAATTCAATGCCGCTAATATCTGGCAGCATTAAATCTAAGATCAGCAGATCTGGCAGGGGCGGGTTGCGCAGAATTTGCGCGGCTGCTTTCGCGTTTTCGGCGGTTATGGTCTCGGCCTGGATGCGTTCAAGCAGCACCTTGATCAGTTGGAGCAGTTCCGGATCGTCATCAACGACGAGAATTCGAATGGGCTTTGACTCCACAAACAGCGCCTTTCCGGATCGTTCAGTAACTTTTCAATAGGATAATACAGCATCGTGGGCGAGAATAGTCATGAGACGCTAACGTTCACTTTGCACAAACGCCGGTCAGGGTGTATCCTGAAAAGAGGATGACAGGAGGGGATGTATTGAACGCAGTTTCTTCTATTCTGCGCGCAGCACCATTAGCGCTGCTGCTCCTGACCGCGGGATGTTTTCGTCCTGCCGGCGAGTCGATCATGCCGACGCCAGGCGTCCTCCTTCCCGACAATGTGGGCGAACCAGCGGTTGATGCGCCCTCGCTGGAAGCGCTGCCAACGATCGAAGCGGAGGAAGGGAGTACAGTCATCCTGCCGGTCGAGCCGCCGACTGAAAGCGACGGCGTCACAGATCAGCCTGCGCCTGAAGCAGCCGGCGCGGAGATGGGCGCGCAGCCCAGCCCACTGGACGCGCAAGCCCAGGCACAGCCGACACCACTGCCAACGCTCGTCCCCGCCACCTCAACACCGCAGTTCATTACGCCCGGTGTCCCGCTTGGGCCGATCACGCCTGACCCAACCGAACCGGCCTTGAATGCAACGTCAACCCCATCGGGGTTGATTACTCCGACCTCTCTACCCGGCACCAGCGGAGACGACTGCCTGTATATTGTGCAGGCTGGTGATAATCTCTTCCGCATCGCGACATCGCGCGGCTTCACCGTCGAGGACATGCGGCGCGCCAACCCCAACCTGGTTGGAGACCCGCCGGTGCTGCAAATCGGACAGCTTTTGAATTTGCCCGAATGCCAGCCCGCCGGCGCGCCCAGCGCCCCGATAAACGCGGGGACGGCGCTCGACGAAGTGCCAGCCGGCCAGCCCTTGCTTGCCCCTGCGACTGCGCCACCAGAGTTTATGGTTGGCGAAACTTATACCGTCCGGCCGGGTGATACGCTGTTCACCATCTCGCAGCGTTTCGGGGTCAGCATACAGGCGATCGTCGATGCCAATAACCTGACCAACCCAGACCGGTTGAGCATCGGCCAGACGTTGATCATCCCCGCGCGTTAGTTCGCGAATTAGCGGCGGTCAGCGCGCGGCAAACTGTGCCGACCAGATGATCACACGGTCGAAGGTCACTTCGATCGGGCTGTTTGGCGCGGCTACAGCTAGGCCAGCGACGCCGGTGTGATAGCGGTCATCGCGCGCCTCAGCGACAAATTCGCCGTTTACGTACAGCGCCAGATAGTCGCCGATGCAGACAATGCGCAGCCGGTTGATCACCTGGCCGCGGTTGAGGGCGCGGCTCGTTTGCCATGGAACTAGAGCGGTGACCTGATCGCCCGCACCACGGCGGATCGTGTAAGCGCCGTCGGCGCTGATCAGGAAATAATAGCCGTTGCCATTGCCGCTGGGCGAAGCCCGACACATGAGGCCGTGCGCGTTAACAACATCGCCAGATATGCGCTGCGTATCGACCTGAATCACGACATCGGTGTGCATCTGCGCGTTGAGCGTCCACATCAGCGTGCCAGCGCCAGCCTGCGCGCGGTAAAAGCCGTCCTGCACGCGCATGTCGATCGACCGAGAGGCGTCTCGATACCATTCCCATGCCGATGCCCGGTCGAAATCCTCTTCCAGCAGCAGATCGCCGAGTGTGTATTGAGCGGTCGGCCGAGCGCTGCAGGCGACGAGTGCCACCAGCAGCGCGATCCCCAGCAACATGACTGCTGGTGGCTTGCGGTATTTGATTAGGTCAAACAGATTACCCATGGACAGAGAATAGGCGATCTCAAGCGATTTTGCCAGGGCAATAACACCTGACAATCGTTGTGAATAGATCGGCGTTCGTCGGCATTTTGTACTGCGAAGTGAAGCGGATAAAATTCAGCCAGAACCTAGACAGTTGATCGGTTGCCGCGCGCGCGCTTCTGTGTATAATCGGCAGTAATGCAAGCGCCGTCCCACTCGGGCAGATTCAGGTAAAAAGGCCATGATCGAGGTTATTATTGATAGCATTCGAGTAAGTTTGATGTCGCAGTATCGGGTAGTCATCCTCAAGGATACCAACAGCGACCGTTACCTGCCTATCTGGATTGGCCCGTGCGAGGCAGATGCGATCACGATCGAACTTCAGGAGATGCCACCGCAGCGGCCGCTGACCCACGATCTGCTCAAATCGGTCATCCGTGAACTTGGCGGGCGCGTCGTCCACATCCTGATCAACGACCTGCGCAGCGACGTTTACTATGCGCGCATCGTCATCGATGTCAATGGCAGGCAGATCGAGATCGACTCCCGTCCCAGCGATGCCGTCGCCCTGGCGGTGCGCGTGAAAGCACCGATCTTCGTCGCAGAGACGGTGATGGAGCGTGCATCGATCGAACCTGAGGACGATGTCGAACGCACCTTTAATGCGAGCGCTGCGGACGAGGTCAGTGAAGATCGGCTGAGCGCGTTCAAAGATTTCGTGAACTCGCTTGATCTGGACGATCTCGACGAAGAAGACGAGTAGTGCCGTCGTTCGCGGCCATCGCTTCAGTTCATCGACTCAACCCTAAACGCACGATGCGCCGCTGAGGCGGGCACATCGTTTCCCTATTGTGACATTGCGACCGGACACTCCATGACGAGCACACCTTATTACGCCGCTAACCAACAGGCCCCTTTCAGCCAAGAAGCGGAGGAAGCTGTACTCGGCGCGGTGCTAATCAATGACGACTCATTCCTGAGTGTCGCCTCGTTCTTAAGGGCGGAAGACTTCTTCATCCTGCGCCACGGTTACATCTGGGAAGCGATGGTGCGCATTTCCGAGCGCAGCGAGCGTATCGATTTCGTCACAGTGCAGGATGAACTGCGCGCGTTGGGACATCTTGATGATGTCGGCGGGCCTGCGTTTCTGCTTCAGCTCATCAACAGCACGCCGACATCGATCAATGCTGAGATCTACGGCCGGCTCGTCGAGCGGGCGGCCATTCGCCGCCGCCTGATGAAAGCGGCCGATCAGATCAAAGGGCTGGCGCTCGAAGAAGATTTGCCGATCGAGAAAGTGACCAGCGAGGCAGAGGCGCGCCTGTTTGAAGTGACAGAGCGCAACCTGCGCCGCGACTTGGTGCCGATGCAGGAGGCGCTGGCCGAATACTTCGATCGCATCGAATATCTGATGCAGCACCCCGATGAGCCGCTCGGTTTGCCGACGGGCTTCCGCGATCTCGATGAGCTGCTGGGAGGGATGCAGCGGTCAGACCTGTTGATTTTCGCCGGCCGGCCGGGCATGGGCAAGACGAGCTTTTTGCTCTCGGTCGCCCTCAACGCGGCGAAATTGGGGGGGCGCGTCGCCATTTTCACGATGGAGATGGCTTCCGACCAGATCGTCCAGCGCTTCGTCGCCATGGAAACCGGCATAAACACCCAGCGCCTGCGAACGGGCCAGCTTTCGCAGCAAGAATGGGCGCGTTTCGTACAGGCGACCGGGCGCATGGCCAACCTACGCATTTTCATCGACGATACGCCCGCCATTAACCCGTTGCAAATGCGGACGAAATGCCGCCGGCTGCTGCATGAATATGGCCTTGATCTGGTGATCGTCGATTACATGCAGCTCATGAACGCGGGGGGCGGTTATGAGAACAACCGCGTGCAGGAGATCAGCTATATCAGCCGCAGCCTGAAAGAACTAGCGCGCGAGCTGAACGTGCCGGTATTCTCGGCGGCGCAGCTCTCGCGCGCCGTCGAAAGCCGCCATGACAAACGCCCCGTGCTGAGCGACCTGCGCGAGTCGGGTTCGATTGAACAGGACGCTGATATCGTCACCTTCCTCTATCGCGATGTCGTCTATAACGAAGCGACGGAGTTTCCTAACAAAGCAGATATCATCGTCGCCAAACACCGTAATGGCCCCACCGGCACGGTCTCGCTGCATTTTGAGCGCTCACTGACTAAGTTCAGCGATGCGCGCACTGGCACGATCGACTTGAGCCACCTATGACAGCGCGCCGCTTCGCCGGCTTCTCTCCCGGCAAACCTCGCACTTTCGCCCTGCCCTCGGCCTTCATCAGTGAGCTGCTGCCGATCGTCGACTCGCTGAGCGAGCTTCAAGTCGTGCTGTTCACATTTTGGGCCGTGCAGCAGCGCGAGGGCCAACATCGCTTCTTACGTTATGGCGATTACACAGCCAGCCGCCCGCTGTTAGATGCCCTGCGAACCGCAGAACCCGAGGCGCCCCCCGAACAGACGCTCGCCGCGGCATTAGAACGCGCCGTCAACCATGGCATCCTGCTTCGCGCTGAGGTAGCCTTTTCGGAAAGCCGGGAGATGCTTTATTTCCTCAACGCAGCGCCGGGCCGCCGGGCCGTCGAGCAGATCCGTCTTGGGCATTGGCGCCCCGCCCCCGGCCAGACGATCGAGATCCTGCCGGAACGGCCGACGATCTACCAGCTTTACGAAGCCAACATCGGCCCGCTGACGCCGCTGATCGGCGAGGCGCTGGCCGATGCTGAACGAGAATACCCACCCGGCTGGGTGGAGGAAGCCATCCACATCGCCGTGACGCGCAATGCGCGAAGCTGGCGCTTCATCGAGGCGGTCTTGAACCGGTGGCTTAAGGAAGGAAAACGCGATGCGCTCGTTGAGAAACCTGATCAACGCGATGGACGACGGTACATCCCCGACGAATATGCCGATCTCATCGACCACTGACAGCGAGAGCGCGCTCTGTGCGCTGTGCGGCAAGACCTCGATCTGCGGCGGTCAGGGACTGGTGCGCTATGATGTGCCCGTTGGCCATGAGTATTTCGGAAAACTTTTCCCCTGCCCTAATTACCCAACCGACCCCGAACGTCGCGAGAAGCTGCGCAAGTTGGGCAACCTAGATGCTTTTGTCGACAAGACGTTCGGCAATTTTCAAGTCGACCTGCCCATGCTGCTCCCGCGTGAGCGCGACTCGCTGCGCGCAGCGCTGGCCGTCGCGATCAGCTATGCCAGCGCCCCCGATGGCTGGCTGCTGCTGGAGGGAACTTATGGCTGCGGCAAAACGCATCTGGCTGCCGCAGTCGGCAATACCCGCCTTGAACGCGGCGACGCTGTCATTTTCATCACAACGCCCGATCTGCTCGATCATCTGCGCAGTGCTTACGGCCCCACATCGGAAGTAGGGTATGACGAGCTGTTTGACCGGCTGAAAAACACGCCGATGCTGATCTTAGATGACCTCGGCGTAGAGAACCCGAGCGCATGGGCACAGGAGAAACTGTTTCAGCTGCTCAATTATCGTTACAGCACACGACGTCCGACCGTGATCACGACCAATGTCGATCTCGAAGCGCTGGACCCGCGCGTGCGCAGCCGTTTGCTGGATGACAATGTGATCAGGCGCATTCGTATCACCGCGCCTGATTACCGCACGCCCGTCCAGCGTGAGAGCGATCAAATTTCCGATTTAGCGCTTTACCATGAAATGACCTTCGACACGTTTGATGCGCGGACGGGGACGTCGCTGGAAGAGCAGCACAACCTGGAGCAGGCCCTGGCTGTCGCCCGCAGCTATGCGGCTGCCCCCCAAGATTGGTTGGTCTTCTTTGGAGGTTACGGCAGCGGCAAAACGCATCTCGCCGCTGCGATCGCCAATGCGGTGCAAGATCGTGGTGATGCGGTCGTTTTTGTGACTGTGCCAGAGCTGATCGATCACCTGCGCCGCACGTTCAATCCAGGTTCGCCAGTGACGTTTGACCGCC
>DAOTYT010000354.1:0-1506 GCA_034434615.1 Anaerolineae bacterium | reverse complement strand
GGGCGCATTGAACCGGGCGTCGAAAAGTACAGCGTGCTGCGGGCGATGAAGGCCGTTGAGCGTTCCGATGTCGCGCTGCTGTTGATCGATGCGACGATGGGCGTCGCCGAGCAGGATCAGCACATCGCCGGGTATGTGATCGAGGCCGGCAAAAGCATCGTCTTGATCGTGAACAAGTGGGATGCAGTCGAAAAAGACAGCTACACTCTGCATGCCTTTGAGCGCGAGCTGCGCGAGAAGTTTCAGTTTTTGCCAGACCCGCCTATCATTTTCACCAGTGCGTTAACCGGCCAGCGCATTCATCAGGTGCTGGAGACGGCCCACCGTGTGTGGGAGGGGCGTCATTTCCGCATCCCGACCGCCGATCTCAACCGGTTAGTGCGCGAGGCCATGCTGAGGCACACACCGCCCGTGCGCGGCGTGCGCCGCCTCAAGATCATGTACGCCGCGCAGGTGGCCATCAGCCCGCCGCTGATCTTGTTTCACGTGAACGACCCGCGTTTGGTGCATTTCACCTATCGCCGCTTCTTAGAGAACCAAATTCGGGCGGTCTATCCCTTTGAAGGGACGCCGCTGCGTATGAGTTTCCGCGCTCGTGAAGGGCTGAAGGCTAAATGAACCCGATCAGCGCGTCAGCGTGAACAGCGTGATGACATAGACGACGTAGGCGATTACGAAAAAGGCTGCTTCCCAACGGCTGAGCCTGCGATTAGCGACGAACGGCAGCAGCAGCAACGAAAAGCCAAGCATCACCAGCCCGTCGAAGTACACGATTTGTTCAGACACCTGAATTGGGCGCACGACCGCTGTCATGCCCAAGACGGCGAGAATGTTGATGATGTTGGAACCGACGACATTGCCAAGCGCCAGATCGCTCTGTTTGCGCAGCGCACCGACCAGAGTCGTCACCAGCTCTGGCAGCGAGGTGCCGAACGCGATCAACGTGATCCCGATGACCAATTCGCTGACGCCTAAGGCCCGCGCCAACCCAACTGCGCCGCCGACGGTAAGCTGCGCGCCCATCATCAGGATGACAATCCCGGCGATCACGCGGATGATCTCGCGGCCGCGCTTGATCGCTTGGAGTTCAATTTCGTCCTCCAGCGAGAGTTGATTGTTATTTTCCTGCCGCTGGCGGCGGGCTGAGTAAACCATGAAGCTGATGAAGGCGACCAGCCCGACCAGCAGCACAATGCCATTACGGGCGCTGATGAGGCCATCGCGGAACAGGAAATAGGCCAACAGCGCGACCAGGATCATGATCGGGATCTCGCGGCGCACTAACGTAACGTGCACAGAAATTGGATAGATCAGAGCGGCAAGGCCCAAGATCAGGCCGATATTGGCGATATTTGAACCGACAATGTTGCCGATCGACAAATCCGACGAGCCGGAGATGGCAGCCCCCACGCTGACCAACAGCTCCGGCATCGAGGTGCCGATCGCGACGATCGTCAAACCGATGATCATCGGCGAGACGCCAAGTGAACGTGCCAGGCGCGCCGC
>DAOTYT010000353.1:0-4120 GCA_034434615.1 Anaerolineae bacterium | reverse complement strand
TCGTCGCTTGGTTGAAATGGGAAAGCCCGTGCGCGCCATGGTGCGCGATACGGAAAAAGCCAAGCTGCGTTTGGCCGATGTCAAAGACAAGATCGAGATCGTCAAAGGCGATGTGAGCGACCGCCAAGGACTGCGCGCGCTGATGCAGGATGTCTCGGCAGTTATCCATCTGGTCGCCATCGCCATCGAAAAAGGCGGCGCGACCTACGAAGACGTCAACTATCAGGGCACGATCAACGTGGTTGATGCGGCGGAAGCCGAGGGCGTGCCGCGCTTCATCAATATGTGCCAGAACGGCGCCACGCCCGATCATTTCTCGCGCTTTCTGCGCAGCAAGGGCCGCGCTCAGGAATATGTTGCTTCTTCTAAACTTGAGTGGACGGCCGTACGCCCCTCGGCGATCTTCGGCCCTCAGGATGAGTTTTTCAATTCAATCGCCCGGTTGGTGCGTTTGACACCGCTCGTCTTTCCTATGATCGGGGGTGGGAAGGCGCAGTTCCAGCCCGTCTCGGTCTATGATGTGGTTGAGGCGATGGTGCGTTCGCTTGATGACCCCGGCACAATCGGCAAAGAGTTTGAATTAGGCGGCCCGGAGGTGCTCACTCTCGGCGAGATCGAAGAGCGCATCCTCAAGGCGATGAGCACTTCGCGCCTGTTTGTTCCCGGGCCGGTCGGCCTGTTGAAGCCCGCCGTCTGGGTGATGGAGAAAACCCTGCCCGGCGCGCCGGTCAATTTATCCCTGCTTGAGCTGCTGGCCGTCCCGAATGTCGTCAGCGATAACGCCTTGGTCAGTTATTTTAAGATGGAACCGATCCCCTTCGCTGGAGAACACATCGCCTATTTGGCTCAAAACACGGCCAGCGATGCGGTGAAGAAGATCTTCACCGGCGCAACGATCAATTAGAGTGGCTTTGTGCAGGCGGTGCGGGGTCGCCCTGCAATGAAGCGACCCCGCTTTTTGCGCAGCGCTGGTTAACGCAACGCCTCAGCCAGCGCCTGCCCGGCGGCCAGACCGCTCAGCACTGCACCTTCGACCCGCGGCCCACCAAAGGCGTCGCCCGCGAAGATGAGCGGTGCGCCGGCATCCACCAGCACGTAAGGTTCAGGATAGAGCAGCGCCGGCATCGAGTAGCGCCAGCGTTTGAGCTGCCCCTCGATGATGCGCGCGTTTTCATCGAGGAACGGCATCAGCCCCACGCGGAACGATTTGAGGACGTCATCGTCTTCAAGATCGAAGAGCTGGCGGCTGTAAGCTGGGTTGCCCTGCATTGTGATGATCGTCACCCCCTGCGAAATGCCTTTGCGCCGGTTATCGGCCATCCAGAAGATGGGCGCATGCGGGCGTTGGATGGCGCCGGGAGCTGGCAGGATGGCATCCCCTTCAATGTGAAACATCGCCGTGAGACAAGGCTCGTATTGGATCGAGTCGAGCGAGGCGCGAATCGTGGCTGGCAGCGTCACACCGCCGCGATCGAGCAGGGCCAGCGACTGGGGTACGGGCGGCGTTAAAACGACGGCGCGCGCGCGCTGCGTCGTCCCGGCTTCGTCGCTGACGATCCATCCGTCAGGCGTGCGCCGCACTTCGACCAGATGGACTCGTGTGCGGGTCTCAACGCCGATTGCAAGCTGCTTGGCCAGCGCGTTCATGCCGCCGGCAACGGCATAGCGCGGATGCCCATCGCTGGTGTGGGCGAGGCTGCCATCGCTCCATCCACGCGACCATTCGAAAACCAACCCGCTTTCGAGCCACCGGTCAACCATCGCGCGGAACTCCGGGCTGCGCACGGTGAAGAACTGCGCCCCGTGATCGGCCAGCCCTTCGCCGATCCGTCTGGTCGCCATGCGCCCACCAACGCTGGCGCCTTTGTCCAGCACTAAGACGCGCAGGTCGCGTTCAATCAGCGTGCGCGCCGCCATCAGCCCCGAGAGACCTGCGCCAACAACCAAGACATCAATGTGCTGCACCATTCCCGTCCCTTTTATCGACTGTGAGCTGCCGAGCGTTGTATCGCATTGTCGGGTTGTCAGGCCCTCGATCGCAAGCGCTGCTCTTAGCGAAACAGCTCCCTAACAATGATGTTGCGCTGAATTTCGCTGGTGCCCTCATAGATCTGGAACACCTTCACGTCGCGCATCAACTTCTCGACCGGATACTCTTTCATATAGCCGTAGCCACCGAAGACCTGAACGGCATCGACGGTGACTTGCATGGCAATATCGGCGGCAAACGCTTTGGCGTAAGCGACGGCTTTCGGGTTGCTGATGCCGTTATCCACCATCCACGCGGCCTGCCATGTCAGCAGGCGCGCTGCCTCAATGTTGATGGCCATATCAGCGATCTTGTGGCCGATGGCTTGATGCTGCCAAATCGGCTGCCCGAACGTTTCGCGTTCCTTGGCATACTTGATCGACTCCTCCAGCGCGCGCCGGGCCACGCCTACTGCGCCGGCCGCCACTCCCGGCCGGCTGTGATCGAACACCGTCATCGCCAGCATGAAGCCCATGCCTTCTTCGCCGATTCGATTTTCCACCGGCACCTCAACGTTTTCAAAGGTGATCTCGGCCGTATCGGCGGCGCGTTGGCCCAGTTTGTCAAAGTGCTTGCTGACGGTGATGCCGGGGGTATCGCGCTCCACGATAAAGCATGAAATGCCTTTGTGCTTCTTCTCCGGATCGGTGACGGCAAAAACCGTGTAGAAGCTGGCGAAGTTCACGTTGCTGATGAAGATCTTCGAGCCGTTGATGACGTAGTGGCCGTTGCGGCGCTCGGCGCGCGTCTGCATTCCGACGACGTTTGACCCGGCCGCCGGCTCAGTGACGCAGTAAGCGGCAAGGTGTCCCTGATCGATCATGCGCTCGCCCAGCCAGTAAGCCTTCTGCTTTTCGGTGCCCCCCAGCATGATCGGCAGCGACGATAGGTTGTTGACGCTCATCGCTGTGCTGATGCCAGAGCAGCCATAGGCCAGCTCTTCGCCAACGATGCATTCTTCCAGCACGCTGGCGCCCGGCCCGCCGTACTCAAGCGGGATGTTGAGATTGACCAGCCCGATCTCGCGGCCTTTGTTGATGATATCGATCGGGAACTCGCCCGTGCGGTCATAGTGCTCGGCAACTGGGATGATCTCTTTGGCCGCAAACTCGCGCGCCACCTTTTGAAGCTGCCGCTGCTCTTCATTCAGCGTGAAGGCGATGCCGTCAAAAGCGACTTTATCCATGATAGGTCTCCAAAAAATCACTTTAATCAAATGTCGATTTGATTATTATAACCGCCTTCAGTGGCGCTGCAACTTGGGCGCTGCTGCCGCTACAGCGGCAGCAGACCGTAAGCAGCAGCGAACACCTGTGCGGGATGGATGCTGCGCGCGCCTGTTGCGTGCGTGATCTGCCAGCGGCATGTTTCGCTGTCGCAAATCACTGGCTTATCGATGCCGGCGGCTCGTACTTGCTCGAACAGCGGCCTGCCGACATCCATCCCGATCTGGTATTTCTCGGTTTTGTACCCGTATGTGCCGGCGATGCCGCAGCAGCTCGCTTCAGAGAGCCGGACGTTCAAGCCTGGAATCAGCTCAAAGAGATCGAGCGCCGGCTGGCCCATGTGATGCGCTTTTTGCTGGCACGGCGCATGGTAGATGAGCGTTCCGTCGATCGGCAGCTCCTGAAAGTCGGTCTTTAGTTCGCCGCGCCTGTGCAGCTCCAGCAGAAATTCGCTCAGGTCGTAAGTGGCGCGGGCGATCAAATCGCGATCGGGGTGTTCGACCCGAAGGATCTCGCGGTAGTCAGATTTAAGGCTGAGCGTGCACGACGTGCTCGCGCCGACAACCGGCATGCCTAAGCGAACGTAATCCGCCAGTCGATTCAGGTTGTTCTGGGCATAACGGCGCGCCGCATCAAATTCGCCGTTGGATTGCATCGGCAGGCCGCAGCAGTTCTGCTCTGGCAGCACCACGTCGAAACCATTGTGCGCCAGCACGAGCACCGCCGCTTTAGACGTCAGCGTATCGAAATAATTGCCAGCGCAGGCGTGAAAGTAAGCGACTTTGCCGCGATATGGCGCTGACGGATGCGGCTTATGCGCGGCGAACCATGCGCGAAACGGCTGTCTCTCGAAGCGCGGCAGCGG
>DAOTYT010000352.1:0-2233 GCA_034434615.1 Anaerolineae bacterium | reverse complement strand
TACCACGACGGTTCAAGCGAGAAATGAACGTTAAAACTTTTCAAAAGGGAGTAGCAAACTGGGTGGAGCCTATGAACACGACCGTCCTTCAAGGTTGAGCTCTATGTCCACGATATTCAGCGCTCTCCAGCATAATCAGCGCAGCCTTCTAGAATGAGATTGGCACAATCTTCATATCAACCTTCACGTTGGAAGATCTGCAAAACGCCGATATCGTCGTTAGACCCACGTCTAATCTGCAGAGACAGCTCAGTCCTCCATCCATGCAGTGAACGGATCTGGGAATTTGCGCCATTTGCGCCAGCCGAGCGCCATTTCTGTGTCAGTCAGCAAGCAGGCATCCAGCGCCACCGTGATCGCCTCACGATCCAGCCCAATACCGATAATGACAATTTCCTGCCGCCGATCGCCATACTCGCCTTCGAACAGCCGCTTGATCTCGGCGACCAGCGCAGGATCAGCGGGATATTCATCAGCAGGTGTATCCGCCCACCATTCTCCGCCATAATCCAGCGAGATCACCTCACCCGCCTGCGACCACACGCCAACCATGTTGTGCCGCGTCGCCAACCACACGAAGCCCTTGGAGCGGATCACACCATCCAACATGCTGCCTTCTAACACATCCATCAGACGTTGAGGATGAAATGGGCGGCGCGCGCGGTAGACGAAACTGCTCACCCCATACTCCTCAGTCTCTGGGGTATGCACCTCACCAGACAGCCATTCCTCGAACGTTGAAGCATGATCGAAGTCAAAGCGCCCGGTATTGAGAACTTCTTTTAACGGCACCTCGCCAAAGCGCGCCCGGATCAGCTTCGCGCTTGGATTCATGCGCTTTAGGAGCGCCTCCACCCGTCCGAGATCATCAGTGCTGACCAGATCGGTTTTGTTCAGCACCAGCACGTTAGCGAACTCGATCTGATCGACCAGCAGATCGGCGATGGTGCGCTCATCGTCGTCGCTCATGCCCATTTCGCGATCCTGCAACGTATCAAGCGTGTCCAATTCATGCAGGATGTTCTTCGCGTCTACCACAGTCACCATCGTATCCAGCCGGGCAACATCACCCAGACTGGTGCCATCATCGAGCGGAAAGGTAAACGTTTCGGCTACCGGCAGCGGCTCAGAAATGCCGGTCGACTCAATCAGCAGATAGTCGAAACGCCCTTCTCGTGCCAGCCGCGTTACTTCTTGCAACAAGTCCTCACGCAGGGTGCAGCAGATGCAGCCGTTGGTCATCTCGACCAGCTTTTCCTCGGTGCGGCTGAGCTGCGCGCCGCCATCGCGCACCAACTGCGAGTCGATATTGATCTCGCTCATGTCGTTGACGATCACGGCGACGCGCATACCCTCGCGGTTATGCAGGATGTAATTGAGCAATGTCGTTTTCCCTGCGCCGAGGAAGCCTGATAGCACAGTAACCGGGAGTTTATTCATTGGACACATACTTCCTGTGCGCTCAGAGCGTGATAACCTGATCCGGCGGATTGCCTGCAAGCGCTGCATACAGATCGGGGAAGCAGCCAACCTGAACACCAGCAACCGTGTTCACCGTCCTGATCTCATTCGGTTCGGTGCGGCCAGTGCCATCAGGGTTGCACCAGCGCGGCGCGCCTTCGGCCAGATTACGTTGCAATGCGCACATGTCGCACATCATGAGCAGTATGCCTTTTTCCTGTGCCACCTTCGCGAGCCGTTCTCCGACTGGGTCGCCTTGACGCAGGATGAGGGTGTTGTCATCGAAAAAGAACATGCCGACAACGTCAACCCCATGAGTATTGGCTTCAAGTTGAGGCAGAATCATCTGCGCCAGCTTATAGGCGGAGGCATTCGGGGTAGCGAAGACATAGGCGATTTTCATGGGTTCTGCTTTCCTTATCGTTATCGTTGATAGTCATTAGAGCGTGCATTAGTGATGAACAAAGCAAAACGAACACTATTGTAAAAAAGGGCGGTCGTAAGGATGACACGGCGGGCCGCCCTTACGGGAAAATACGGTTCGCAGTATCCAAATTGCTTTGTCCATAAAATGCTTGACCCCAAATATTAGCAAGGCTTCAAATGATACTGTGTATCACTAAAGAATGCAAGGCTGTGCGTTGTAGCGGGCTGGTAAATTTTGTGGAGACTGCAGGCTTGACTATCCTTCAGGTTGCGCGCTGTATCTACAACATTTAGACACTCCCCTTAACTCTACGCTTGACACGCGATCGTTGTTTGCTAGAATCGA
>DAOTYT010000351.1:0-1682 GCA_034434615.1 Anaerolineae bacterium | reverse complement strand
CCGTCGTAGAGCGTGGCCGCTAGTCGGTTTGCGATGAACGAGAAGCCGCCGCTGTTGCTGCGCAGGTCGATCACAACGCCTGGCGAGCCAATGCGGTTGGCCGTCTCCAGGAAGAAGTGCCAGCTGGAGACGATCAGCGCTTCGTTGCCGTCAAAGGTGTTCACTCGGACGATGCCCACGCGGTCGCGATTGAAGGAGAACTCCACCGGCGCGCTGTGTGGCGAGCTGTTCAGCGTGCCGTTCTGCAGCGCTTGCCCATACGCCAGCGAGAAGTTGTCTTCAATCACGCTCATTCGGACAGTCTGTTCCGATTGGCCGGGGTTGCGGAAGGTTACGATGGCGGTGGTGTTCAACGGGAAGCGTGCCGCATACGCCACCTGCGCGAGCCGCAGCATCTCTTCGCTGCTGAAGGGGCCGGTGGCCGGCCGCACCGAGCGCAGGTACTCCTGAATCGGCACGTTGTTGATCGCGAGAATTTCCGCGCCCACGCGGATGCCTGAGCGCTGCGCTGGGCCGTTGTCCAAGACGAAGTTCACCAGGATGCGGCCATCAGAGAGCTCGCGCAGGTTCATTCCTACGCTGCCCGCCACCGCCTGCCGCCGCCCCTCCGACACCAGCTGTGACCCGTAGGCGGCGACGTGCCCATCTGGGATCAGCATGACCAGCTCATCGAGCGCCTGGAAGTAGGCGCGGCGGTCGCGGCGCTGCTCAGCCTCGACGAAGCGCGGGCGCATCTGCGCTGAGATGGCGTCCCAGTCGATGCCCTTGTACTCCGTGAACGAGTAGCCGCGGCGTGCTTTTTCGATCAACGCATCGAACGCCTCGACGTAGCTGAGCATAGAAAAGTCGTCCAGCACCAGCGAATCGGGCTCGATCAAGTCGATCACCTGCTCACGGGCGCGGTCAAAGGTGAAGGGGGTTGTGTCGAGGTTGACGACAGAGTAGCCCACGGGCAGCGTCACGATCGGGTCATCGGCGGTGAAGAGTAGCCCATCCGCGCCAAAACCAGACGGAAACCCCTGCCCCGGCTCGGCAGCGTACACGATCAGGCGGCCGCCGATGATCTCGCCTATGCGGCGCGGGTCTTCGTCCACGCGCGCACTGCTGTAAGCGCTCGACCAAGCGTAGATCTCCTTCTCGTTCAGGTAGATCTGCCCATAGCGATCATCCCAGTAGCCGATCTGGAAAATCTGCACGCCGGGGTCAGGTCGGCCGTTTTGATCGACATCAAGGAACGTCCCACGTGGGACAGCCGGCAAACTCAGCTCGTAGCCAATTGGAGCGTTTGCAAAAAAATCGCTGGTGAAGAGCGCCAGCACTTGGCTTTCTTTGGAAATTTTGCCCTCAAAATTGCGCGCAACAAAGTTGACTTGATCTTCCAAAACGATGACTGGTCGCATTGAGGCGCGCTTCACGTTGATGTTTGTGATCGGCAGCACGCCGCGAATTAGCACGGGGCCGCCTTCGTCGTTGATCACGTTGGCGGTGAACTCAGGAACAGCGGGGGTGAGAACGACGGGGGGGGCAGGTGGCGGTGGCGTGGGAGTTCCGGGGTCTTCCGCGATGGCCCAGACGGATGCTGCCAACAAACCGACTGCACACAAGCCTAGAAACAATCGATAGCGCACAACACACTCTCCGAAAAGCTAACGATACATTCTTTTATATGGTCTCAAACTAAA
>DAOTYT010000350.1:0-6003 GCA_034434615.1 Anaerolineae bacterium | reverse complement strand
GCCAGTCGATGATCGTATCCTCATTGGCATCGCCGAGCCTGAGTCGTCGCGTTCGCAAACCCGGTTAGCTATCGTGACTAATGACTCAGTACAGCCTCTGACGCCGCCATTGGATGGCAATGTCGCCTTTTCATGGTCTCCTGACGGCAATTTGATCGCCTATATCAGCAGCGGCGATCCGTTGGTGGTGATCGACAGCGTCTCGGGAGAGATCATCGCCAGCACGTCGTTAGGGGGAGTGCTGGCTTTCTTCTGGTCGCCGGATAGCACAAACATCGCCTATGTCACGTTGGCGACGCCACCTGGCACCTTTAGCGCCAAGCCCGCCCAGAACAGCTCCTCTCAGCTCGAATTGGCGCAATCCAGCCGTGGCCTTGCTTGGTCGGTCCTCGATGTGACCACTGGCACAGTAGATCGCTATGCGTCATTTATCCCAACCCAAGAGATGACCTACTTGCTCACTTACTTTGACCAGTTCGCGCAAAGCCATCGCATCTGGTCGCCGGATAGCCGTCACCTTCTTTACAGCGAGCTCACGTCAGATGGACTGCCGGTCATCAACCTGCTCGATACTTCGACTGCCTTTAGCGTTCCCCTTTCGATCGCACAGGGGCTGGTCGGCATTTGGAGTTTTGATTAGAATTGCGGGATGCGTAAGCCGTTACTCGCGTTATGCACGATCGCGCTGGCAGTGCTCGCCTGCTCGCGAAGCCAGCCTGAAATTATCATCATCACCGCGACTTTTCCGCCGCCGCCAGGGGCGACGCTCGAACCTGCACCAAATGCCGCGACGCCCATTCAGCCCACTGCCGATCCCGCCCGATTAAACACGGCGCCGCGCGAATATGTTGTGAGGCCGGGCGATACGCTTTCGGCCATCGCCAGCGCGCACGGCGTTAGCGTTGCCAGTATGTTAGAGGTGAACCCTCTGCCGAATCCTAACTTGCTTGAGGTGGGGCAGGTGCTGCGCCTGCCAGACCCACCGACGGAAGAAGGCAGTGACTTTAAGATCATCGCCGATGGGCGGCTTGTTCGCGGGCCAGGCAGCAGCGCTTTTGATGTCGCTGATTTCATCGCAAGGCAGCCCGGCTTCATCCGTACAGCGGTCGATACTGTCAGCAATCAGCTTTTCACCGCAGCCGAGATCGTTGAACGGGTTGCGCTCGAATACAGTGTTGATGCACGGCTTTTGCTTGCCCTTTTGGAATACCGCGCCGGCTGGCTCAGCGATCCAGAACCCGACGAGCAGCGCCGCATCTACCCATTGGGCGCACAACCCTCACCGCTTGGCTTCGATCGAAATGGATTATACCGTCAGCTCACGTGGGGAGCGGATCGGCTGAACTTCGGGTATTACGGGTGGAAATATCGCGGCCTAAACAGCATCGAATTTACTGATGGCGTCCGCTTGCTCTATGCCCGGTCATTGAACGCTGGGACAGTCGGGGTTCAGTATTTGCTCGCACAGTACGCTGATTTTGCGAGCTGGCAGCGCGATGTTGCCGAGACGGGTTTCTACCAAACCTATGTTCGTTATTTCGGCGATCCGTTCGCTGGCGTGGTAGATCCACTGGTTCCCCCAGGCCTAGCACAGCCTCCCCTCACGCTGCCATTTCCGCAGGGAGAAACGTGGTTCTTCACTGGCGGGCCGCACGGAGGTTGGGGATCCGGCAGTGCATGGGCAGCCGTCGATTTCGCCCCGCCCGATGACTTAACGACAGTCACTTCGGCATGTTACATTTCCTCGCATTTTGCCACCGCGGTTGCACCTGGAATCATTGCGCGAACCGATGTGGGAACAGTGATCCTCGATTTGGATGGTGATGGAGACGAGACGACAGGATGGTCCATCTTGTATCTCCATATCGCTGAGCAGGATCGCATTGCGCCTGGCACACGAGTCAACACTGGCGATCGGATCGGCCGTCCGTCTTGTGAAGGGGGAGTTTCTACAGGCACTCATATTCATATCGCGCGCCGCTACAACGGTGAGTGGATTCCATCAAGCTGTGAAGCGTGCGCGCCAGGAGTGGCCGCCATTCCTTTTGTCATGAGCGAGTGGACAGTAGTGGGGCTGCCCGGACAACAATATCAAGGTTATCTCACCCGCGGGGCTGAGCGACGGATCGCCGAGCAGGGCAGGTTGAGCGCTGAGAATCGTGTATCGTGGTGAGAAAGATAAGCACGTAAGACAGGAGAACTTTAATGCAGATGAAGCGGATCGCGCTTGTGTGTATAGCTGCACTTGCGTTCCCGATGATCAGTGAGGCGGCCCCCGTTGCGCAGATTGTGCCAACGGCGACGCCGGCGCAAGTAAATCTTTCCCAGATCGTGCCTGCCGAGGCTGAACCGGGCATCGGCCCAACAGCGACACGGACACCAACGCCAATGGGCCAGGCGATCTTGGAGGCTCGCGATTTCGCGAATGTTCGCGCTGCCCCAGATACGAGCGCTGCGCAGCTCGGCGTTATCCGCAGTGGAGAGCGCTACAACGTAACTGGCCGGTACTACCAGTGGCTTCAGTTTCAGTACAACCAGTCGCCGACTGGACTGGGTTGGGTGTTTGGCGATCTGGTCAATATCACGGGCGATCCCGCTACTATTCTACAGATCGATTTGAATGCCGAGCCGACACCTGACCCGTTCGCGCTCGGCCAAACGGCCACCTTTGCCATCCTGACACAGACGCCGGGCGGCGTGCTCACGGCTACCGCAGCCGTTCGCGATCCATTGGCGGCGTTCAACACATCGGAAAATGCCGGCATCCTGCCGACATTCACTTATCCTCCTGAGATCGTCCCGATCGCTCCCACTCAGCCGGCCGCAAGCTCAATTGATGACATGGTTGAGGTCGCGCAGCCGGCGGCTGCGAACTTCGACCCAAGCGATCTGCCGCCGATCGTGCCGATCGTGGTGTTGGGAGGTATGGGGCTGCTTGGCCTGGCGATCAGCGCCATGCGCAAATAGAAACCCGCAGGCACTGGCACTGCGGGTTTGTCATCGAACTCTGGTAATGCTCGTAATCAGTAGCTGCTGCACGAGCCGCAGCCGCTGCTGCTCTCGGCGGCAGCGCTCTCATTAGTGCGGAAGGAATGCCCACACCCGCAGCTAGAAACAGCGTTGGGATTATCAATGCGGAAACCACCGCCCATTAAGCTGTCAACAAAATCGATGGTGGCCCCTTGCAGATACATCAGGCTTGTCGGGTCGATGATCAGCTTGATGCCGTCCTGCTCAACAACCGCATCAAAATCGCGCGGCGCCTGTTCGAACGCCATGCCATACTGCATGCCCGAACACCCACCACCCGAAACGAAAACGCGCAGGGCATAGCCCGGAATTTGCCGCTGTTCAAGCAAGTTTCGTATCGTTTGTACCGCTGCCGGCGTCACGCTGATCACCTGCTCAACTTCCGTAATCTTTTCCCGCTCCGTCAGCGGCTCATTGACAGCCATCGTTATCGCCTTTCCTCATCCTGATTTCCGCTTGTATCAGCATTTTAGCATGTTGGTCGTTGGGCGTCAATAAAACAGAAGAAGATTTTCATTATTCTGGATTGGATTGAGGGATCGGGATCAGGTAAGAACAAGTTTCGTCACCATCAACTGCGTGAGCAATACGCCGCGGGACGACGCCTAGCAGTTTGGCGACGAGACGCATATCTAATTCGCATAAGAGCCGGTCGTGTTCAGAGATGGCATGGTAAGGGCAGTTCGATGTGTGCAAGATGAAGCCCTGTTCGCTGCGCTCCCAGGAAGCTTCGTAGCCGTGGTCATTCATAAACTGAACGACTGCGTCCATCCGCTCTTCCGGTGGCCCATCGACGAGCGCCGCTTCGCTTGCAAGGTCGTCGGCCACTCCCTCAAGAATCACATTAACGCCATCGGGCGGCAGTTGGCGTCTGATCTCAACGAGCAGTCCTTCAGCTAAGCGTTGATAATTGTTCGGGAAAAAGTCGCGGGCTTTTTCTGTCAAAGCGTAAACATGCTGCGGTCGCCCGGGCGAGGTGCGCCGCCGCAGCTCCGGTGCTGTAACCAGCCCATCTTGCAGCAGGATGTTCAAATGGTGGCGAACCGTTACGGGAGTGATGTTTCCGCGCCGCTGCTGCAAATCGGCCACAATATCGTCAACGGTCGCTTGTCCTCTTTTCCGCAGGATCTCGAGAATATGGCGACGGGTTTCCTGCATCGTGCCTCTGCCCGAAATTACACCTACACTAATTTGAGTGTAGCATTATGTTCGTCGCACTGTCAATTTTCATTGACGGCTCTCGTGAGGCTGTGTTACTATCAAATCTTGCTGCTTTCCTGATCAACATAGAAGGGGAAATCGCTTTGGGCGCACGCGTGGCTTTCCAAGGCATTCATGGCGCATACTCCGAGCAGGCGCTGCTGCAGTACTTCGGTAAATCTGCAGAATCCGTCCCTGTTCCCGATTTCAGCCAGCTCTTTCAAGCCATCGAAACGGGCAAAGTTACCTATGCCATCCTGCCAGTCGAGAATGCACTGGCCGGCGCCGTCAATCAGGCCTATGAGCTGCTTATGGATCACGACCTGCGAATCCAAGCTGAGATCATCTTGCACGTGCATCATGCCCTGATGGTGCCGCGCGGTGGCAAGCTGGAGGACATACGGCAAGTGCGCTCGCATCCGCAGGCGTTGGCGCAGTGCGAACAGTTTTTGCGGCGGCACGGATTCCAGCCGGTTCCATGGTACGATACTGCCGGGGCCGCTCACGATCTCGCGGCAGATCCGGTGAGCGGCACAGCAGCGATCGCCAGCGAGCTGGCGGCAGAATTGTACGATATGGACATTCTCGCTCGCCAAATTGAAGATGTCAGCTTCAATTTCACCCGTTTCTTCGTGCTGGGCAATGACGACCCCGCGCCCGCAGATTACAATAAAACGTCATTGGTATTCGCCGTTCGTAACCGTCCTGCGGCGCTATACGAGTGCCTGGGCGAGTTCGCGCAGCGCGGACTTGACCTCACCAAGATTGAGTCGCGCCCACGGCGCAACCGCCCATGGGAGCCGGTCTTCTATCTCGACTTCATCGGTCATTGGCAGGAGCCGCATGTCCAAGAAGCGCTCGCACGGCTTTTGCAACGCGCATCGTTCGTCAAAATGCTTGGTTCATACCCGGCTGTACAAACCCAATCGGTGGGCATTTAGCGAGGCAGCTGACCGAATATGCAGAAACTAGATGTCGCCGTACTCGGCGCAACAGGCGCTGTTGGCCAGCGTTTTATCCAACTGCTAGAGGAGCACCCATGGTTTCGCGTGGCCGAAGTGATCGGCTCCGAGCGCAGCGCAGGCCACGCCTATGGCATGATCGCGCGTTGGGTGCTCGACGGAGAACCACCCGCATCGGTGCGCGACCTGGTCGTTAAAGGCCTAAACGATCCTTTAAGCTCACCACTTGTCTTTTCGGCGCTTCCTAAAGAAGCGGCAGAGCAGCGCGAGGTTGAACTGGCTGCAGCCGGCCACATCGTCTGTACCAACGCATCAGCGCATCGCATGGTTGACGATGTGCCGCTGCTGCTCCCCGAAGTGAATGCTGGTCACGTTCAACTCATTGACCGGCAGCGCGCTCAGCGTGGGTGGACGACGGGCGCTTTGGTCGCCAATTCTAACTGCACGGCAATGCCCCTGACCATGGCTCTCGCTCCGCTGTGTCAATTCGGAATACGGCGCGTCTCAGTGGTTAGCGCTCAGGCGATCAGCGGGGCAGGCTATCCTGGTGTGCCATCGCTCGATATCCTTGATAACATGATCCCGTATATCAGCGGTGAAGAAGAAAAGTTAGAGACCGAACCGCTGAAGATGCTCGGTTCCTTGAATGGCGCGCGCGTAGAGCCGCTGGATGCACTTGTGAGCGCTTCCTGCAACCGCGCCCCAGTCATCGATGGGCATATGGTCAATGTGGCTGTTGAGCTGGCGAACCCGCCCTCTGAAGCGGATCTTATCGCAGCTTGGGATCAGTTTCGCGGGCCCGCCCCCGTTC
>DAOTYT010000349.1:0-12231 GCA_034434615.1 Anaerolineae bacterium | reverse complement strand
GCGATGCTGGCATGCACGTTCAGCCGGCAAACAGCAGCAAATAGAGCCCACCCGCCACTAAAGCGCCGAGCACCGGGCCGACGACAGGAATCCACGAATAGGCCCAGTCGCTGCTACCCTTGCCTGGGATAGGCAGCAGGAAGTGTGCGATACGCGGGCCAAGATCGCGGGCGGGGTTGATAGCATAGCCCGTGGTGCCGCCCATAGACAGACCGATGCCCAGCACCAGCAGCGCCACCGGTAACGGCCCTAAGCCAGAGAAGTTGCCGTTTGCCAGCATGAGGATGCCGAAGATGAGGATGAACGTGCCGATGATCTCGCTGACGAGGTTAAAACCGGTGTTGCGGATGGCTGGGCCTGTACTGAAGACCGCCAGCTTGAGGCCCGGATCCTCGGTCTCGGCGAAGTGCGGGTAGTAGTGGATGAACACCAGGACCGCGCCGATGAACGCTCCAATGAACTGAGCGATGATGTACAGAGGCACTTCCTCCAATGGAAGCTGATTGGTTACAGCTAGCCCGATGGTGACAGCGGGGTTGAGGTGCGCACCGCTGATCGCCGCAACGGTGTAAGCGCCGACAAAAACACCCATCGCCCAGCCGAACGTAATGACGATCCAACCGCTGCCGTTGCCTTTGGTCTTTTTGAGCACGACGTTAGCCACCACGGCATCGCCCAACAGGACAAGCAGCATCGTACCGATGATCTCGGCAATGAATCGCTGCCCAATGTCGACTGTAACTACCTCAGCAACGGTGGGCTCTTCCGCCGTTGCGCCCACCACTTCTGGCAGCTCGGCTGGTTCGGCATCTTGTGCACCTACCATGCCTACGACATAGATCGAAACGAGCACAACTATCACTAACAGAAACGCTAATCTAAGAGTCGTTCTCATGGCGCAAATCCTCCTGAACTATCTTGGTTGTCTATTCACCTAATAAATTGTGAGCTGGCCGAATAGTTCGAAGCTTCTGTAGTTTTTGAACACCCCAGATTTTTACCCTCCTTTCAGGCTTGAGAACTTATCCGTCGGTGGACTTAGTTCGATTGTCTTAGACACAGGCGCTAATATAGCCAAAACTTTAGGCCAGTTAAATAACGATGCGCCAACCGTTTCATTATGGATGAGAGCAGAGGAGAGGGTGTTTCAATCTGAAACAATAATCGTTGGTGCGCATAAGTTTCAGTAGACAGGAAAGGCGTGCGCTGCATTAAACCTTGTTCGCAGATGAGACACATGGCCCGCTCAGGTTTCATGGACAGAAAAATTCAGAGGGTGAACACTTGCTCAAACTGGGGTAAGCTCACCACTGCACTGTCCTGCTTTTACGGAAACTTTGGCGCTTAACCATCGCCTCTAATCTTGTGTTACACTGAAAATGTTTTTGAATTATCTTATTACGATTAGGATCTCAAGGAGATGATGCCTCAGACTGATTGGGAACACGGTCGCTTTTTTCAGCCGATATCTCCGCTTGTGCCTGTATGGCTAGAACAGTCGTGGATGCGCTGTCGATCTCGCTTGAATCCCACAGCCCCCCGCCGAACGACCCATCTCTCCTCAGATGTACTAAAATTACTCTTACGTCAGCACAGTGGGCTGCTCGACCTCGCGCGTCCGATTATGGAGGATATACTTCAAGTCCTTGAACCGCTCCAGTCGATCCTGTTGTTATGCGATAACACGGGCTGTGTCCTCGATCTGCTAATGACGAACGGCACTGAGGCGATACTGGAACAGATGGAGCTCACACCGGGGTTATTCCTCGATGAAGCGCATGCGGGCACAAATGGTATAGGCATGGCGCTGATTGAGGCAAACGGTTTTCAAGTCATTGGGCAGCAGCATTTCCTCGTGCACTGGCATCACCTCGCCACAACAGCCGCCCCGTTGTTCACGCTGGAAGGGCAAATGATTGGGGTGCTGGGACTGATCCAACCCGCGCACGAGAGCAACCAGCTGGCGCTGGGGCTGGTCGTTTCGGCGGCAAAAGCCATTGAATATCAATACCTCATTGAGCATTTCAACCACAAACTTAACCACTATCAGAACGAACTCAACACCATCATCAACGCCACCTCTGAACCGGTGATCGCATGGCGCGCGGATGGCACTGTAACCTGTGTGAACAGACAGGCGGCGGAGATCATAGGGCAACCGCGTGAGCGTATCGTCGGGCGGTCGCTCGATCATGTCCTGACGCTGCCGGCCGCGTTGCAAGAGCGGGTACAAGCCCAGCGCGAGGCTAGTGACATCGAGGTCGTCTTAAGCGTGCAGCAAACAGAGTACAACTGTCTGGCTAACCTGCACCTGATGCGCGACGAGGCACAGCAAATAATTTTTGTTTTAACGCTGCGTCCAATTCAACAGCTTCAACAGTTGGTGAACCGCTTCATCGGAGCACAGGTGCGCTTTGGCATTGCCAATTTAGTTGGCAGCAGCGAGCCAATGCGGCGGCTAAGACGGCAAGCACAGACTGCCGCTCGTGGGAGCGCCCCGATCCTGATTACAGGTGAAACAGGCACGGGCAAAAGCGTGTTGGCACAGGTCGTTCATGCCCTGAGCTCCCGCTCATCTGGTCCTTTTATCAGCATCAACTGCCGCGCGATGCCGCGCGAAATGGCTCTCGAGGAGCTGATGGGTTTTGAGGCCAGCCGCAGCTCCGAGACTGGCCAACCTAGCAAACTGGAACTTGCGCATGGGGGCACACTCTTTTTGAGCGAGATAGAGGCGCTGCCACTTAACGCACAAGCGGCGCTCCTGCGCACCCTAGAGACGAACAATGTGATTCGCTTTGGTGGGGTGCGGCAAATTCCTGTGAATGTAAGAGTCATCGTTTCAACAACAGTTTCACTCGACGAGCGGGTAGCTAGTGGAGACTTCCGAGCCGATCTGTTCTTCCAGCTGAGCGGCATTCACATGGTTACGCCACCGCTGCGCGAGCGCCTTAGCGATATTCCCGAGCTCACCGCTGATATCCTCGCCAAGCTCAATCATGAGCTTGGCCGCGAGATGCAGCTAAGGGCAGATGCGCTCAAACTGCTATGCGACTATGATTACCCAGGCAACCTGCATGAGCTGCAAGCCATCATCGAACGGGCCGCATCTAAAACAGAGGATGAGATCATTACGCCTGACATCATTACTGAGTCAATGCGTGACCATCGCCGACTCAGTGGCCCGGCCGGTGCGCCGATCAGCCAAAGCCTGCATCAGATGGAGCGCGTAGCTATCGTCAACGCGCTTACCCAATCCAAAGGCAACATGACACGAGCGGCCCGCATTCTGGGGATTGGGCGCACTACCCTGTGGCGCAAAATGCGGCGCTATCATTTACTGCACTAAATTGACCTTACCCCAGTTTGATGGACAGCGAAAATGCCCACACAGGGTAAGGTCAATTTGACGCGAACATGGTCTCATGGTATGCTCATCTCTGAATAACACTATAGCTATAAGACAGAGGTGTGCCAGAACCCGGATGTTCGGCACATAAGAGGGAAAGCCGGTGCAAGTCCGGCGCTGTCGCGCAGCGGTAACTGGTCTCTCGCCAGAAGCCCGAATGCCTGCCTCTGCCTTAGCTCGTGATTAGCAACATAAATGTTGCTAACCTTCGCGCAAAAGGGAGACGAGCGTGGTTATGATTTTTCTAACGCATACCCGCTGCCCAGCGGGTATTTTTATCCGCTGTTCTTCAGAGCAGCCTTTTCCCCCGCTGCATGCATGTCACCTCATCGCGCAAAAGCTGCCTAGCCAGCTGAGATTTAAAGCTTGGACTGCACAAGCTTCGGCTAATTGAGGGACTGCATGCGATGACACAAGTCGTTTTTAAACCCATCCCCCGTCCTGCCGACTATCTGACTAAGGGCGAGACGACGCGCCTTAACTTAGGCCTGCGCCCACTTATTTTGCTGCTTCTTGGGGCGGCGCTGGCGGGCGTTTTGCTGCTTAGTTTGGCGGTAGGTTCGGTCAGCATCCCAGTTGAACAGATTATCACGGTGCTGTTAGGCGGAGAAGCGGAACGCGCTTCGTGGTCAAATATCATCCTGAAGGTTCGGCTGCCCAAAGCGCTAACTGCAATGTTGGCCGGGGCGGCGCTGGGGGTCAGCGGTTTGATCATGCAGACATTTTTCCGCAACCCGCTGGCCGAACCGTTCGTGTTGGGCATCAGCTCTGGCGCCAGCCTCGGTGTGGCCTTGGTCGTGCTATCGGCAGGAACCGTCGGCGGTGTCCTGTTGGCTGGCTTCGGATTGACCGGAGATCTGCTTCTGGCGGGAGCAGCAGCGTTAGGCGCAGCAGCCGCGCTTATCGTGGTCCTGTCGATCTCTCTACGTGTCCGCAGCAGCCTCACGCTGCTCATCGTCGGGCTGATGATGGGATATTTGACTTCAGCCTTGGTCAGTTTGATGCTATTTTTCGCGATACCAGAACGCATCCAAGCCTACATCAACTGGACATTCGGCAGCTTTGCCAGCGTGACATGGGAACAACTACCTATCCTGGCTGGAGCAGTCACAAGTGGGTTAGCGATCGCACTGGCGATGACTAAACCGCTAAATTCGCTGCTGCTGGGCGAAGAATATGCGCGCAGCCTTGGACTCAATCTCATGTGGACTCGCTTGCGTCTTGTGAGCGTCACTGCGATTTTGGCCGGTGCGGTGACGGCTTTTTGCGGCCCGATTGGGTTTATTGGCGTCGCCGCACCGCACTTGTGCCGCAGCCTGTTTCACACTTCAGACCATCGCATGCTGGTGCCCGGATCTATTTTGATGGGCGCACTGATCGCCCTGATCGCCGCTTTGGTCGCGGAAGTGCCCGGACGCAACCTTGTGCTGCCTCTCAACGCCGTCACTGCGCTTATCGGCGCGCCGGTGGTCATCGCAGTGATCCTGCGCCGGCGCAACCTGCACCAGTCATTCGGGAGCTGAGATGTCCGTCTTACAAACTCAGCATTTGGCAATTGGCTTCCGGGAAGTGCGAGCGCCTGAACTGGTCGTCGCGAAGGATCTTAACCTCTCCGTTGCGCGCGGTGAATTGATCTGCCTGCTTGGCCCAAATGGCGTGGGCAAGTCGACACTATTGCGAACTTTTGCTGGGATACAGAAACCACTTGCCGGAAGGCTGCTGTTGTCCGGCAAAGACATCACCCAGCTCGCACCACGTCAATTGGCACAACGCTTGAGCATGGTGCTCACCGAACGCCCTAATTTAGGTCTGCTTAATGGATATGCGTTAGTGGCGCTTGGCAGGCAGCCGCATACCGACTGGCTGGGGCGCCTGACGCGCTACGATGAAGCGATAATTCGCTGGGCGGTGGATGTCGTCGATGCGGCAGATTTTGCCGAACGTCCGGTTATGACATTGAGCGATGGCCAGCGCCAGAAGCTCCTGATCGCGCGCGCGCTGGCCCAGGAGCCGGATCTGATCCTGATGGACGAGCCGACTGCCTTTCTGGACCTGCCGCGTCGAGCTGAGATTATGGGGCTGCTGCGCCAGCTGGCGGCCGAGACCGGCCGCGCGATCATCCTCTCCACGCACGATCTCGACCTGGCACTGCGCAGCGCAGACAAACTTTGGTTGATGTCGAACGGGCAAGTTCACGTCGGCACTCCAGAAGACTTAGTGCTCAACGGCGCTTTCGAAACGGCTTTCGCCGGCGAAGGCATCATTTTCGACCGGGCATCCGGCACTTTTAGCGTGCGGACGCCAGATCGGGGGGTGATCGCGGTGCATGGACAAGGCGACCTCCAAACCTGGACGCGCCGTGCTCTTCAGCGGGTGGGGTACACTGTGACGACCAACGGGACATCACCGAAAGCCTCCATTGAGCTCGCCGGTGATGCCTTTAGGCCGATTTGGCATTTGTGTTGTGATGGAAAGTTGACGCAGCATAACAGCATCGGCGACCTGCTGACAGCGCTGGCCGCCCATGCCAAACAAGGCGTCCTGTAAATTTGGCTCGGCATCCGAATTGGTTGAGTCGATCAGGTCGGTTGGGAGCACTGCACATTTTCATCTTTAAATCTAAGCAGAGGTGCGCTCGAACCCGGATGTTCGGTGCATAAAGAGGGGAAGACCGGTGAAAGTCCGGCGCTGTCGCGCAGCGGTAACTGGCAATGGCCAGAAGCCCGAATGCCTGCCTCTGTCTTAGCTCGTGATCAAACCTTCGCGGATAAGGGAAAACGAGCGCGGCGATGATTCTTATCAGTCTCATTCACTGCCCGGCGGGTGGTTTCATACAAACTCCTCTACAACAGGCTGTGTGTGACTGGCGCTCACTCCCGTTGGATTTTGGTAGCTGTGCGTGCAGGCCTTGCATGGCCTTACGCTGTGCAGTGCGCGGCACACTGCGCGGCGCATTGTGCGCTACGTTTCTTCACCTGTATCTGTTGTTGAGAGGAGAACACCTATGCATAAGTTGATGTCGATCCTGCTGGTCTTGGGGCTGTTGGCTGCTCCGCTGTTTGCCCAAGACGTCGCTACCCTAGAGGCCAATCTGACCGAAGGCTGTATCACCGATTATGATCCCGACATTGATTATTTCCCCGAGAAGATCGAGATTACCGATGCGGAGAACTTCACTGTCGCCTATTTCAATCACTACAAGGTGATCACGGTCCTCGATGCCTTCGACAATGCCGCGCCTTTCATCTATGTGCTGGTGCAGTGTGGCGCTCCCACGCCAGACGCGGGGGAATTTCCGCCAGGCACGCAGTTCATCGAAGTGCCCATCCGAGAGATCATCACGATGTCCACAACACAGCTTCCACATCTTGACGACCTGGGACTGCTGAACAGCCTGATCGGCGTGGATAGCTTTCTGTATATCAGCAATCCCGCTGTACGTGAACGAATTGATGCTGGTACTCTGGTCGAAGTCGGCAGCGGGAACATGGTCAACGTGGAGCTGGTGCTCGATCTTGATCCGGATCTTGTCATGACCTACGGCTTCAATCCAGATTTTGACGCGCACCCCGTATTGATCGATGCTGGCGTGGTGACCGCACTTAACGCAGAATGGCGCGAGGCGACCCCCCTAGGGAGAGCGGAGTGGATCAAATATACAGCGTTATTCTTTAACGCCGAGGCTAGAGCCGAGCAGGTCTACGCTGAGATTACTGCAGCTTACAACGAGACACGCGAACTGGCGGCCAGCGTTGCGGAAACCGAGCGCCCTCTCGTGCTGTGGAACACATTTTCATCTTTCACTGACGCATGGAGCATCCCCGGCGACCAGACTTACATCGGCGCGCTGACGCGCGACGCCGGCGGCACGATCGCGCTGGGAGACCTGGCGCCGGAGGACAGTGTGCTGGTCAGTTTTGAAGTGGTTTACGACGGCGCACTGGATGCAGATATTTGGCTGACGAACGTCTTTGCCGTCAACACGTTGAGCGACTTACTCGCTCAAGACAGCCGCTATGCAGATTTCGCCGCTTTTCGGGCCGGGAACGTTTGGAATAACGATCTCGACGTCAATGTGAACTTCGGCAACAACTTCTATGAACTGGGCGTCACCAATCCGCATTTGATCCTGCGCGACCTTGTGGCGATCTTCCATCCAGATTTGCTTCCTGACCACGAATTCAGATTCTTTCGCAGGCTGGAGTAACCACAGCGGCTCGCACCCTGAAGTCGATCGACCGAATTGGCCGCGCTAAGCCCGCGGCCATCCTCGTCCCATAGAATTGAGCCAGAGAGCGGAGCGGTAAAGCCATCACCGGGATGGCACACAGCTATGGCGCAGCAAGCGCTGAACATCGATGCGCTAAGGGATGTGGTGTCAAAAAAGTAGTATGCGCCTCGGCCAAACGCCAGGTGGTGGGTCATCTGGTCGAGGCGCATGCATTGTTGCAGCGGCGCTGATGCAGTGGGAATCGTTATCTGTTCAATAGCATCAGTGTCTGAACACCGCCGCACCAGCGTCTTATTGCTGCGCCGAGGAGCTTAATGCTATGATGACGGCAGCGATGCGCGATTACGGAGAAAAACAATGGCAGCTAATGTTGAAGCCATGGTTCGCGAGGGAGTGAACGCGCTTAAGGCGGGGCGAAAAGAGGAAGCCAGCGTGCTGCTGCTCAAAGCGGTGGAACTCGACCCCTACAATGAAGATGCGTGGCTGTGGCTAAGCGGGATCGTCGAGTCGCCAGAAGATCAACGCACCTGCCTCGAAAACGTGCTGTCGATCAATCCTAACAATGCGCGCGCGCGCAGCGGACTTGAGTATCTCGACCGGATGGGCTCTTCAGCCTTGAATTCGGCAGCACCGCCTGCGCAGCCCTTTGTCTCAGTGCCCACCAGCGTTGAATGGCAAACCCCGCCTGAGACGAGCAGTCCAAGCGCTCGTTGGACCCCCACCCAAGATCCTGCTGCGCTTGATTATGACGACTGGGTTTCAAGCCTCAACTTGGCCGCGCCAGAACCTGCCGCGATGCCACCTTCAACAACACCATTCGTGAGCTTGGAAGACAACACAACGCTCGATGATGCATCGATTTTTGCTGATGGCCCTTTTCAAGTGCAGCCGGTCGCGACGGCCGAACCGCCAGCGACGCCTTTTCAATTCAGCAAACCGCCGATGAGCGCCGCGCTCTCGGAAAAAGATCCGTTCGCCTTTGCCGCTGATCTGGAGGCACAAGAGGAGAAGATCTCCGAGCGCTCGCCGTTCGAGACAGCGATCTTTGAGCAGGCCGAGCAGTTCTCGCTGCGCGATGATATCGACCGCGACCGCGATGGCATCTACCTGGAAGAGGATGAAGGTGCGTTGTTCGGCGTCATCCCGGCCTCAATTCGGCCTACGCGCTTGCCCGGCACCCGCGAACGGGCGCCATTGTTTTTGATCTTAGCGATCCTTGTGATGGGGGCCCTCAATTTAGGCGCCGGCATTTTGTTAGCATCGCGTTTCATTCTGTCCGCTTGACGCACAATTTACGCTGGACAGATCGAGGGAGGCCGTGCTAAGATCATGGCCCTTGTAGAAAAAGCCCCGCAGGGGCGCAAACCACTCAGAGAAGGGATGACGGCGCTGCCAACCGGCCAGCCGCCAGGAGACATATGGCACACTCAAAATCCGCGCTAAAGCGCATCCGTCAAAACGAGAAACGGCGCAGCTATAACCGTATGTACCGTTCGCGCGCGCGCACATTCGTCAAGAAGGCTCGGGTTGCGCAGGCCAGCGGCGATCTGCCAACCGCCGAGCAGGCGACGCTGCAAGCCTTGAAGGAGCTTGACCGCGCCGCCAGCCGCGGCGTCATCCACTGGCGCAATGCCGCCCGCCGTAAAAGCCGCTTGATGAAACAGCTTAACGCGGTTAAAGCGAGCTAGTTTCCGCACCGCACCGTGTCAAGTGAAGCCGGCCCACAGCCGGTTTTTTACGTTAAGAATTTACGAAATCTGTAACTTTTACGTGCGTCAAAATATCCGTTGCAACCGGTAAGTCAAGCCGATACCCTACCCCGCGCACCGTTTTCAGATACATCGGGTCATTAGGGTCAGCCTCAATAGCGCGCCGAATCCAGCGGATATGGACATTCAAGGTGCGCGTATCGCCCAGGTAATCAGTTTGCCAAACCTGTTCCATGAGCGTCTTACGGTCGAGCGTTTGGCCAACATGGCGCAGAAATACTTCAACAAGCTGCGCGAGTTTGGGGGTAAGCTGAGTTTCCTGACCATTGGCAATCAGCACCCGCCGCGCCAAATCGATCGCGAAAACGCCGCAGTCAATCAAATCGCTTTCATCGCCCTGCCGCAGCAGCCGGTTGATCGCGTTAAGCACTTTGCGCGCTGTGAAGGGTTGGGCCAAGACGCTGTCAGCCGCGATATCCTGGCCTCGCGCTGGCGCGCGCTCACTCAGCAGGATCAAGGGCGTTTTGGGAAGTGCCCGCTTGATCTGTTTACAGATTCGGTCGCCAGGGGTTTGCATCGAGATCGCGTTCAGCACGATGACCTCTGGCAGCAGCATCTCGGCAGCTTTGAGGGCCTGCCGCCCACTGGGCACACTGACGACATCGAAGTGTCTATTCAACGCATCTGCGAATGAGTTTCGCTGAGAGCGGCTTCGTTCGATCAGCACGATCCGTGCCCTGTCCATGCAACTCCCCTCAACGATGCTGTATACTACAGATACGGTTTGGAATGCTGATTATAGTTCGCTTTTGAAATGCGGTCAAAGGAGCTGCTTCGGCCGACATCGGTTTCTTCACCAACTCTTTCGTCTTTTTACAGGCAAGGACAATGATTCGATCCTCGGCGAAATCTCGAGTGGCAAAGTTGGATTCGCAGCTTAATTGGAATTGGCTTCCAGAGATCGCGCGTTGGACGGTCGAGCAAGCGTTAATGATCCAGCAGGTACCAGCGCCCACCTTCCAAGAGCAGCGCAGAGCTGCATTGGTAGCGAACTTATTCCATGCTGCCGGCTTGCAAGACGTCCTGATCGACGATCTGTACAACGTCTTCGGTCGTTTGCCGGGCAGCAGCGTTGATGCACAGGGGTTGATGTTCAGCGCGCATATCGACACCATCTTCCAGGAAAGCACCGATCTGTCAATAAAATATGGTGAGAACTGCATTTATGGCCCTGGTCTGGGCGATAACAGCATCGGGGTGGCGGGTTTGTTAGGTTTAGTCCGGTCGCTGCAGAAGCTTGCCATCACCCCACTGCGCGACCTATGGTTCACAGCGACAACGCGCGAAGAAGGCCTCGGCGATTTGGGTGGTATGCGCGCTGCCTACGCTCGGCTCAGAGATATGATTGATGCCGTCATTAATATCGAGGGGTTGGCCCTTGGCCATGTTTACCACGCGGGCATCGCCGTGCGCCGGCTGCATATTAGTGCCGCGTGCGCCGGCGGGCACAGTTGGCTTCATTTTGGCCGGGCCAGCGCCATCCATGCATTGATGAAGCTGGGCGCGCTGCTGTGCGAGATGCAGCTCGGGCAGTCTCCGCGAACGACGTACAACATCGGCATGATTGAAGGGGGCGAAGCGATCAACGCCATCGCCACGCGCGCTAGTTTATGGCTCGACCTTCGCTCAGAAGACAGTGATGCGCTGGCAGCATTAGAAATGCGCGTGCGCAATTACGTAACCTTGCTCTCCGATGACGAGACACAGTTCACGGTGACGGTGGTCGGCGATCGGCCGGTCGGGATGCTGGCAGCCGATCACATTCTGGTCGAGAACGCGCTAGCCGCCCTTGAGCAAGTGGGCATAACCGGTTCGCTGGAAACCGGCAGCACCGATGGCAATATCCCGCTGGCAGAGGGCTGCCCGGCGGTCACAGTTGGTATCACGCGAGGTGGCAACGCGCATCGCCTCGATGAATTTATCGAGACTCGCCCCGTTGCGCAGGGTTTGCGCCAGCTCACGCTGCTGACGCTGGCAATGACAAACGACGCATCGCCAGGTGAATAAATTGTCCTCAATGCGGTTGACCCAGACCATCCTCCTCGTCGCTGTGCGCCGCGAACAAGCCAGCCGTTACTATACCGCCCTCAGCAGCGCCGGCGATTACATGATCGATATCGTCAGCGACAGCGGCGATGTGTTGGAACACCTCGCCGACCAAAGGCGCACTTTTGATGTGCTCGTTTTAGATCATGGACTGCAAGGAGCGCACGAGCTGCTCCTCACGTTGCGGCGAGACTACAACAACTTGCTGATCATACTGGTCGACGAAGAGGCCGATTTCGTCGTGCCGGGCTATGCCGATGACATCAGCACTGAACCGTTCATCGAAGACGATCTCATCCGCCGTATCGACCGGCTGATGGCCGACCGCCGTTTGGAGACGATTAGCGTCAGTGTGCCGCCAGCCGTGCGCAGTTTTGCCAAGCAGCTTCGCAAAGCGACGGGAGAGACCGGCAAGCACCGAGCAGCCCTCAGTGTTTGCCGCGAGCTTGGATTTGATTACTGCGCGTTTTATCGCCCTGAGGAGAATGGGCAGTTCGGGGTGCTGATCGCGCAAGATGGGCCAGAACTTTTATTAGCCAACGCGCCACAGCATTCAACAGCTGGCGATATCATCACCGCGGTGCTGCAAAACGCCGAGACGCAATCGGTTAACGCTGAAGCTTCTAATCTGCATCCGCTCCTGGGGGACGGCAGTTTGGCCGAGCTGGTTTGCGCGCCGGTTGGCAGCGGCGCTCGCTACGGCGTCATCTTGGCGGGGGCTGCGCGGCCGGGCATACTCGGGAGCGAGCAGATCATAATGCTCGATTTGATCTGCGCTC
>DAOTYT010000348.1:0-19334 GCA_034434615.1 Anaerolineae bacterium | reverse complement strand
ACCATCACGAAAATTGGCTCGTCGAACAGGTGCAGCGAGAGCGACAGCCCCTTGCGCTCCGCCTCTGGCCGTTGAAGGGCTGCGGCCTGCACCACGAGGTCTTGCAGTTCAAGCACCTGCTGCTGCAGATGGATGATTCCCCGCTCAAACCGCGAGATATCGAGCAGGTCTTCGACCAACCGGCGCATTCGGTCGGTCACTTCGTCGAGCACGGCCAGGTGGTCGGTTAAGCGTTCCGGCTGCTTGCGCATCAAATACAAGCGCGTCTTCAGATTGGTGATCGGGGTGCGCAGTTCGTGCGAGGCGTAAGCGACGAAGCGCGTCTTCTGCTCTCGCAGCGCGCGCTCCTGGCTCACATTGCGCACGACTGTCACTGCACCCATCGACTGGCCGCCAGCCCCGATCACCTGGGTGGTGACGACCTCAACATCCAGCTCGCTGCCGTCTCTACGCTGCATCCGGAATTCCCGACGCCAGACGCCCTCCCGGTTGAGCGCATCAATAACTTTATGGAGATCGCCCTCAATCTCCTCGTCGGTTGCATCAGGATTATGGCCCAGCAAGCGCAGGGGCTGCTCGCGCCATTCCTGATCGCTGTAGCCCGTCATGCGCGTCAAGGCAGGGTTGACGTAGCGCACAACGAGGCGGCCATCGACGAGCTGAGTATGGATGACGCCTTCCGTCATCGCGTCGAGGATCGCGCCGAGCTGGCGCCGCTCATAATCCAGCTCGGCGGTGCGCTCGCGCACGCGGCGCTCAAGCTCAACCGCCTGCCGGCGCACCTGTTCATACAGGCGCGCATTGCGAATGGCGATCGCCGCCTGGTCGGCAAACACTTTCAGTCGTTCGGCGTCGTGTTCATCAAACTGGCCAACCTGGCTGCCATCTAAATTCAGAAAACCAAACGTGTGACCGCTGAACGTGATCGGCGCGCTGAGGTGGGAGCGGATCCACGCTGTCTGGGCCACGGGGACCCACCCCGGATACTGATCGGTATTAGCGATGATCAGCGGTGCATGGTTGTCCATCATCCAGCGCAGGTTGGCCGTCGTCGCGACCGGCAGGCGAATATTGTCGATGGCCGGAATGCGCGTTTCGTAACCGCGCGCGCGCACAATGTGCGCAATGCCGTTGTCGATCAGCATGATGTTGGCCGTATCCGCTTGTACAACTTCGCCCACCTGATCGAGGATGCGATCGAAAACTTCGTTAAGATCGAGTGTGCTGGAAAGGACAGAGGCCGTTTTGCGCAGCGCTTCGGCCATCAAACGCTGTGCCCGCTCGGAGGCCTCGGCCTGCCGGCGTTTGCTGATATCGAAGATGACCGAATAGATCATCCGTTTCCCGTAATAATCGATCGGCCCCGAGTAAACTTTGACATCGCGCACCTGGCCGCTGGAGAGCCGGTGGCGAAAATTAAAGCGCAGTGATGAATCAGGACGGCTGCGCTCGTCGGGCGGCGCTTCGAGGTCATGAATGCTGAGGGAACAAAGCTGCTCAAGCGAATAGCCGTAGAAGATCGTCGCGGCTTGGTTCGCGTCGACAATTTGCCCGGTCGCCGGGTCGATGATCAATTTGATCGAATGGTTATCG
The DNA here is from genome assembly GCA_034434615.1 of Anaerolineae bacterium. Lineage (GTDB taxonomy): Bacteria > Chloroflexota > Anaerolineae > Aggregatilineales > Phototrophicaceae > Flexifilum. The sequence continues at coordinate 17,741 of DAOTYT010000348.1, read as the reverse complement.
TGAAACGCCTGCCACCAGCGCTGTTCGCTCTGCTGCACCTCCAGCGCGAGCTGCTGCTCGTGCAGCAGGTGAACGATGCACGCCTGCGCCACCCGCGGGTGCAGGGGCAGGGTGCAGATATCGGTCGCTCCGGCATCCAGCAGGGCAGAGATGCGCTCAGCATCATCGGGGACGAGCGCCAGCAACGGCACCAGCGTTCCCGCCGCGCTGGCGCGAATCTGCCGGCACAGCCGCACGCCATCGCGTTCCGGCGGCGCATCTTCAATGATCACGAGCTGCGGCTGGTGCGCTTGCACCATGGCCAAGCACCGCCCTGCATCATCGGCTGCGAGCAGGCGGCAGGCGAATTTCTCGAGCTGCGCAGCGACCAAGCTGTGCGTGTTGACACTGGTTGCCGTTAACACCAGAGCGTTCGACCGAGCGGTGTTGGGCATGATGCGGTAGCGCCTCGGCACGTGCGGCCTGTAACAACAGACCAAGTATTCCAGTTGTTTGAATTATGTATGAAAGCTAAAGACCCTACAAGGGGCCAACAGAAGATTTATGACATTCCTCAAGCAAATGCATGAAGTTCAGCCATGGCGGCGCATGAAACGCGCCATGCGCTCGAGCGCGCGCTCGATGTTCTCCTCGCTGTTGGTGTAGCTGGCGCGAATGAAGCCGGCGCCGCTGCGGCCGAAGGCGCTGCCCGGCACGACCGCCACCTGTTCCTCGTGCAGCAGCGCTTCGCAGAATTCTTCATCCGTCATGCCAGAAGCGGCAATGCTGGGGAACGCATAGAACGCCCCGCGCGGTTCGAAGCAGGTCAGGCCTAGTTCGTTGAAGCCGGAGACGATCAAGCGGCGGCGGCGGTCATACTGCTCGCGCATGTAGGCCACATCGTCCTCGCCGTTGAGCAGCGCTTCGAGCGCAGCAGCCTGCCCAACCGTCGGCGCCGACATGATCAGGTACTGATGCAGTTTGCGCAGCGCCTCCATGATCGGCGCCGGCGCCGTGACGTAGCCGATGCGCCAACCCGTCATTGCGAACGACTTGCTCATGCCGCTCATCAGGATCGTCCGCTCAAACATGCCGGGAAGCGTGGCGAAACAGGTGTGAGTCGCGCCGTAGACCAGCCGCTCGTAGATCTCGTCCGACAGCACGACCAGATCGTATTTCTCGGCGACTGCGGCCACCTCAAGCAGGTGGTCGCCGGTCAGGATAGCGCCAGTTGGGTTGTTGGGATAGCTGATCAGGATCGCCTTCGTGCGCGGCGTGATCTGGGCTTCGAGCGCCGCGCCGGTCACTTGAAACTCATGTTCGACGAAGGTATCGACGATCACGGGCACGCCGCCCGCCATCTCAACGGCGGCGGCATTAGAGACGAAGCAGGGCTGCACCACCAGCACTTCATCGCCCGGGTCGATCACCGCCTTCAGGGCCAGCCACAGCGCCTCGCTGACGCCGACGGTGATCAGCACTTCGTCTTTCGGGTCGTAGCGCAGGCCGTATAACCGCTCAATATAGCGCGAAACGGCCGTCCGCAGCTCAATCGTGCCCGCGTTCGAGGTGTAAGCGGTTTGGCCGCGCTGCAGCGACTCGATGCCCTTTTGCAAGATGTGATCGGGCGTGACGAAGCTCGGCTCGCCGATGCCCAGCGTGATCACATTCTCCATGGTCGCGGCGATGTCGAAATAACGGCGGATGCCGGAAGGACGCAGGTTCTGCACGCTGCGAGAGACAAGAGTGCGCATGAAGGTCTATCCGATAATTTCGAAGGTATGAAAGCCAGACAACGCTCATAATTATGCACGATCAGTGTGCGTGTGTGTACGGCAAGGCTCACCAAATTTTCGCAAAGTTCTACTACAGAGTGTCGGAATGGCTGCCCGTCTTGCGCGCGATCGTTTATAATGATGGCAGCCCGTCTCGATCGGCTGAAAGAAAAGGAGACGCTGTGGACGACGGCAGCTCGCTGGTACTGCTGGGGGTGTGCGGGTTTGTGTGTGTGGCGGCCGGGCTGGTCGCGATCGTCGGCCTGCTGCTGCTGCGCGCGACTGGCCGCGGCGCGTCGGCCATCCTCAGTGATCTGCTTGGCCGCGGCCGCTACGACAGCGATGACCCGCGGCTCGTGGTGCGCACGGCGCGCCGCATCGATGCGAACATCATCGCCCGCTCCAGCAATTTTGATGAAGCGCTGGCCCGCCACAGCCGGGCAGCCGGCGATGCGCCGCCCGGCCCCCCCGGCTCCGCTTCTGATTTCGTGCCGCCTCCCGGTTTTGAGAAGCCGCCCTCGCCCTCGATCCAGCGGCGGCCGCCAGCGCGCCGGCGGCCAACAGCCGTCGATGATGATGACGAGCAGTTCTACGATGAATTTCTTGGGGGGTAGCCGCCCAGCGCTTGAGCGGCCCGCCGCTGGCGCGCGGCCTCAAACAAAATGACCGCCGCTGCCGCCGCCGCATTGAGCGACTCGGTCGCTGCCGCCATCGGGATCGCTACGCGCAGCGCCGCCAACCGTTCGGCCGCGGCACTTGCCCCCTGCGCTTCGCCACCGATGATCAGCGCCCATGGGCGCGTCCAATCGACGGAGTCATAGGCGCGCTCGCCCTCCATCGCCGCGAGCGCGACCGAGAGGCCCGCGCAGGCCTGGCTGATGTGCGCCCAATCCATCTCCAGCAGCGGAATGCGGAAGTGCGCGCCCATGCCGCCGCGCAGCGCTTTGGGATTGTAGGCATCCACGCAGCCCGGCGCCAGCAGCAACGCCTCGACGCCAGCGGCGGCGGCCGTGCGCGCGATCGCGCCCAGATTGCCGGGGTCGCGCACTGCATCGAGGATGAGCACGCGCCGCAAAGGGTTCGGCAGCGGCGGAGGCGGCGCGATCGGGAAAACGCCGACGATGCCCGGCGGTGTCTCGGCCGTGCTGATGCCGTCGATCAAGGCTGGCGCGGCTGCCAGCAGCGCCTCGCGCCTGGCCAGCGGCAGCGCCTCTGGTTGGATGCGGTTGGGGTCGTACAGGATGAAGGCTGGGCGTTGGCCGCGCTCCAACGCATCGTTGATCAAGCGCACGCCTTCTAGGATGAACAAACCCGCCTTGCGGCGGGCTTTGGCCCCGGCAGCGAGCGAACGCGCCAGCTTAACGCGGTCGTTCTGTGGGCTGGTGATCATGATGGCGGAAACGCGCCGTCAGCGGCGCGGCGCATCACTGCTGCTGGTGCTGCTGGCTGATCGCGGCGATCTTGGTGAAAGTTTCCGCATCGCGCACGGCTATATCGGCCAGCACCTTGCGATCCAGTTCGACGCCGGCCTGCTTCAGCCCATAGATGAAACGGCTGTAGCTGAGGCCGTTCTGGCGCGCCCCGGCATTGATGCGCGTGATCCACAGGCGGCGCAGCTCGCCGCGGCGCGCGCGGCGGTCGCGGTAGGAATACCACAGGCTTTTGAGCATCGCTTCATTCGAGCGGCGGAACAAACGTCCGCGCGTGCCCCACTGGCCTTTGGTCAGTTCAATCACCTTTTTATGCCGGCGGCGGCGGGTGTAACCGGTTTTTACGCGGGTCATGTCATCTCTCCTGCAAAAAAGACCTGGTGCACCCTTCGAACGGAGGAACGCGCCAGATCGGTTGATCGATCATGGGCGGCGCGACGCAAGCCGCGCCGGGGTTTACATCGGCGGGTTGGCCTTGTAAAGGCGCAGGTAGGGCGCCAGCGCCATCACGCGCTTGCGATCGCCAACAGCAGTCACGACCATTGGCTTGGAGAGCGCATTTTTGGCGCGCTGCGAACGACGACGACGAAAGTGCGTCTTGCCGCCTTTGGTGCGAACGACTTTGCCTGAGCCGGTCATGCGGAAGCGCTTGGCCGTGCTTTTGTGCGTTTTGAGCTTGTACTTCTTACCCACGTGCTTTCTCCTGAGGCTGCGCGCAGCCGCGCAGCATTACGACTTCTTCTTAGCTTCACTGGCCGGGGCGAGCACCATCAGCATCGTGCTGCCCTCCATGTTCGGCATCTGCTCAATGACGGCCACATCATTCAGCTCGGCGGCGATCTTCGCCAGCCGCTCGCGCCCGATATCGGCGTGGGCGATCTCGCGTCCCCTAAAACGGATACGCACGCGCACTTTCATGCCATCGCTGATCCAACGGCGCGCATCACGGATTTTGAACGAAAGGTGGTGCTCAGCAGTTTTGGGGTGAATGACGATCTCCTTGACCTCGATCGTCTTCTGCTGTTTGCGCGCCTGCCGCTCGCGACGCTGCTTCTGATACTGGAATTTGCCGTAGTCCATAATTCGGCAAACCGGCGGGTCAGCATTTGGAGAGACCTCGACGAGGTCCAGCCCCTTATCTTCCGCCATTTGCAGCGCGACGCTGGTGGGCACGATCAAGTTTTCGTTCGTATCGGTGATCACCCGCACTTCGCGGGCACGTATCTGGTTGTTAATTCGTGGACTATCTTGGGAGCTTATCGCCTGATCCTCTCATTGCGCATAAAACAAAACAAAGCCAGCCCAAGCCGGTTTGAGCAGAACTTACTCACTCCGTTGTGCTGAAACTGACGGGGCGTTACTTTTCCCCTTCGTAACGCTCGAAATTATAACATAAGCTTGTTAAAGGACGCAAGCGGTGATCTGATGTAAGCCTACCGCCGCGCTGCTTTCGCAAGGCGCGCGCATCGTTATGTTGACAGGTTTCTACAAAAACCGCTATAATCCTGTGCAAATCTCAGTAAATCTACATAAATCCGAGGCTTAATGGCAGCGCAGAACCTCTCAACGGGCAGGAATATTAAGATCGGCTTTTTTCATCTCGGTTCCGGCATGGCCGATATCATCACGACCGGCATCTGGAACCGCATCATGATCTCGGATCTCGGCTTCAGCGCCACCCCGATCGGACTGCTGGTTTCCTTGCGCTATTTCCTCGCCCCGTTAGGGGTGTGGGCGGGCCGCATGTCCGACCAGCATGCCGTCGGCGGTTACCGGCGGCTGTTTTGGGTTTGGAGCGGCCGGCTGATGATGGCCGTCAGCATTGCGGTGCTCGGCCTCGTCACCGCCCAGATCGCGCGCGGCGACGTCGTCGATGCGATCGATTGGGTCCTGATCGCCGGGTCGCTGCTGCTGTTCAGCCTCGGCAACGCTTTTTCTGGCAGCACCTTTCTCGCCTTGATATACGATCGATCGGCGCCCAACCAGCGCGGCCGGGCGGTCGGCATCGTATGGACGTTCTTGCTGCTGGGCTTCACGATCGGCGGCATTTTGTTCGGCGCGCTGCTGCCGACCGACGATACCCCCGATATCGCTGATGGGCTGGCCTTCTCGCCCGATACACTGCAAAACCTGTTCCTGTTTGCCGCGCTGCTGTTCGGCGTTTTGTGGTTCGTCTCGCTGCTGGGCGAGGAGAAGCGCGTCAAGACGGCGCCTGCGCCCGCCCCCGCAGCCGCCGAGTCTAAGCCGAAGACGACGCTGCGCGGCGACCTCAAGCTGGCGTGGAGCAACCGACAGACGCGCTTCTTTTTCTGGTACCTGGGCCTGTCGATGTTGTTCGCCTTCTCGCAAGACCTGATCTTGGAGCCGTTCGCTGCCGATGTCTTCGGCATGGAGCCGAACGTCACGACGCGCTTCTCGGCCTACTGGGGCAGCATGGCCATCCTCGGCACAGTCGCCTTCCTGATCCTCAGCCGCCGTATCAAACGGCTGACCAACACCGTCATGGGTTATGTTGGCGCTGGGCTGCTGGTGGCCACCTTCGCGATCTTCGCGCTGTCGTCGCTGGCCGAGATCCGCGGCCTCGTCACGCCTGGGTTGATCCTGCTCGGTTTGGGGCTGGGCATCTGGAACGTCGGCACGCTCGGCCTGATGATGGACATGAGCCCGTTCGGGCGGGCTGGCACGTTCCTCGGTTTTTGGACGCTGGTGGTCACCTTAGCCCGCGGGATCGGCGTCTCCAGCGGCGGCATCCTGCTTGATATTGGCCGCGTAGTCACAGGCGGGGATCTGCCGGTCGCTTACGGCGCGGCGTTCGCCATCGGCGCAGTCGGCCTGATCGTTTCCATCGCGATGCTGACGCAGGTCAACGTGCAGGTATACAAAGAGTCGGCCGAACAGGCGGCCGACCCGCAAACGGTGTTCGCCAACGCGCTCGACTGAACGAGCAGTGCGTGCGCCTGCAAACTGCGCCGCTTAGCTGTAGCGGAAGCGCAGCACGCCGAAGGTGAAGAAGACGGCCGTCATTAACCCCAGCACGCCGAGCGGCAGCAGGATATCGGCCAGCGTGCCGTTGAAGTAAAGCAGCTCGTAATAGCCGTTCATGGCCCACGCGATCGGCGAGATGTGGCCGATCGTCTGCATCCAGCTCGGCACGATCTCCAGCGGCCACCACGCTCCCCCAAGCGGCGCCAGCGTCAGCGCGAGGAACAGCGCAGCGCCCTGCGCCTGTTCCTCCGTTTTGAGGAGCGGCGTCAGCGCCAGCGCGAGCGCAGTCACACACAGCGTGAACGTCATCATCAACAGCAGCAAAGCGATGAGATCCTGTCCCAGCCTGACGCCGAGCAGCACCCCGAAAATGAAGACGATCGTATATTGCAGCATGCCGAGCAAAAAGCGGCCGAACAGCTTGCCGCCCAGAATCTGCGCACGGCTGACGGGCATCGTCGCCAGCCGCTGCATGGTCCAATGCTTGCGCTCGCGGATGAAAGCGCCCGCCGCCGGCAGCACGGCGAACAGCACGTACATGCTGCCCATGCCCGCCATCGACTGGGCGAACCCGCTGATCTGCCTTTCGCCCGTGCTCGCCGTCTCGGTTGTTTGCGCCTGTACCACGCGGATCGTCACCGGCGACTGCCGCAGCAGCGCATCGGCCTCAGCGCGAATGTCGTCGAGGAAAGCGCCGCGCTCCTGCTGGCTGCTGAAACGCAGGTAGGGCAGATCATCGATCAAGGCGCTGGCCGTCGTCACGGCGACTTGCGCCCCGCCCACGCGCGCCGCCGCGGCGCGCACCGCTTCCTGCGCGAAGCTCGAGGCCGTGACGTCTTCATTCGAGCGATAAATGATCGTGACCGGCGTGCCCGCTGCGACGGCCTCGGCGAAGCCGCGGGGGATGATCACAAGCGCCAGCGTCGTCTGCGCGCGCAGCCGCTCATCGGCGCGTTCGGCCGTCAGCGGCTCGGCGCCGAGCTGGCAGGCATCTTCCGCTGTGGCGGCCGCTGGGCACAGCAGCAGGCGCGGGTTGGCCTCAGCGATGGCGGCGCGGAACGCGGCTGAAAGCGCGCTGCCGTCTTCGTCGAGCACATCGACCGGCAGCGGCAGCGGCCCCCCGCCCGAAAAGGCCCCATTGGCCAACCCCACGGCAAAAGTGAGCACGATCGGGATGACGACGAGATTGATCCAGATGCTGCGGTCGCTCAGCACGATCCGCAGCTCATTTTGTGCCAGAGCAAGGAAACTGCGCATAGCCCCCCCTTATTGGCTGAGACGGCGGTTGAAGGCGAAGAAGCCGGCTGTGAACAGGACGACGCCGAAGATCAGCAGCACGGCGAGGTTGAGCAGAATATCGAGGCTGCCGGCGCTCAGCTTCATGAAGGCATTGACGCCCCAATAGTTGATCGTGAGCTGGCTGATCGGCTGAAGCGCCGGGATCGACTGCACATCAAAGAACGCACCGCCGAACAGGCCGAACATGATGGCGATCACGCCGCCGATGACGTTGCCCTGTTCTGGTGTGCGCACCAGCGCTGCCACCAGCGTTCCTAACCCAGAGGCGGCGATCGCCACGGCAGCGCCGACCGCCAGCACCGCCAGCAGGTTCGGCCCCCAGATCAGCTCGAGCCGGCCGGTGATCAGGCTGCTGATCAACGTGAGGGCGATGAACAGCAGCGCGAGCTGCACCAGGCAGGTGACGAACGTGCCGATCAGCCTGCCGAGCAAGATGGTGACGCGCGGCGTCGGCGAAGCGAGCAGGCGCTGCAGCGTGCCAGTGCGCTTCTCCTCGAGGATGCTGTTGGCGCCGCCCAGCGCGGTGAACAACATGAAGAAGATCGCCTGCGCCGATCCGAAGATGACGAACGGGTTGAAGACGACTGCCGTCCCCTCGATCGTCTGCTGGTCGATCCGGATCGGATTGGCAGCTGGGTCGAAGGCGATCGAGAAATCAGGGTTGAACGCGCCCGCGGCCGAAGCCAGCCCGAACTGCAAGCCGAAAACAGGATCGGCCGCCGCACGCGCGACCAGCGCGTCGATGCTGGCGGCGATGGCGACGCTGCCGGCTTCGATCTGGCGCGCGAACCCCTCGACGACGCTGCGAACGATCCCAGCCGAGATCGGGCTGGCCGGGCTGGAATAGATCTCGATCGCCGCCTGGCCAAGCTCAGTCTGATCTGGGGTGACGGTGAGCTGGCGCGAAAAATCGGCCGGGATGATGATGGCGACCGCATAGAGACCCGCATCGACGCCGGCGCGGGCTTCATCGGGGTCATCGAGGGCGACGGCATTGGTCAGCGCGAACAGCGGGTTTTCATCAAGCGTTTCCGGGTCGGCATCGGCGGGCGGAACCAGCGCGGTCACAAAGATGGCGCCGTTGTTAATGGCCGCCCCACCGGCTGTGACCCCCTCGTCGAGGTTGACGACCGCTACAGGAATATCGCGGATGGGGGGAAACCCACCGCCGCCGGTGATGAAACCGCTGAAGGCGAACCCGATGATGGTCGAAAGCGCCAGCGGGGTGATGATCATGATCAGCAGCAGCGTGCGGTCGGTGTACGTCTTGTACAGCTCGCCCCATGTGATGGTGATAATTTTCCGGATCATGACGTCAATCTCGCAGGGCTCGGCCGGTCATGTGCAGGAAGACGGCCGCGAGGTCTGGCTCGCGCACTTCGACCGAAAGGATATCGAGGCCAGCCTCGTTGGCGATGCGGATCAGATCCGGCAGGGCGCGGCGCCCGCGTTTGGCCATGACGATGATCTGGCTTTCGGCCGGGACCGTCGCGCTCTTGCCCCCATTGTCGATCACGCGCTGCTCGCAGCGCACGGCGGTCACCCCCTGCACTTCGGCCTGCAAACGTGCCAGCAGCGCATCGGTGACCGGTTGGTCGCCAATGTTGAAGATCAGGCGGTCTTCCTCGCCCACAAGCTGAATCAATTCGCCCACCGTGCCGCAGGCGATGATCTCGCCATGATCGACGATCGCAACGCGATCGCTGATCTCCTGCACCTCCTCCATCAAATGCGAGGTGTACAACACGCTGACGCCTTTCTCGGCGCGCAGGCGCATGACGGTATCGAGGATGCGCCGTCGGTTCTGCGGGTCGATGCCGACGGTAGGTTCGTCCAGGAACAAAAGCTGCGGCTCGTGCAGCAGGCCAATGCCGATGTTGACGCGCCGTTTCATGCCGCCCGAAAAGGTGTCGACGCGATCGTGCTGGCGCTCTCGCAGGTCGATGAATTCGATCACCTCGTCGACGCGCCGCTTCAGGGCCGCGCCGAACAGGTCGTACATCTTGCCGAAGAACTCAAGGTTCTGACGGGCGCTCAACTGGGGATACAGCGCGATCTCCTGCGGCACAATGCCGAGCAGCCGCTTGGCCTGCAGCGGCTGCCGCGTGATCGAGTAACCGCCGATCGTCGCGTCGCCCTTTGTCGGGGCCAACAGGCCGCTGATCATCGAGATGGTCGTCGTCTTGCCGGCGCCGTTCGGGCCCAGCAGGCTGAAAATCTCGCCCCGCTCGATCGAGAAGCTGACGTCCTTGACGGCGTAAAAAGGTTTGCCCGCGCTGTTCTTGAATTGACGGCTTAGGTTAGCGACTTCCAACATGGCTGATGCCATATACCCTCCCCATGATGAAGATGCTGCATATATAAGATTTGACGTTTAATTATAGTACGATCAAACCTGGGATCGGGTTGCAGTTTATGGAGTGTGGCAGGCAGCTAGAGCGAGGGAACATACGTCAGTAAAGTCGATAAGACAGGCCGCTTCGCCGAAGCGGTGCGGAGCAGGGGTAAATTGTTGTGGGGAAGCCTAGAACTCGATGTAGCGTTTCCAGGCATCCATGCCGCTGCCGATGGCGACGACCAGATAACTGGTGCGCGGCGTCTTCGGCTCCCAGCGCAGGCGCATGCCGGCCTCGTGCGGCAGGCGATCGCCCTTGCGATGGTTGCAGGCATAGCAGGCACAGGCTGTATTGCCCCACTGGTCTTTGCCCCCGCGCGAGCGAGGGATGATATGATCAACCGTGAAATCGCTTTTGACCAGGGTCTTCCCGCGCACGGTGCTGCCGGGCTGCACACCGCAGTAGATGCACGTGTAGCCATCACGCACGAGAATGCCGCGCCGGCTCCAATGGGCTTGACGGCGCGGGACGTTCACGTAAGAACGCAGGGCAATGACCGAAGGAACAGGATATTTATCGCGGACGGTGCGAAGAAATTTGCCCGTTTGCTCAACGACGATCGCCTTTTCGGCCAGCAGCAGATTGATCGCCCGTGGGATCGTGATGATCGACAGCGGCTCCCAAGTGCGGCCGTTGAGCAAAAGGACCCGGCCTTGCAAGGCACCTACATCACTCACTGTGCACCTCTCACTCGACCGAACGTGATTTTTTACACAACCTTTGTGTATTATACATGAAATCGGCGTGCCTCCCTACAACGGCACGCCGACTTAACAGAGGTTTTACAGACGACGGGAAACAGCGCCCGCCGCCTGTTTAAAATGCTTAACATAACGATAAGCCCCGGTTCATGCATCACCCGTGTGCGCGTGTTTTCCAATACGGCCTCGCCCATGCTGTTGCGCGATGCGGTTCGTTAGATGTTGTAAGGTCGTGGTCTTTACGACCTTACGCCCCCAGTGCTGGCGAGCGCGCGGTCGTAAAGCGCTTCGGCTTCATCCGCGCAGGAACCCTGTCCATAGGGGTTCGTGCTCATAGCGCTTGTCCTTTCTCGGCCCTGCGGCCGGGCGCGCTCGCCGAACGTGGCTGAAAACCGGCTCTCTAGAAGAACAGCGAGAGGACGCGCAGAACGCGGCGAGCGTTGGTGCGAGCGCTGGTGCGCGGCTGCGCCTCGCTGGCCAGCCGCTGACGCTGCACTTCACGCTCGAACTGTTTGCGCCGATCCTCTGCAAAACGCAGATCCTTTTCAGTAAACATCGTTACGCCTCCTTAATACGGCTGATGCTCATCGTCGAGACGAAATTGCTGCGCGATGGTGAGCATGCAGCCCACCCCTTACGATGCTTCGTCGCGGCGTACTAAGCTTAGTGCTGGCTCGCCGCGCTGGTGATACCCCTTGATCTCATGGATCGTCTCCTGTGCCGTGTAGATCAGCTCGTGCAGCCAGCCGATCAGGTCTGCGTCGTTCAGGGTTGTCACCTCAGGCAGGGCGCCCTCGCTGGCGGCGCTGTGCAGTTCATCCAGCGCGTCCAGCAAGTTTCCCAGGCGCCCATCGTTGTAAAGCAGTTTCAGATTGGGTTGAAGCGTCGGCTCCATGAAAAGACCTCGCTTGCAGACAGACAATAAAAAAGGGCGTGAGTTTCGCTTTCGCAGCCTCACGCCCTTCCGGGAACCCGTGACGGGTAGGGATCGATCATCCTGATGGATCGTATCCCCTTCGCGTAAGACTGCCCCATAAGATCGCCGCGCTGCCAACACCCACTCCGTTCACATCGAACGCAGCCCACAGGCGCGGTTCAAGGCCAAGCGCATTGAACGCGGCGAGCCGGGCGGCAGGCAGAATCCGGCCATCGATCGGCAAGATGGCGCTGAGACGGGCGGTGAACGGCATGATCGAGAACATCAGGCACCTCGCTCCACAACGGTGCTGTCGAGCATCGCCAAAATGCTTTCTCCGGTGATGAACACGCGGCGCATTCCATGGGGCTTGCTGACACGCAGATGCCCGTTCTTGACGAGGCGCTTGAGTGTACTCAGGCTGATGCCGAGCGCTTCCGCGGCTTCTTGCCTGCTGTACACAGCACCTGGTTCAATACGAGGTTTAGCGGTCAATGTCATGGTCTGCACCTTTCACAATCCATATCAAGTTATCACGGCTTTTACGATGTGTCAAGCAGTATACATTATCTTTAAAAAAGCTTAAAGGTTCATTTGGGGTCACCTCTTGACAGCCTGCCGGCGCTGGTCGCATAATGGCGGAGATCAAAAGCTGCTGCGAAGACAAGTAAGCGTGAAGGGCGCCATCAGGGAGCGCGGGGTCTTGGACTGGAAGCCTCGGCTGGAAGCGCACGCTGAAATTCCCTTCGCATGCGCCGGCGTGAAGCTGGCGCGGGCTGCTGGGTGAACAGGCGGGCACGGCTCGTCTTACTAGTCCATGCCGCGTGGCTCGGCGTCACAGAGCTTAATGAAGCGGTCGTCTTGATCGGGTCGATCAGGCCGGCAAGCAGGGTGGTACCGCGGGAGCGCTGCGCTCTCGTCCCTGATGATCTGGGACGAGGGCGTTTTTTTATGGCGAGGGACTTATGCTCGAACGAGTCGAACAACTGTTTCACGAAGCGCGCGCAGCACTGAACAACGTGATGACCAGCGAAGCCTTACGCAGCTGGGAGTCGCAGTATCTTGGCAAAAAAGGCGCCGTGACCGAACTGGTGCGCTCGGTCGGCGCCCTGCCCAAAGAGGAACGCGCCGCCTTTGGCAAACGCGCCAATGAGATCAAGATGGCCCTAGAGGCCGCCGCCGCTGAGCGCGAGAAGGTCGTGCAGGCGCAGGAGCTGGCCCGTGCGCTGGAGGAAGGCGAACTCGATGTGACGCTGCCCGGAAGGCCGCGCCAGCGCGGCGGCCTGCATCCTTCCACGCAAACGCTGCGCCAGTTCTACGCTGCGTGGGCCAAGATGGGCTTTCAGGTCTATCACAGCCGCGATGTTGAGGACGACGATACCAACTTCACGCTGCTCAACATTCCGCCCCACCACCCGGCGCGCGACATGCAGGATACGTTCTACACCAAAAAGCCGAACGTCATCTTGCGCACGCACACCTCCCCCGGCCAGATCCGCGCGATGCGCGAGCTGGGTGAAAACGGCAGCAAGCCGATCCGCGTGATTCTGCCCGGCATGTGCTACCGCTACGAGCAGATCACTGCGCGCAGCGAGATCCAGTTCCATCAGGTCGAGGGGCTGGCGATCGGCCGCCACATCCGCATGTCCGATCTCAAAGGCACGATCGCCGCCTTCGCGCGGGCGATGTACGGTGAAAACGCTGCGGTGCGCTTCCGGGCGTCTTACTTCCCGTTCACCGAGCCGAGCATCGAGGTCGATGTCGAATGCTTCTTATGCGGCGGGGTGGGCTGCCGCGTTTGCAAGTACAGCGGCTGGCTGGAGATCGCGGGGGCGGGCATGGTGCACCCGGTCGTGCTGCGCAACGGCGGCTACGACCCCGCGGTCTGGAGCGGTTTCGCGTTTGGCATGGGGCCAGAGCGGATGACGATGCTCAAACACGGCATCGAAGATATCCGCTATTTCTGGGGCAACGACCTTCGTTTCCTTGAGCAGTTCTAAATCCTAAAACGGTTGTGGCGTGGTACTGGCTGTGCGCTGTGCAGACTAACTTCGGCGATCCATTAAACTGAGGAGCAAGAACCGATGCGGGTACCCTTATCGTGGTTGCGAGATTTTGTCGATATCGACGTCCCAGCCGAGCTGCTGGCCGAACGGCTGACCGCGGCCGGGTTAGAAGTGAGCCATATCGATTATCTCGGCCTGCCGCAGACGAAGGTCGAGGGGGTGCGGCGGCCGCCCTCCGATCATTTGGTTTGGGATCGAGAGAAGCTGCTGCTCGGCGCCATTCGCGAGGTCAAGCCGCACCCCGATGCCGACCGGCTGGTGCTGGCGCTGGTCGATTACGGCGGCTCGGCGCTCGAACAATGCGTGACGGGCGCGCCTAACTTATTCCCGTACAAGGGCCGCGGCCCGCTCGACCCGCCGCTGTGGACGGCCTTCGCCGCGGAAGGGGCGGAGGTGTGGGACGGCCACAGCGAAACGCCCAAACGCATGATCCTCAAAGAGCGGCCGCTGCGCGGCATCCCGAACCGCAGCATGGTCTGCTCAGAGAAAGAGCTGGGCCTCAGCGACGATCACGAGGGTGTGATCGTGCTGCATGAAGATCCCGGCTTCCCTCCTGGCACGCCGCTCGCCGACGTGCTCGGCGACATCGTGCTCGAAGTGGAGCTGACGCCCAACCTAGCCCGCGCCTACAGCATCTACGGGGTCGCGCGCGAGGTGGCCGCGCTGTTCGACCTGCCGCTGCGGCCGCCGTCGTTCGACGTGCTGGCCGAAGGCGCGCCGATCGACGGGCAGGCGGCGATCGAGATCCGCGAGCCGGCGCTCAACCCGCGCTTCACGCTGGCGCTGCTGCGCGGAGTCACCGTTCGCCCATCGCCGGAATGGATGCAGCGCCGCCTGCGTTTGGTCGGCCAGCGGCCGATCAATAATATCGTTGACGTGACCAACTACATCACCCATGAGATCGGCCAGCCGCTGCATGCGTTCGATTATGATAAGCTGGTCGCGCGGGCTGGCGGCCGGCGGCCGACGATCATCACCCGGCTGCCGCAAGAGGGTGAGACGCTCGAAACGCTCGACGGCGTGCTGCGGACGTTGGAGCCGCACAACATCCTCGTCTGCGATACAGCCGGCCCCCTCAGCCTCGGCGGCGTGATCGGCGGCGGCGAAACCGAGATCGACGAAGGGACGACCAATGTGCTGCTTGAAGCGGCAAGTTGGAACTTCATTAACATCCGCCGCACCATGCAGTCGCAGAAGGTTTTCACCGAGGCGGGCACGCGCTTCAGCCGCGGTGTGCACCCCAGCCAGGCGATCCTCGGCTTGCGCCGCGGCATCGAGCTGATGCGCCAGAGCGGCGGCGGCCAGATCGCGGCAGGGGTCATCGACGAGTACCCGCGCCCGCCGGAAATCGTCGAAGTTGAGCTGCCGGTCACTGAGATCGAGCGGCTGCTCGGCATGACGTTCACCGTGGACGAAGCGGCCGCGCTGCTGCGGCGCGGCGGCTTCGAGGTGCGCACCAGCGGCGAGACGCTGCGCGTCACCGTTCCTGACTACCGCATGGACATCGGCACCGGCGTGATCGGGCAGGCCGACCTGATCGAAGAGATCGCCCGCATCCACGGCTACCAGCACCTGCCCTCGACCATCATCGCCGACGCGATTCCCGAACAGCGGCGCACGCTCAAGTTTGAGCACGAAGAACGGACGCGCGATGTGCTGGCCCAGCTTGGGCTGCGCGAGATCATCAGCTACCGGATGATCGCGCCCGCGCGCGAAGCGCTGCTCACGCCGCCAGGCCTGCCCTCATCGCTGCCCGCGGCCGGTTACGTCGAGCTGGCGAACCCGATCGCGCCCGATAAAACGGCCCTGCGCCATACGCTCTTGATCGGCTTGCTCGAGGCGGCGCGGGCTAATGCGCGCTTCACCGACCGGCAGGCGCTGTTCGAGATCGGCAGCATCTATCTCGACCGCGCCGACCAGCCCCTGCCCGATGAACCGCTGAGCCTCGGCCTGCTGCTGACCGGCCCGCGCGACGAGGCGAGCTGGATCGATGGGGGCGCGGCGGCAGGCAGCGTCGACTTCTTCGATTTGAAAGGCATCGTCGAAGCGCTGCTCGACGGGCTGCACATCTCTGGCGCCAGTTTCCGGCGCGCTGAACATTCCACTTATCACCCCGGCCGCTCGGCCGTGCTGACGGTGACGCAGGGCAAACGCAGCGCCGATATCGGCGTGTTCGGCGAACTGCATCCACAGGTGGCGCACGCCTTCGGCTTGACGGCGGTGCCGGTGCTAGCCGCCGAGTTCGACCTCGAGGCGCTGCTCAGCTTCGTCAACCCAATGCACACCGTGCGCCCGCTGCCGGTCACGCCGCCGGTGCTGCAAGATATCGCCTTGATCGTGCCGGAGTCGATGCCGGCGGCGCAGGTCGAAGCGGTGATCGTCAAAGCGGGCGGCGAGCTGCTCAAAGCGGTGCGGCTGTTCGATGTCTACCAAGGCGAGCCGATCCCGCCCGGTCATAAAAGCCTCGCCTACAGCCTCACGTATCAAACCGATGAGCGCACGCTGACTGACAAAGAGGTGGCGAAAGTTCACGAGAAAATCGTCAAGCTGGCCGAGCGTGAATTAGGCGCCAAGCTGCGCGCCTAGGCTGCCCTGCTCCTGCCAAAACGGGAGAGGGACACAAGCGGCCTTTCTCCCCGCTTATGTGGGACGAGCAGCCGGGGGAGGAGGGCCGCTGCGTAACGCCAGTTGATAAATGAAGCAGCCGGCCAACCCCCTAAAAGTGCGGGGTTGGCTGGCTGCTGTCTTTGGGGTATTTTTGAAATTACGATTGTAATGAATTTTGGAGTGAGATCATGGCTCAGTATGGAATGTTCGTGGTTGAACCCGGTTGGAAAGATGGCGCGGCTGTTGCGCTTGCGCAGGAACAGTACGTCGCCAACCGCGAGGCGCTGGGGCCTGGGACGCGCGTTCTGATCTATGCGCGCAAACCGCTTGATGCCGTGATCGCCGAAGCGGTGATCGCCGACCCGGCCGATCTGGGGACCGACGCTCCGGAAGAAGCTGTTTTTAACCCGCTGCCAGTTGATGTGATCGCCACTGACGATCCATCGGGCACGGCCAGCGCGCCAAGAGCGGGCATCGTCGTCGGCAAAATGCCGGAGCTGACCGAGAATCAGGTCTATTACATTCCCCTGCGCATGACGCGCACCAAGGCGGAAACCGCGCACATCGGCGCCAAGCAGATCGCTGAGCGGCTCGGCCGCGAGTTCATCGTGTTCGACGAGAAATGGATCCCGCTGAGCGATGCCGATTACCAGGCGATCACCAGGGACTGGTAAGCGGCCACTCGCGCACAACCCAGAGGACGATAACAATGAGACGGCTCATGCCGTCTCATTGCGTTCCGCTTACGGATTCAAGCGCGACCGCAGCCATGCGACCAGCGCCTCGCTTAGGGTTGGGCTGCCCAGCACCAGGGCTGCGCCGCGCGCCGAACCCGGCGCCGTCACCTGTTCGACGGGGCCGCGCGCTGCGCTGCGCAGCCGCTCGATCACCGCCAGCGCGGCATCGTCCTCACCGGCGCTGAGGAACAGCGGCCGCGGGTTATAGCTGAGAATAGCCGTCATGACCGCTGCCTCCTGCACCGGGCTGATCAGCGCCAGCACATCGCAAGGAGCGCCCTGCGCGCACGCCGCCAGCGCGAGATCGGCACTCGCCTCGGCCGCCACGACGCCGATACGGCTGGCATCGACCGCATCGACGATTTCGATCATCGAGCGCAGCAGACTTTCGACATCGCTGAAGGTGCCGTTGGGACGGGCATCGATCGCCATGACGTTGAAACCTGAGGCTTGCAGACGCAGCGGCAGATCGAGCCAGCTTGTCCGATCGGCGGCCAGCAGCAGCAGGCCGGGCGCGGGCTGTGAAGCTGGTGAGCGATAGAAGTCGCCTGCGAGCTGCGTCCCATCGGCGGCCGTCACGAGGATTGGCTGCCGGCTCGCGCTGGGGTCGCCGCCGAGGGGCAGCGGCGGCAGCTCGGCGCCGCTGGGCAGGGCGGCCGCTGTCGGATCGTTAGCCCCGAGGATCGCCGCCTCAAACGGCTCGTTCGTCGGCACGAACGGGAAAAGAACCGCCGTTGGCTCGAGCGTGGGTCCCGTCAGCGACGGGGTCGGCGTCACAGTTGGCGGCGTTGGGCTGCAAGCCGCCAACAGCGCGCCGAGCACGAACAAAGTAAAGCCGTGTTTCATAGGG
>DAOTYT010000347.1:0-3305 GCA_034434615.1 Anaerolineae bacterium | reverse complement strand
GCCGTCATCAAAATGCCAGGTACGCGCTTATCGCTGCCGGTCCTAAGGAGGGTGTCATCAACTTTCACGCGCCGGCCGACCCGCTCGGCGGGTTAGCGAGCGAACAGCCTGTGGAGCATGCTTTTGAAGTTCACATGACGACGATCGATCGGTTGATCGTGGATCATAACCTGCCGGCGCCATACTTGATCAAGTTGGATACCCATGGTTTTGAAGCCCCAATCTTGGCCGGCGCGCGCGAGGCGCTTAAACAGGCAAACATGCTCATCATCGAAGCATATAACTTTCAGTTTACCCCCGAAAGTATGACGTTTTACCATCTGTGTCAGCACCTTGAAACGCTCGGGTTCCGCCCAGTTGACTTAATAGAGCCAGTGCATCGCCCGTTTGATGCTGCGCTTTGGCAGTTCGATCTCATTTTTGTTCCCGCTGATCGACCTGAGTTTTCGATCAATCAATTTGCTGCTGCGCATCATCTGTCACGATAAAGCCGCATTTAAGCGTATTTGCTCACTCCATATAGTTACAGCTTAGGGAATCGTCTATAATGTTGGTGGTGGTGCTCAATTAGCGCTCGTTCGAACGCCGATAGACTGGTGAGGTGAAATGACCGATTCCTCCGCTTCAACTGATTTGATCGAGACGCTTGGTCAAAGCACAGCCGAGCTGCGCCAGCTTGAAGCCGTCCTTTCGCGCATCGTGCAGGTCATCACGGAGAATGGCTTTCAGATCTCGGTTGATGTGGTCGGAATCACCCAGCAGATCAGCCAGCGCGTTGAATTGGCGGCCAGGCAAAGTCGCGCCTTGATCGGGCGAGCTGAGCAAATGGATGATCTCGTCCGCAAGTTTGCCTTGATCTCGTCGACACTCGAACTCGATCAGGTGTTGGACGAGGTTATGGATACCGTCATCAAACTCACCGGCGCGGAACGCGCTTACCTGATGCTGCGCGACAAAAAAACCGGTGAACTCGATCTCGCTGTTGCGCGCAATTGGGATCGCGAGTCGCTCTCTGAAGCTGAAGCGGGTTTCAGCCGCAGCGTTGTTAACCGCGCGCTCCATGAAGGCCAGCCGATTTTGACCACGAATGCGGCTACCGACGATCGGTTTCAAAATGTGCAAAGTGTGGTTAATAACCAGCTTCGCTCAATTCTATGCATCCCGCTGATCATCCACGGTGAAGCGGTGGGCGTGCTTTATGCCGATAACCGCATCACGCAGGATATCTTCCGGCCCGATGAAATTCCGCTGCTGACGGTTTTCGGCACCCAAGCGGCGATCGCCATCGAGAACGCCCGGCTCTATGGGCAGGTCAAGGATGACTTGAACAAAGCGCTGAATGAACTGCAGAGCCTGCAGATCCAGATCGATCAAGGGAAATTGGAGCGGCAGGTGAGTGAGATCACTGATACAGATTACTTCCAGAAATTGGCGGCTTCTGCGCGCCTAATGCGCGGGCGCTTTCTCTCAGAAGGCGCAGATTCGCAAGGTTAGCAAACAATTCTCAAACTCAATACAAACAATCTGGGCGATTTGCATTTCAAGAAAGATGTCAGTTAAACATCTTTATTGTTTAAAGTCTTTTTAAGAGACTCCTAATCTTTTCCCTCAATCTTGCATACTGCTATAATGAGAAACGAAAAATTTATGAATTTCACGTTTACTTGATAGCGCTACAACGGTAAATAAACTAAAATCAAACTAAAAGAGCTGTTTTATCTGCGCTAAGTTAAATATTGTTATAAAAACTTAAACTCCTGTAGAGAGTAGTCTTTACATAAATGCAGTTGTTTGACCAATTTATTCAAGGAGACATAGTCTGTAGTGAACACCCACGGCGAGTGTCATTTGAGCTACAGCGTCTTTGAGGCGGATTTTGCGTTTCGCTTAGCCGTCGACTTGAAAAATGCTGGCATCGCCGTCTGGTTCGACCAAATGGATACCGCTCACGAACGCGAGTGGGCGGCAGCTAACGCCAGTGCACTTGGTCGAGCTTCTACCCTGATCTGTGCCCTCTCGACGCATTACATCCAATCAAACTATACCCGCGCGGAATTGGATTATGCGATCGCGAATCAGCTCAATATCGTCACTTTATTGACGAGCACCATCCCGCAAACGAGCTGGCCGTCCGAGGTGCCGCGCGGTTTCACGATCGATTTTAATGACTGGCGCGATCCCGAATCGTACGCGCAGAGTTTTGAACATCTGCTGATGCTGCTGGACGAACTCGGCATTCACCCAGCCACAATTCCCAACGATGCGACTCGCTATCTGAACGATTTGGTCGCGCGGATCGAAATGCGGCGGGCCAATCTGGAATTCGTCGATATTTCAGAGAGCTCTGACATCATCACGGCCGATGTGCGTCCGCTTTCGCGGTTGAAGCCCGTTTGGGGTGCGCCCGGCCGCATCATCCTGCGCGAACCAGTCCCCTCCGCTGGTGGATTGTGGCGCACCCATGTCGGGCTGTCGTTATCCGATGCCGCTGCTCGCCATCCACGGTTTGTAATGGTTGGTCCCCCTGGCATCGGCAAAACGACCATCCTTGAGCGCCTCGCCTTGGACACTGCCTATGCTTTGCTGGCCGGGCGGCGCGATCGAGGTTTGCCGGTCCTGCTCTCGTTGTCCCACTGGGATGATGACTCCCAACCTGTGGAGGAATTCATTCGTTCAAGCTGGCGCCTGCCTGGCGACCCGCTCGCGCTGCTCAAGGCAGGCCGTGCCGATTTATATCTCGATGGCTTGAACGAGCTAGGGGCGGCGGGCGCGCAGAAGGCCGCCCATTTGCGCGCTTGGCTGTCAAGTGCAGATGCGCCAGCCCGAGTGATCATCACCTGTCGCAGTGGCGATTATGTGGGCACGCTCGACTTGGGCCTGCCAATTGTCGAAGTGCGCGAGCTGGACGACGCGGCGATCGAGCGGTTTGTCCACGCGTATCTTGGTCATGAAAAAGGGGCAGGGCTGCTTAATCTGCTGTTCCCGGCCGAAGAGCATGCCGATGATGCTTTTCCGCTGGCGCTGCTGGCGCGCAGCCCGGCGCTGCTGTTTGGCCTGGTGTTCCTTTATCGCATTTCGCCTCACACCGATCTGCCGCGCAGCATCGGGGCAATTTACAAGCGGTTGCTCGCCTCGCTGTGGCTTTGGAAACGCATGACCCAGATGCCTGGCTGGCTGCCCTTCAAAGAGATGGAGGCCGCACTTTCGCGGCTTGCGCTGGAGATGCTCCGTGCCGACCTGCCGGCTGCGCTGACCTATAACGAAGTGCTCGAGGCGATTGGCGGCGAGGCATTTTTGGCTGCTGG
>DAOTYT010000346.1:0-4860 GCA_034434615.1 Anaerolineae bacterium | reverse complement strand
CGCTCCTGAACAGGATGCCGTCAGCGCCTTGCCATCTTGCTGCACTCGAACATTCTCAATGCGCTCCAATCTATCAGTGGGAATGGCGGCCGAACCGAACTGAAAAGTACCCGTGAACAGCACGTCATAAATCTCGGTGACGTTGAAGCGGTTGTTCGTCGTATCGACGTCATCGATGACGACATCCCAGCGCTCCCATAGAACGCTGCGGCTTTGCCCTAAGATGGTGCTCGGTGCGGCGAGTATCAAACCAAGTAAAACCAGGAACCCCAGAACTCGATGACGCATTCTTCCTCCCGATGGCCTACTCCCTAACAAATTGTACTGTACTTTGATGGAGACGGATCTCAAATTTGAACACAGCAGGTGACTAAAAAGTGTAGGCTGCTGCGAAGATCACTAAAATTCCTTAACTTCTATACGGACGGGCGGCGTTTTTGGTGCGGCGTTGGCGCGGGATAGGGAGATGGTTGTCAGCGACAAGTGGATGCCTATAATCAGCGCGAGAAATATCGTATAGAATCACAAACAAAGCTTCCCCGCGGAGACGGGTTTATGAACGACTTTCTCAATATGCAGCTTGATCGTTATGAGCTGCGCGAGCGCATCGGCTCTGGTGGCATGGCGCGTGTGTTCAAAGCCTGGGATACCACTCTTGATCGAATGGTTGCAGTGAAAGTGCTTTACGAGCACCTGGCTGAAGACCCGTCATTCAAGGAACGTTTTGCGCGCGAAGCGAAGTTCATCGCGAGCATCAACCATCCCAACATTGTACAAGTTTATGACTACAACGTCGTCGAACGCAGCGGCCAGACGTTGTGCTACATGGTGATGTCTTACATACCCGGGAAAACGCTGCGGCAGATCATAGAAGAACGCCTGACAAGCGGCCAGCCCATCGATCCTGAGTGGGCGCTGCGGGTCGTGCGCGATGTGGCGGAAGCATTAGGCTACGCGCACGACAAGGGCATGGCGCACCGCGATGTTAAACCGAGCAACATTTTGCTGAATGAAAAAGGTGATGCTGTACTGACCGATTTCGGGATCGCGCGTTTGGTGCAGAGCGCTCGCCTTACGCAGGACGGCGTTTCAACCGGAACACCCACCTATATGTCACCCGAACAAGCCAGCGGCGAACCGGGCGATCACCGCAGCGATCTCTATTCACTTGCCGTCATTGTTTTCGAAATGCTAGCCGGCAGGCCGCCATTCGATGACGAAAGCGGACTTTCCGTCATGCTGAAGCATATCAACGCGCCAGTCCCTAACTTATCCTCCGTCACCGGCCGGCCGTCTCCACAGATCGATCGCTTTCTGAGCCGTGCGCTCGATAAAAATCCTGAAGCGCGCTATCAAACTGCGCAGGAGTTCATCAAAGCGCTTGAGAACGCATTTCGAGCCGACAGCGGCGCAAGCCTGCCCACCCCAGCAGAAGAGCTCGCCACTTCGGTTGTACCTCAGCTAGCCAAAGAGGAGTTGACTGCCCGTTCCAGCGCATCGACACAAACTCAAAGCCGGCGCCTGCAAGTCGATACCCGCACATCGACCGGGCTCATCGTGCTCGTCGCGGTCGTGACGGTTGTTCTGCTGATCGCCCTCATCAGTGCCCGCTTGCCGCAGCGCGGCGCAGCGCTGGAGGCCGAAGGCGCGTTGACGAGCCAGCTCTATGAAGGCAATCCTTTTTTTAACAGTTCGTTTCGCGCCAGCAATCTTACAACAGCGTCCTGGCCACAGAGTCAAGATGCACTGGTGGGGCGAATTATTTTGCCCGAGGGCATCTACCGGTTGAGCAACCGGCGGCCACAATCTGCCCAGACGAGCATCTTCAACTCTGAAGAGCGCTATGGCAGCGTTTCAATCACGATGGACGCGGTGCTGCTTCCAGATAGCGCAAGGGCCAGCGCTTATGGTATCGTCTTCCGCTATCAAGATGAGGACAACTACAATGTATTCGCTGTTGATGGACTTGGCCGTTACAGCATCTGGGTTCGGTCGGGCGGGGTTTGGCGCGAACTGCGCGAGGCTGAGACTACTTGGACGCCGAACGCAGCCGTCAACGAAATCGGCGCACGCAACCGGCTGACGCTGGATATCATCGGCAATGGGCTGACGGGCTATATCAACAACCGCCGGGTTTTTCGCCTTACCGATGACACCTTACCCGATGGGCGCATTGGCATCTACTTCGCGGCCGATGACGGCGAGATGACCGTCGATGTGAGCAGTTTTCAAGTTTACCCAAGCGTCCCTTCAATGACCGGCCCGTGATCCGTCTATCAGCCTCCAAAGCGGGCCTGAAAGACCGCGATGTACAGCGGAATCAAACAAGCCACAGCGAAAAACGCCAGCACGGCCAGCGCAATCGTCACAATATCGAGCGATGACGCAGGAGCCTGCCGGCGGCTGTCGTAAAGCGGCTGTGAATAGTAAGCGCCGGTGCTGCCAGTGGACTGCGGCACTTGATAAGGGTCTTGATAGGCTTGATTAGGCGCGACTGCAGGCCGGTTATAGACAGGTGCTTGCGGCGCGTTCGGGGCCAGATCATAGCGCTGCGTCGGTGCGCGATCCACGGCGGGAGGGAGGCCCGGCGCCGCCGGCGGATAAGGTGGCGGCGTTCCGCCCTGTCCTTGCGCCGGCGGAGGAGCGGGCGGTGGCGGTGTCGCTGGCGGCACCCAGGCCGGAGCGGAAGCAGAGTCTGCAGGCGGTGCTGCCTGCGCGGGCTGCGAACGACCGGCACCCGCACTGGCGCCGCTTTCGCGAAACTGGTTTTTATAGCTAAGCAGGATATGACCGAGCTGGTCGGCCATGCGGTAACGCGAGGCCGGCTCTTTACTCATCGTCTTGAACACAATCCGCGATAGGCTTTCTGGGACTGTGGGGTTGAACTGCGTCACAGTCGGCACAGGCTCACGGATATGCGCCAGCGCCAGCTCCTGCTGATCTTTGCCGGTATACGGCAGCCGCCCGGTCAGCATTTCGAAGATCACGATCCCGATCGAGTACACGTCGGAAGCTGGCGTCGGCTTTTCACCGCGGGCCTGTTCTGGCGCGAAATAGTGCGGGCTGCCCCAAACGACTGCCTGCCGCTCGCCGGGCTGCGTATCGGAGAGCGCCTGCGCGATGCCAAAATCTGTCACTTTGACGACATCATCGCGGGTCACCAGAATATTCTGCGGCTTTACGTCGGCATGCACGAGCCCGGCGCGATGAGCGAAACCAATGCCCGCGCAGATCTGAGTGGCCAGGTTCAGCGCCCGCTCGACGGCAAGCGCCCCCTCGCTTTTGATGATCCGCTTCAGATCAAGGCCCTCTACAAACTCCATGACGATGTAATGTGTGCTGCCATCGTTGCCCACATCATGCACTGTCACGATGTTCGGATGAGCAAGATTCGCGACGCTGCGCGCCTCGTTGCGAAAACGCGCCAAGAAGGCCGGGTCATTCGTCAGGCTTGGTCGCAGAATTTTGACGGCCACTGTGCGGCCAAGCGCTTGATCGATGGCCTTGTAGATGACTGCCATCCCGCCCGATCCCTGCTGAGCGACCAAGCGATACCGATTGTTCAGTACTGTATCATTTGTCATATCACGTTCAGTCCAGCATCTATCGTGTTTAAGGCCGCATCGACGGATCGAACAGTCGCCGGTATTCTAGCAGAGCGCTTCGATCGGTCAAGCTGGCGATGTAGTCCGTAACCACACGGTGACCATCGCGCTTCTCCATTTCCTGCTGCCAGTCAGGTGGAAGCTGCCGCGGGTCGTCAATGAAAGCCGTGAACAGCTGCTCGATGAAGCGCTCAGCGCGCTGCTGCATGCGCACAACGCGATAGCTAAAGTACACATGCTCGTAGAGAAACCGCTTCAAGGCTTGATTCATCGCGCCGACCCGCGGGCTGTACTCGACGAGATTGTGCGGCTGCGCCTGCACTTCACTGACCGACTGGGGGTTCACCCGCTCCAGATTGCGCTGCGTTGTCTCCAAGACATCATCAACCAGCAGACCGACCAGTTCACGGATCATAGCGTGGCGCGTGAGATCATCAATGCGCGTGCCTCGCCAGCCGCGCCGTTCACACAATTCTCGCCAGATCTCGAGCTGCCGCAAATCATCGGGGTGTATCAAATCCGAATTGATACCATCGTCAAGATCGTGCGCGTTGTAGGCCAGCTCATCGGTGATATTGGCGATCTGAGCTTCCAAGCTGCCGCGCAGCGCTGGGTCAAGGCCGGCAACCCGGCTTAGATCGTAATTGGTCTCATGTTTGGCTACGCCGTAGAGGGTTTCACGGGTCAAATTGAGGCCGGGCCAATCGGGATAACG
The DNA here is from genome assembly GCA_034434615.1 of Anaerolineae bacterium. Classification (GTDB taxonomy): domain Bacteria; phylum Chloroflexota; class Anaerolineae; order Aggregatilineales; family Phototrophicaceae; genus Flexifilum. Next base: position 540 of record DAOTYT010000346.1, on the reverse strand, counting down.
GCTTTCCAATTCGGTGATCACGCGGTAACTTTGGTGATTGTGGTTGAAACCGCCGTGTTCTGCCATCATGCGGTCGAGCGCGCGCTCGCCTGCATGGCCAAAAGGCGGATGTCCTAAATCGTGCGCGAGACAAATTGTTTCAACCAAATCCTCATTCACGTTCAGGGCACGGGCGATCGTCCGCCCGATCTGGGCAACTTCCAGCGTATGCGTCAGCCTTGTTCGGTAATAATCGCCCTCATCGTTTGCGAATACTTGGGTCTTATACTCCAAGCGCCGAAAAGCTGCTGAATGCACAATGCGATCGCGATCGCGCTGGAAGGCCGTTCGATAGCGCGGTTCTGCTTCATCATACACTCGTCCCTTGCTATCGCGGCTCAGTAAGGCATAAGGCGCCAGACGCTGCGCTTCGATCGCTTCGATCTGTTCTCGCTGGAGAAACATCACTTTTCCTTCCGTAACCTGCTCTTATTGTAGCGTATTTCTAAGGCGAAGCAGGGACAGCGCTGCATCAGAATCGAGACAGGCTGTGTTATAATC
>DAOTYT010000345.1:0-2984 GCA_034434615.1 Anaerolineae bacterium | reverse complement strand
AAACTCACAGCACCCTGATGCTGTGCTGGCTGCCGCAGAGGGATAAGCGGCTGAACGCCAGCACTGCGACCAGCACAACGCGAAGACACCTCAGCGCCGCTGACGCGCCTGGGCACGCACGGCTTCCAGGTTAATCACTTCGGCCACCTCGAAAGACGTCACAAGCGCGCCTTGTAACGGCCGCAGCCGTACGATGGCTGGAAAATGCCCAATGCGGCCGTGCAGCTCGGCTAACAGCACGGCCGCCGCGAAATTCAGCGAGGGCAGCACGATTAGCCACGGCGTCTCCTGCCATGCCTCCGCGCTGATCTCGAGACCATCGACCAGCGCAACGACCTGCGGGCTGAGATCCTGCGACAGGTCGAACTGCGTCTTGATCGCGCGGATGGCGCGCGGCGTCTCTCCCGTGAGATGGATCACCTGCTCAATTTGGGCTTCGGTGAGTGGGTGCGAAAAGTTGAGGATGATCACAACAGGACCTTTATCTTGCGCAGATCACTCATCACTTTCTCAATTCGCGAGAGCATGTCTGCTGCATCCGCATCGCGGCTAAGCCCGCCATGGGCTAAGGAATTGCGCAGCTCTGAAATTTCAACGGCTAGCTTTTTACGTTCAGGGATTTTCCACCCAGCCGGATTTTCTTCTTCACGACGCACTTCGTAATCGAAGAATTCTTCATTCTTATACGCGCGTTTTCTAAACTGTGGATTAAACATTTTGTACGAGATCATCCACTCTCGCGCGACAAGCATAGCATCCTGGTAGCGATTACGATCATGATACCAGAATACTAATTCGAGATTGGCCTTGATGAACCGTCTAATATCCTTGCGCGGTGAAGCTAAAGCGATGATTTCAAACTCATCACTCAACTGCTTCAGCAGCTCCAAGATGAGCCGATCAGATTCACGGACAGCTTCAGGGGTAGCAGCCTTCACAGCCTCGATCAGGTTATAAGCAGATTGGTGGGCATCTTCGATCCGAACAAGATCAAGGGCCTGGGATAGCTCTCTCAAGGCCTGGGCCACTTTCTGCATCACTGGAAGTTCAAAATCTACGCCATAGATATCCAACATATCGGCAAGCTGTACGCTGCTGCCGGTTTTGCGGAACGTGTCAACTGCGGTAGCCCAGTCAAGCACGGTGATAAAAGAGTCCAATTTGTAGACCGGTTTCAAATTCTGATCGCGGGGGACGGCATCATAGGCCCCGTAGAATATGCCACCCAGCTGTACATCCTTCGTACGCTGCAGGTAGCGCGCAATCGATAAAAAGAGAATAGGGATTGAGCGAAAACCATATGTAATGTCGATGAACACCTCAAGTGATGCCTCACTCTGCTGAAGCAGTTCAGTGAATTTCGCTTCGATCTTGTTGAAGATATCCCAAGCCTCAGATGATGTGGCGCCATTTGGGATGCGAACAGCCGTCAGTGGAATTGAGTCCAAATTCATCCACTCTTGAAGATAAGGCAGCGTTTTTTGTTCAGCTTCCTCCGTGACGATCGCGATAACACGGTCTGGTTCTATATGACGCGCTAGGGCGTAGAGGAACAAATCCGCTTCGAACTCCTCGCCATTCTCAAATTTATAACGCGTGCCATCATACTTACTCACACCCAAAGCACCAATCAGAACTTTCATCGTCCTCACTCTCCTGCATTCAAAAGATCGATCAAGGCTTGCCGCAGTTTGCGCGGTGAGATCGTCTCCCCGGCATCGAGGAAGCCGATCAGCTTATCATAAATGTGGCTCAGCTGATTTTCGACCGTCTTCACCGATTTATGCAGCGCTTCCGCCAGCTCGTTGTTGCTGGCATAGGGGCGCTGGTGGATTTCCTGCACCAGCCGGCGCTCTTCGGGCGTCAGCTTTTCGAGGAACTGCTCTCGCCGGGCGGCGTGGCGCCCCGGCCACATCAGCGGATCGCCATTCGGTGGCGTGCGCGCCGTCACCAGCGGCAGCGCGACGATCTGTACCTGCTCGCGCAGGCCAGGCGGGATGTGAAACTGGCCCGAGGCGGCCACCATCGACTCCGGGGAGAGCACAACCCACACACGATCGTGGGGCGGATCGAACAACAGCGTGGCGGCAAGCATAGCGTAAATGCTCATCGCCTTGCGCCCGCCCGAGACAAGCAGATGAATGCGCTGCCCGCGATAACGATAGTGGCGCAGCACATGATAAACGGCTGCATAGTAATCATCTGCAGTGACCGCATCGACGACATCGATGAGCGGGCCGCCATTCGGTCGGCGCAGCTCATGATAGAAAACTGGCACCTGCGGGTAGTCTTTGACCAGCACGCATTTCAAATTAGCCAGTGCCGCCGCGATACCAGAGCTGTGCGCATCGGTATGCAGGATGCCGATACATTCATAGTGATCTCGTTCGCTCAGCAGGTCGTAGGCGACCGTGATCGCCTCCGGGCGCTGCCCCAGCGTCGCCAGAAACACTCGTCCCATCTTGTTGATACCTCTTGCTCCGATTCGAAGCTTTCTCTGCAGAGCGAGCGACCTGCCCCAATCCCATCGAGGTCTTCGCACCCACGCCGGCAAAGGCGGCATAATCCGCCAGAGCATGCAGCACTGGAAGGAATACATCAGAGGACTCGACGGCGGTGAAGGTCACCGTCCCGACAAAGCCGATCATTTGGCCACGGCTGGCTCGTTCGAAGCTGACGTGCTGCGAGCGAATGTTCAAATCCTCGATCGAGACACAGCGATCGACCCAGTCGCGCAGCCCATCTGGCAGCGACGCTTCAGGGGGTGCAAAGGCCATCCACCGATCGATCAGGCTGCCGAAGATGTTGCCCGGGACGGGCAGCGGGAGCTGCAGACCGCCGGTCTTCTTGATGACCGTCGGCGTGTTGAAGCTCAGTGTGATCCAGCGAGGCAGCCGCCGGCCCGTCTGCGCATTTTGGAGCAGCTCCGCATAAGACGCGCTGCGCACATCGATCGACTCGACACGCAGCGGCTGATCATGCAC
>DAOTYT010000344.1:0-9377 GCA_034434615.1 Anaerolineae bacterium | reverse complement strand
GTTGAAGGCTGATTTCAAACATCTGGTCTCGATTTCGATCTTCATGGGCGTCCGCTTATTTTAGCTGCACACGCCTTTTTGGTCATGGTCAACTTGATCCCTAAAGTTTCTTTTTTGTTTCATGCGTCAGCCCTGGCTACAATGCGCCGTCGGTGCAGAGCGAGAGAGCAGGAAAGCGACGGGTGATGTCCGTAAGATGGCGTGTAGAACTGCACAGTCACACAATCTGGTCGAGGGACTGTTTGGTCAAATTTGAGACGATTCGCCAGTTATGTGCTCAGAGGAAGATCGATCGGATTGCGATCACAGACCATAACACCGCGGAAGGCGCGCTCCAAATGCACGAGTTGGCGCCAGAGTTGATCATTGTTGGCGAAGAGATTATGACGTCTTGCGGTGAACTGCTTGGCTATTTCATGTCGGAAACGGTGCCGCCCGGCCTGTCTCCAGAAGAGACGATCGCTCGCCTGCGCGGTCAAGGCGCATTCATCAGCGTGTCGCATCCCTTTGACGGTATGCGCAAAGGGGCATGGGAGGAAGGCGACCTGCTGCGCATCCTCGATCAGGTCGATGCCATCGAGACCTTTAACGCTCGCTGCGTCGTCCCCGCATACAATCAGCGAGCCGCTGAGTTTGCCGGCAGTCATCGGCTGCTTGCCACAGTCGGGTCGGATGCTCACAGTGAAGTGGAGTATGGGCGGGCGTTGATGGAGATGACCCCCTTTTACAGCGCTGATGCATTTCGAGCCTCGCTGCAAACGGCACGCCCTCTTGCTCGTTACAGCTCACCGTTGGTGCATTTCAGCAGCACGTGGGCAAAGCAGGCCAAAAAACTCGGTCTTGCCGAGCGTCTATGGGAGGGCGGTTGATGTCTCCGCTGCTGCGACTTGCGCAGCGTTCTGCGCAGCAGCGAGCGCCGCTCCGCCAATATCAGCAGCCAGCCCGGGGTCATCAGTGTTTTCCAGCACGACGGCGACAGCCAGGCCTTGCCGGCCGCCCAGCGTCGCAAAGCCGACGAACCATGACAGCACTCGATCGCCAGCATAGGCCAGCGCCGCATGGCCGCCGATGTCAATGCCTGGGCGACCAGCGTTGAACGCCGCGCCATTGACGACCGCATTGCGCATCAGGTCTTGTAGTTGACGCGCCGTTGCGCTGGTCATGAAGGGGATAGTGGGTCTCCCGATGCTGATGGCCGACCAGTCGCTTTCATCGGGGGCTCGCCGGCTCATCAGTAGATAGGGTTGGGGGCTGTTGCCGTCGTTGGCGATCGCGGCTGCCATCATCGCCATGTTCAGTGGGTTAACCAGCAGCTCAGATTGTCCAAGCGCATTCTCGATGAGGGCATCCTCTCCCACCGGATACGGCGGCACTACATCCGTTTGACCGGTCATTCCTGCGAATAAGTTGTGCGGTGGCCGGTTTAGGCGGAACGTATCGAGGGTCGCTTGAAGCGCAGCAGTCCCAAGCGCTTCGCCAAGGTCGGCAAATGGCCGCGGACAGGCAAAACCATAGGCTTCTCGCAGCGACAGGTTGAGCGGTGGCAAACGCACTGCACAGCCAAGAGTGAGTCCGTTCAGCTCCACCGGCGCAGTTGCGCCTTCGAGTGGTTGGTCAAGCGCCATGTTATAGAGGATGGCTGCCGCCATTAATGGGGTTTGCAGAGTGCCACCGGGCTGGTAACGGCCTTGGAGGACACGGTTGAAAAAAGGATCATCTTGGTGGTCACGTAGGCGATCCCAGTCGGCATCTAATCTGTTTGGGTCGAAGGTGGGCAGGCTGATGAGAGCCAGCACATCGCCATCGGGCACGCTGAGTACGACTGCGGCGCCGTGCTGTTCACCCATTGCTTGGGCCAGCGCAGATTGAACCTGCAGATCAAGGGTCAGGCGGATATCTGAACCACGCTGCGCCCGGTGCAGCAGCTGCGCGGTCAGGATATTGGTGAAATCCGCCGGCAGATCGTCGCCGCGGAGGATGACATTGAAGGCATCTTCTACACCACTCGTGCCATAGCGCAGGCTGGCATAGCCGAGAACGCCGTTCACAGCAGGCTCGGGATAAAAACGCCTGACGGTGCCTGCCTCGCTCACAAGCGTGTCGGCCAACAGTATATTATGACGGTCATAAATACGCCCGCGTTGGAGCGCCGCTTCGGCTAAAAACAGACGAGGATTATCATCGCGGCGCAAAATCGTATCTGGGCCAACAACCGCCCAATACAAAGCTGAGGTGCCGATCACCGTGAGCGCTAACAAAGCGCCAACCAGCACTCGATTGATCTCGCGCGCAAATAACACTACGGGTCTCCTGACGATAATCGCAGCAGCAGCCCCAGCGCGATGAAGTTGATCAGCAGCGAGCTGCCGCCGTAGCTGAAGAACGGCATGGTCACCCCTGTCAGCGGGGTCAATTTCATCACGCCGCCCATGATCATCAAACTTTGCACGAGTATCAGGACGCTGAGACCAACGGCAAGCAGGGTATGGAATGGACGTGTCCGTTGTATCGCCGCGATCCGCAGGCCGCGAGCGATGAAGATGCCGAGACATGCGATACACGTAATCACGCCAAGCAGGCCAAATTCTTCAGCCAGCGCCGCGAAGATAAAATCTGAATGGTTGACTGGAATGAAGACCGGGGTTCCTTGGCCGATGCCTTGACCGAAGATGCCGCCGGCTGCGAACGCTTGAAGGCTCTGAACGATCTGGTAAGCACGGGCATCCGCTTCAGGCCATGGGTTCAACCAGATATCAACGCGCAGGCGAACGACTGCGAACAGCCTGTAGCCGACGATGCCCGCGAGCGCGGTCAAAGCGCCACCGGCCAGCAGCAGCGGCGTGAACCCGCTGGCGATATAGGTGAGCAGCAGAAATACCATGAAAAACAGCATCGCCGTGCCCAGGTCGCGCTGCCAGATCAGAATGACGATGGACAGCCCCCACATAAGCAGAATTGGCCCAAGGATGCGCGGCGAGAAGGCCAGGCGTCGCGGATCTCCCACCAGCGCTGCGGCACGCATTGCCGGGTATTGTTCCGCCAGATAACTGGCAAGGAAGATCACCAGAATGATCTTTAGTGCTTCTGAGGGCTGGAAAAAGATCGTCCCATATCCCAGCCACAGCTCCGGTGCATTGGGCACGCCCGACGGGTTGGTGCCCATGACTATCGTCGCGACGAGCAGCATCAGGCCGAAGACAAGCAGCGTGTATCGGTAGGTGCGCAAGACCCGGATCACATTTGGGATGAAGGCAACAGCAAGCCCCGCCGCGAATGCGATCGGCAGCCAAACCGTTTGCCGCTCTGCGAACGGAGGTGCCAGCCGCTCAATTAAGATTAATCCCCAACCAGTCATGAACATTGCCAGCGGGAACAGCAGCGGATCGCGCTTGGGCAGGCGGCGTTCGAGCAGTTGAGTGCCGATCGCCGCACATGCGATCCAGATGATCACATGCGCCCAATCGAGTGGGGCACCCCGGCCGCGCAGCAAAACCAGCGAAGTTGTATTGACGATCATGAACAGTGCGCCGAGCGCCAGCAGGCTTCGTTCAATCAGCGCGCGCGAGGGCGTTTCAGCAGCAGCGTCGTAACCAGCGGCAGTCGTGGTCATACGTCGGGCAGCACTCGGCTTATGATGGCCTGCAGGCGTGCGGCGGTCTCTTTCGAAATCGCCCCGCGTTCGGTCAGGATGGCATCATCCAGCGCGCGGTGGCAGGCGCACTCTTGATCGACTGCTAACCGTTCGACAGTTTCGGCGATAGCGGCCTGGGCGATTTGCAGATTGCGATGCATGATGGCGACGACGCGGTCGACCGTGACCGGCTCTTCACTTTCATGCCAAACGTCGTAATCGGTAATGTGCGACATCGACGCATAGCAAATTTCTGCTTCGCGAGCGAGGAATGCTTCTGGGCAGGTCGTCATGCCGATGATGCTGCACCCGAGCCGGCGGTAAATTTCGCTCTCCCCGCGGGTGCTGAAGCGTGGCCCTTCAATCGTCACATAGCGACCGCCAGCATGAGCGACCCCACCAACCGCGCGCACGGCCGCCGCCATTTCATCGCTAAGCTGCGGGCAGAACGGTTCTGCCACTGAGACATGCGCGACAAGGCCGGTGTCGAAAAAGGTTCGACCCCGATCAGCTTTCGTATAGTCAATAAGCTGGTCAGGGATGACGATATCGCCCGGCATGTAATCTTCTCGCAGCGAGCCGCAGGCATTCACGGCGATGATGTGCCGCACACCGAGCAGTTTTAAGGCATAGATGTTCGCACGATAGGGGACGGTGCTCGGCGTGAAGACATGGCCGATGCCATGGCGTGGTAAAAAAGCGACCCGGCGGCCGCGCAGCGTTCCGATCACGACTGGAGCGCTGGGACTTCCAAACGGCGTGTCGATTGGTTGCTCTTCGATGTCGCTCAATTCGGGCATCTTGTACAGTCCAGAGCCGCCGATCACCCCAATATTGATGCGTTCAGTCATTGCTGGTCTCCCTTAATCGCATTGAGCTGGGCGACATGCGTCGTCATTGTTCTAGATCAAGACGGAATCGATATTTGCCAATTCCGATAATGTCGCCATCGGTAATGATCACAGCCTGATTTACGGGAACGCCATTGACCGTCGTCCCATTTCGGCTCTGCCGATCTTCCAGCCACCACTGGCCATTGCGCATAACGACGATTGCATGTTCGCTGCTAGCGAAAGTGTCATCAAGCTTGATAACGTTGGTGGGCGATCGGCCGAGGCTGGTGAGAGGGAGCAGCGGGTATGATTGGCCAGCCATCGTGCGGCCGTTGTCAAATTCATGCAGCAGCGTTAGTTTCCCATAGCTGCGCCGTGTGGATTGCGCTTGCTGAACGGCTTTCTGATACTCTCGCCATAAAACGATAAACACCAGCAGCAGCAGCGCGAGCAGCAGCCCGCCTGAAAAGAGGCGTAGAAGAAAGAGGACAAGTTCGTTCGACACGTCTTATCGTTTCGATGCCGCTATCACTCAAGCGCCGTTTGCGCGCTCGTCTGCTGGTCGGGCGTGTGTTCATCCTCAAGATAGAGCATACGGGTTTTACCGATCAAGATGACATCGTTTGGCTGAAGCCGGTGTTCTCGCACGGCGACGTCGTTGACGAATGTGCCGGATTGGCTGTGCGTATCAAATAAAGTATACGCGCCAAAACGCAGGCGAAGCTGGGCATGATGGCGCGACACATGCGGATCATCAAGCACGAGGGTGTTATCACGGCTGCGCCCGATCGTCACAAGCGTTTGTGTGAGCCGAAACACCTGCTCCCCTTTGATGATCAGCATGGCCTCTGGCGGCTGTTCATGCTCATTTGCTACGTCCACGCGCTCCATAACTGCTGTCGATGACTGCGTCGGATTGGAGTGGTACGCATAGATCGCCAATTCATGGGCAGCGAGCTGCGGATCAGTGATGACCTGAACCTCTGGCGTTCGCGCCAGGCGATAGCCTGACTGTGCTGCTAATTCAACCAAACAATCCGCCAGCAGCTCGGAAAGCGCCGGCTGGCGCTCAGCAAGGCGCAGGTGAACTTCGGGGTTCATCCGTATCAGGTAGGCGTCAGGCGCGAGTGGCCGTCCGTCCTCCGTGTCAGCATCCAGCGCTTCGCTTTCCAGCGCGCGCAGCAAGTGCAAAACGATGTCCTGTGCGCGGATCGTGCGCGTGAAGAGCTGCGCGAATGCACCCTCGACGAGGCGCTCAAGCTGCGCTTCAAATCGCGAGAACCGTGGGTCGATCATGTAGGCGATTATAATAGACGGGTGGTGCAGGGGCAACGCAGAAACTCGGCTTATAACGATAAAGGCGATGAACTTGTGTCCACCGCCCTTATGCCGTTCTGCCTTGTGCGCAAATTAGAGGCCGCGCGCGAAGAAGCGGGGTTCTTGTGGAACGTTGTCAATCCAGATATCGAAGATTTCGATCGCGTCGGCCGAGTCCACCCGTAAGTCGCGTTGAAATTCAGCAAACGCAGCATCGCGCTCGTTTTCGTACTCAGCCTCGCTCATCTGGCGCTCTTCGCGGCCGCGGACCTGCAAGATGTGATAACCGCTGCCGGTTTGAACGGGCTCAGAGAGTTGGCCGATCTCGGCGGCGCGAACCGCTTCGGCAAAGGCGAGGCCATAATCGTTCTCCAAGCTGCTGATGGAGCGCCAGCCAAGGTCGCCGCCCTGAGTGCTGGACGGGTCGATCGATACTGCCTCAGCAAGCTCGCTGAACGACTCGCCAGCTCGCAGGGCTGAAAGCACGTCGAATGCGCGTTCTTCTGCTGCGACCACGATGTGGCGGACATTCGCAAATTGTGTTAGCTGCGAAATCTCCGCCTCATTGGCGACGAACTCGCGCATCGCCGCGATCAAGGCGCGGGTTTCAAAATAGCTGCGGATGACGTCATCGCTAACGCCAGCATCCCGCCGCAGAGCGCTGAAGAAATCATCGCGGATAGAAACAAATGCTTCTGCGCGTTGGGTTGCATCTGGAGTTGGCATGGGTGTCGGCGAGGGCACCGGCGTGAGCGAGGGCGTCGGCGTCTGCTCCGGCGTTGGTGAAGGGGTTGGCGTGAGCGTCGGCGTGGGAGAGACGAAGGGAGTCCGCGTTGGGCTGGGCTCCGGCGTCGCTGTCGGCTCTAGGGCGAGCAGCGGATTGTAACCGAAGAGGGCATTGATTTCAGCCTGAACGTCCTCATCGGTGATGACGATCCCAAGCTCTGCCGCCCGGCGGCGCAGCAGCTCCTCATCGACCATTTGGTTGAGCACTCGATTGCCGAGCTGGTCGCTGACTTGGAGTTCGTTCAGCCAGTTGGCATAAGGTGGCTGCGTCGAGAGGATCTGAATGATTTGGTCATTATTGAAGCCGAACATTTGAAATTCGGCAATCGCCGAATTCAACTCATCGTTTCTCAGCGCGCGTTCAAGCCGAACGCGTTCTTGGAACTCTGCCACGGTGATCGTCGTGTCATAAATTTGGGCGACGGGCTGCCGCGGCACGATAACGCGGTCAGTCACAAAGGCGATCGCTACAATGAGCAGGCCAAACCCCAACGCGCCAAAAACGACCAGCAGTACCAACCGCTGAATAGCTGCTTCACGTTCCGACTTGGTGCGGTATTCGCGCATCAAACGAGGCTGCTGTCGTCGGTGCGCTGGTACGCCTTCGGTTCCAGCAGTGGGGGTAGTGGATGAGCGCTTGGGCATCCCACTGGTTTGGCCGCGTTTTGACATAATCCGATGGCTCCTCGATAAAAAAGGGCATCGCTCACGAGCCATGCCCTTTAAGCTCGGTTCAATCAGAGATAATGATGAACGGCAGCAGCGCAAGATGGCGCGCGCGTTTAATCTCGCGGGCTAGTTCACGCTGGCAGCGCGCACAGTTGCCCGTTTGACGCCGCGGCTTGATCTTGCCGGTTTCGGTGATGTAACGGCGCAGCGTTTCGACATCTTTATAGTCGAAGCATCTGCCAGGGGGGCAATAGGGTTGATTTCGGTAACGCCCGCGGCCGCCCGCGCGCTCCGGCGGTCGTGAACGGCGCTCGGAACTCTGCTCCCCCCGAACTGAAGGTTCTTGTTCCACTTGAGGCAGTTCCAGTTCGTTGTCAATATCATTAGTCGTGTCGGTCACAGGTATCACTCCCCTGTAATGGGTGTTGCATATTCGCTGCGGTTCAGATTAGAAGGCGTAATCGCCTCCGTCAGTCTCATCGTCGGCGTAATCGATATCCCCATGGGACGCGCGTCTGTCGCCCAACAGAATCATCTCATTGGCGACTAATTCGGTGCGGAAGTGTTTTTTGCCGTTTTCATCTTCCCAACCCCGAGTTTGCAGACGCCCCTCAACGTAGACCTGCTGGTTTTTCGTTAAGTGGGTTTTGCAAATCTCGGCCAGATTACCCCATGCGACGACGTTAAACCATTCCGTCTCTTCCCGTCGTTCGCCCTCTGCGGAAATCCAGGTGCGGCTGGTGGCGACGCTGAAGCTGGTCACTGGCCGCCCGCTTGGCGTGTAGCGCATTTCCGGATCGCGCCCGACGTACCCGATAATGATGACTTTGTTTAGTCCTCGTCCCATGAGTCTCCCATCACCGGCTTCTCGGATGGCAAGTCATCAAGCTGGCTTATTCTTCCACTCGAACGACCAGATAGCGCAGGATGTTAGGAGACAGGTTCAAATTGCGCTCAAGTTCGTGCAGCGCGCGCGGTTCAATTTGCGATTCGAACATGACGTAATAGGCTTCGCGCTGGCCGTCAATTTCATAAGCGAGCTTGCGCCGCCCCCAACGGTCAATCTTAGTAACCTGCCCGAGTTCCTCCGCTTCGATCCATGCGCGTACTTGATCGATAGTGTTGTTGACCTGATTCTCGTCTGCGCCGTCGAGACGAATGACAATCGTGACCTCGTATGGCCTTTTCATTGGGGTGTTCTATTCTCCTTTCCCCGGGTTTGCCCTGCCGGTCGCGGGGAAGCGAGAGGCAGAGCGGAAAGCTGGGATGTTTTGCAGCCGCGAACATCTTACAGGATCGATCTCGCCTTGGCAACGGTCAGATTGGACTGCTGGCGTGCGAGCGCCAGCCGCGAACTGGCCAGCGCCAGCGCTGCGACGAGCCAGAAGAGGGTGATGGAGGCATGGAAATCGAGCCGAAAGTAGAAATGATCGGCGACAGCGTTGAGCAATAAGGCAAGGAGAGCCGCATGGAAACCTAAGTGGATGGCGCTCAGTTTGGGGTCGCCTTGCGCGGCTGCAAGCGCGCGCCAGCCATAGGCGAAGATGCCAACCATGACGCTGGCGAACAGCGCCACGCCGACTAATCCAATCTGATTGGCCATGATGAGGTACATGCTGGCGACATCGGTATACAGATCGATATCGGGTGAACCTGTAAACCCCACGCCTGCTATCGGGTAGCGCGCGATCAATTCAAACGAATCGCCATACTCGCCCAGCCGCATTTGCGTCGCAAGATCGGTGGCGGTGAACGCCTCGAGAAAGCGTTCGACCAAGCCCTGTGTTTGCGGCAGCAGCAGCACTAAACTCGCCCCCAACAGCAGCAGCGCGAGAAAGCGTCGATACCCTTGAAAAAGACCGATGAAGAAGAGGCCGCCGGCGAATGCCAACATCGACGCGCGTGAATAAGTCAGCAGCAGAGCGATGGCCACGATCCCGAGCGCTCCCCACACGATCCAGCGGCTGCGCAGCAGCGGCTGGCGTGCCAGCATCTGCGGTGCGATGATCACAGCGCCGACCGCCAGAAAACCGCCAAGCGCATTTGGATCGACCCACGTGCCGATGGCGCGTTCCGCTTCATCGGGGTTGTCCTCGATGTAACGAATCACGCCGCCATCAGGGTAGCCAATCCGCGCAAGA
>DAOTYT010000343.1:0-17228 GCA_034434615.1 Anaerolineae bacterium | reverse complement strand
CCGCTCACGCGGGAACGGCGGCAGGAGCTGGTCAAGCTGCTGCACCGGCGCATGGAAGAAGTGCGCGTGGCCATTCGCAACATTCGGCGCGCCAGCAACGAAGACATCAAAGAATTTGAGCGCGAGAAGATGATTTCCGAAGACGAAGCGAAAAGCGCGCAAGAGGAGATCCAGAAGCTGACCGATAAGTTCATCGAGCAGATCGAAGAACTGGGCAAAATCAAAGAGAAAGAAATCTTAGAGGTCTAACAACATGGTCGCTGTGGTGCGTGACGAGACCAACACCGGCGTAACGACAAACAAGCAGGCGCGCAGCCCTCAACACGTCGCCATCATCATGGATGGCAACGGCCGCTGGGCAAAAATGCGCGGCCTGCCGCGCACAGAGGGGCACCGGCAAGGGGTGGAAAATTTACGCCGCGTCTTGCGGGCTGCCGACGCCGCGGGTGTCCGCATCCTAACGGTGTACGCGTTTTCCACCGAAAATTGGAACCGGCCCCGTTACGAAGTGCAGATGTTGATGAAATTTCTCGAAATGTTCATTGACCGCGAGCTGAAAGAGCTGCACGAGAACGGCATTCAAATTCGTCACATCGGCACCCTGGAGGGGGTTGAACCTCGCCTGCAGCGCAAAATTCAAGCAGCCTGCGAGCTGACGAAACATAACACCCACTCAATTTTGAACGTGGCGTTTAACTACGGCGGCCGCGATGAGATCGTGCATGCCGTGCGGCGCATCATCGCCGAGGGCATCCCCGAAGAAGAGGTGACCGAGGAGCTGATCAGCAGCTATCTTTACACGGGGGGCCTGCCCGATCCCGACCTGATCATCCGCACGAGCGGCGAACTGCGCGTGAGCAATTTCCTCATTTGGCAGGGCTCATATTCCGAGTATTATGCGACGCCGACTTTCTGGCCCGATTTTGACGAGGCCGAGTTTGAAAAAGCGCTGGCGGCATATGCCTGCCGCAAACGTCGCTTCGGTCAAACGGATGACCAGATCGCCGGAAGTGACGAATAGCCCGCCAGCCTCGCTTTCGTTTGCTGATCGCCCTCGCTAGTCGAGGGCGACTTTCTACCAACACCTAAGTACAGCCTGTACCTTCGGCCAGTTGTGAAGCGCAACCGTTGTTCGCTACACTACGATCAACGTGAACACAGCTTGGAAAAGCGAACGGATAACGGTTTATGTCTATCGATCTTGCGCGGGTGAAGGAAACGCTGCGCGGCGAGCAGTATATCGCCACCGATGAGATCGCCACAGTCATGTTTCTGGCAGAGAAACTGGCTAAGCCGGTGCTGGCAGAGGGGCCTGCTGGCGTTGGCAAAACAGAGCTGGCCAAAGCATGGGCGAAGATCAGCCGCAAACCGCTCATCCGCCTTCAGTGCTATGAAGGGCTGGACGAGAGCAAAGCCCTGTACGAATGGGAATACGCTAAGCAGATGCTTTATACGCAGCTGCTGCGCGACAAACTGAGCCAACTGCTGGCCGATGCCGGTTCGCTGACCGAGGCTGCCGACCGGCTCGCCAATGAAGAAGATGTCTTCTTCTCGGAGCGATTTTTGCTGGCGCGCCCCCTGCTGCGGGCGATTACATCGGACGAGCCGGTCGTGCTGCTGATCGACGAGATCGACCGCGCCGACGCTGAGTTCGAGGCCTTTTTGCTCGAAGTGCTGAGTGATTTTCAGGTGTCGGTGCCAGAATTAGGCACGATCGCCGCCAAACATCAGCCGATCGTGCTGCTGACCAGCAACAACACGCGCGAACTTTCCGAGGCCCTCAAGCGGCGCTGCCTTTACCTGTTTATCGATTACCCAGACCAGCAAACCGAGATCAATATTGTGCGTATGCGCGTGCCGCAGCTCAGCGCGAAGCTGGCGCAGCAGGTGGTTGAAATCGTCCAAAGCCTGCGCACCATGGATTTGAAAAAAAGCCCGAGCGTCTCGGAAACGATCGACTGGGCGCGCGCGCTCGTCATGCTCAATGCCGATCAGCTTGACAAAGCCACGCTCGAGAATACACTGACGGTGCTGCTCAAACACGAGAGTGATGTGCAGAAGGCCAAGCGCGCCTTGGGCGGCGGTCGTCCGCATCCACTTGACCGCGACGATCTCGACCGGCGCCAGCTGCGCCGCCGCAGCAGCGACTGGAACAACTGAACGCCCCAAAAGTGGGGCGGAGATGCGCACTGCATCTCCGCCCCCGCTCATTCTGGCAGGAAGTTTGGCCGAGAGCGCGGCACACGCGGCGGCCGCACCGCATCGGACGGGGGCGGAGGTGGCGGCGCTTCCGGCGTCGAAGCGGGCTGTGTTGGAAACGCGGGCGGCGCTGGCCTGGCCTCGCTGGGATCGGGCTGCACCCCGCGCCGCGTCGCCGTCGGGTCAAAGTGGAGGCCGGTCGCGGTTTGCGGTTGGGCCGGCCGCGGCGCGGCGGAATTCAAGTTCACTGGCAGGCTGGGGTCATACCCCGCGTTGAACGGCGCAGCGCCAGCGGCAATCGTTTGATGATAAACCGACAGGTAATCCGTAATCGCCTGCCGCTGCTGGTTGATTTGACCCTCGCGCTGCAGGGCGCGGAAATGCGCCTGCCGCCGCGAGATATCGGCCTGCACCCCCTGCGGGTCATAGATATTGCGGAACTGCTTGCGCTCGTTCGAGCCAACCAACGAAATGCGGATCGTCCCACGGTTCAGCAGGTTATCCAATAATCCGCTGATTTCCGCCATCACGTTATCGACCTGATCGAGGCGCACCCGGTCAACCTGATTTTGCAGCCAGAAGGGACGGCGGTGAATGATCGTGATCGTCTCGTCGTTGATCTGGAGCATGTCGTTGCGCCACTCCCAATCGGCCAAGTACAGCCACATCGCGCCGAGGATGAAGATGAAGGCTGCGACCGACAAGCCGATGGCGCCCGCCAGCGGAAAGTCTGGCAGCAGCGCAAGCAGGCCGACGACTAGCGCAGCAAATATGACCAACAGCGGCGGGAAAATACGCCCGAACCAGATCGTCCAATGTTTGCGGTAAGTGAGCTGGCCCTGCTGATCGATGAAGCGCGTGCGTGCGAAAAAGGGGCCAACGTTCTGATCAATTTGAGCTTCGGCATTTGCCGTTCGACGCTGGCCGCCCGTTTGCGCGACGGGTTGAATTCCCAGCGCCTGCTCGATCTCGGCGCGGATCGAGTCGCGGCTGCGTTCGACCGATTGCTGCTGGTAGCGCGCACGTTCTTCAAAGATGAGTGACTGTATGCGATGCGCATTCGTCATGAACGGCAGGTTGAGGTTGGCGGCGTCGCCGGCGGTCTTCAGGAACAGATTCGCGTAATTGAACAACCGCGCAAACGGATCGAGCGGCGGCACGACCACATTCGCCTCAAGGATGCGGTCAAGCGGAATTTCGGTCAGCGTATTTTCAAAACGCAGCATATCGATCCAGATGCGGACGACGCGCTGATCGGTGATGATCACGCTGTCATTGCGCCATTCAAAATACAGGTAAAAACTGAACAAGCCGGCCAGCACCACGCCGAACCCGCCGACGGCCAGCGCCAGCAGCGGCGCGGACACATTGAGCAGAGCGAACGCGATGATCGCTATGATCACGAGGATGATCGGCAGCCACACACGGCGGACGAACATCCACCAGTGGTGGCGAAAGATATGCAGCACCATTTCGTCGTCGCGCTGGCCGCGGAACAATTTGCGTGGCGCCTGGCGCCCGGCCTGCGCGTCGTGTGGGCCATGAAGCACGCGCAAATTCGTGCGGATCTCAGGCCGGTGCGCGATGAGCTGCATCATCGCGGCGCGCGACAGGAACAGGACGATCATCGTCTCGACGACGCGCAGCGAGGCAGTTTCAATGCCGGGCCGGTACAGCGCCATCTCGTTGAGATACTGCCCGCCGGTCACCTGCCCGATTTGTTCCTCGAAACCGTTCGCGCCTCGGCGCGTGAGGATCCCCCTGCCTGAGACGAATACGAACATGCCCTGAGTGGGCTGCCCCTGCTGAAAGACGAGCTGACCGGGTTCGTAGCGTAAGACCTGAAACGACCGCGCGACAACGGCCAGTTGATCGGGCGACAGCCGTTCAAACAGCGGCAGCGCGCGCAGGTGATTTTGGACGAATCGTTCAGAAGTCGCCATCAGTTAAATCCATTGCAACCGGCTGGTGCTTTTATTGTATCACAGGCTCTGCTCAGCGATTTCACAGCCCCAGCCCGCGCAGATATTCGCGGTTGCGCGCGGCGCTTTGGCGTGGGGCATCGCGATCGGCCTCCAGCACATCCTGTTCGACCACTGCCCAACCGTCATAGCCGAGCCGCTGCATCGCCACGATCACGCCCGGAAAATCGACCTCGCCCTGCCCCAACTCGCAGAAAACCCCGGCGGCCGTGGCTGCGAAGTAATCCATCCGCTCGTCAATCGCGAGTTGGCGAATGCCCGGGTCGCAGTCCTTCAAGTGCAGGTAGCGAACGCGTTCGCCATACTCTTCGATCGCCTGCAAGGCGTCGCCACCGGCATAATGCCAGTGACCGGTATCTAAGCACAGGCCGACGAGATCGGGATCGACGCGGCGCATGAGCTGGCGCGTCTCTTCGCTGGTCTCGACGAAACCGGCGCAGTGGTGGTGAAAGACGACGCGCAGCCCCAGTTGATCGTGAATCGTGCGCGCCACGCGGTTTACCCCAGCCGCGTAAACATCCCACTGCGCGCCAGAGAGGTAAGAACCCCGCCGCCGCCCCGCCTGCGCGATCAGTTCGGGATGTTTGCCGCTGTCATCGGCCAGCACGATGCACAGTGCGCCCAGCGCTGCCAGCAGCCTGCCGACGGTGAGCGCCTGCGCTTCCGCTGCCTCAATGGCAGCGGGGTCGGCAAAATTGCACGGCACATACGCAGAGAGCAGGTGCAGGCCGCGGCTCTCGAGTTCGGCCCGCAAAACATCTGGGTCGGTCGGCAGGAACCCCCACGGCCCCAGTTCAAGGCCGGTATAGCCGGTGGCGGCGATCTCGTCGAGCACCTGCGTATAGGCGTACTTCGGCGCGATGCCCTCAAACTCGTAGATGCCCCACGATACCGGCGCATTGGCAATTTGAATCGTCATAACTTCATCTTTCCCTGTCTTAAATAAACCGCGCGGGTTCAGTGCAGCCACGGCCCTCATAAATCGTCTGTTTAAAGAAAGATGCGCTGCTTGGCTTTGGCGGTCTCATATTCCAGCCGCGCCCGCTGCACATCGGGATTGTCGGAAACCTCGGCCACGGCCACATCCCACCACGACTCGTAGCCGGGCACGCGTTTCGTCCGATCGGTCTCAATGACGATGCAGGTGAGGCGGTCGGCCCGCTGCGCCTCGCGCAGCGCATCGGCGAGTGAGGCGCCGTCATGGGCGCGAAGCACCTGCGCGCCGAGGCTGGCTGCGTTTGCGGCATAATCGACCGGCAGCACATCGCCATCAAGCGCGCCGCTCTCGGTGCGGTAGCGGTACTTCGTGCCGAAGCCATCGCTGCCGACCGATTTCGACAGCCCGCCGATGCTGGCGAAGCCGTGATTATCGAGCAGCACGATGACGACTTTGATCCCCTCTTGTACTGCCGTCACTATCTCGCTGTTCATCATCAGATACGAGCCATCGCCGACCATCACATAGACTTCTCGCTCCGGTGCCGCCAGCTTAACCCCCAAGCCACCGGCGATCTCGTACCCCATCGTCGAGTAACCGTATTCCAGGTGATAGCCTTTCGGATCGCGGGTGCGCCACAGCTTGTGCAGATCGCCGGGCAGGCTGCCGGCCGCGCACAAGACGACATCGCGCGGCTGCGACAGCGCATTGACGACGCCGATCACCTCACTTTGGCTGATAGCTGCCCCCGGCGTAGGGGTGTACAGACGATCCACCTCGGCATCCCACAGCGCATTGAACTCGCGGGCGCGCGCCTGATACGCCTCGTCGGTTCGCCACCCGGCCAGCCCGGGCAGCAGTTCCGCGAGCGTCGCCAGCGCATCGCCGACCAGCGGCAGCGCCGCCTGCTTGTAAGCATCGAACTCAGCGACGTTGAGGTTGATGAAGCGGACATCTGGATGCTGAAAGGCCGTCTTTGAGGCGGTCGTGAAATCGCTGTAGCGCGTGCCAATGCCGATGATCAAGTCTGCCTCGCGCGCCATGATGTTTGCGCCGGGCGTGCCGGTCACGCCGATCGCGCCGAGGTTAAGCGGATGGTTGTAGGGCAAAACGCCTTTGCCCGCCTGCGTCTCGGCGGAGGGGATGCCGGTCGCCTCAACGAAGCGACGCAGCATCTCAACCGCCTCGCTGTAATGGACGCCCCCGCCGGCGATGATCAACGGCTGGCGGCTGGCGCGGATCCACTCAACGGCGCGCGCGAGCGCCTGCTGATCGGGCCGAGAGCGCGGGATATGCCAGACGCGCGGTTCGAACAGCGCAGCCGGGTAGTTGAACGCTTCGGTCTGCACATCCTGCGGCAGCGCCAGCGTGACTGTGCCCGTCTGTGCCGGCGACGTGAGCACACGCATCGCCTCCGGCAGCGCCGTCAGCAGCTGCTCTGGCCGGTTGATGCGATCCCAGTAGCGAGAGACCGGCTTGAAGCAGTCATTGACCGAGATATCCTGCGTCCATTCACACTCGAGCTGCTGCAGCACTGGCGCCTGCGCGCGTTCGGCAAAGATATCGCCGGGCAGCAGCAGCACCGGCACCCGGTTGATGGTCGCCGCTGCCGCGCCCGTGATCATATTGGTCGCGCCCGGCCCGATCGAGGAGGTGCAGGCGAACGTTTGCAGGCGGTTCTTCATTTTGGCGTAAGCGGCGGCGATGTGCACCATGGCCTGCTCGTTGCGCGCCTGATAGTAGCGAAAGTGTTCAGCGTACTGCTGCAGCGCCTGCCCAATGCCGGCGACGTTGCCATGGCCAAAGATCCCCCAGCAGCCGGCAAAGAACGGCTGCTGCTGGCCATCGCGCTCGACGTATTGATTGTGCAGGTAGCGGATCAGGGCTTGCGCCATCGTCAGGCGCGTGGTCTTCTCTTTCATCGGGCAGTCCTTCGGTTGATTCGGTGCAGCCGCAGCGCCAACGACGGCGCGCGGCACCCCGCCATACATCATTTTAGCGCGAAAACGCGGGTCGCGGCTTCAGGAGTGGGGCGGCGAAAGCGCGCCTCTACAACGCGGACAGCACCCCACCCGTCACTCACCGCGCGAAACCGAAGGCCTGATCGAAAAAGGCAGTTACCCGCTCGGCGAACGCTGCTGGCGCGGCGGCGACATAATCGCCATGGCCAGCACCGGGCACCAGCCACAGGTCGGCATGCGCGCCTGCGTCGGCGGCCATCAGTTCGCCGGCATAGCGCGACGGCTCGCCAGCGCCGTAGATGAGCAGGATTGGGCGCGGCGCGATCTGCCCGATGACGGTGATCGGGCTGAGCACGGCGATCGGATCGCCGGTCATCAGGCGATAGGCGGCGAATGCTCCCGTTTGGAACAGACCGCCAGCAAAGCCGAGCTGCCGCATATCATTTTCGATGTAGACGCCGAAGTCGTGGTAGCCGCCCATCGAGACGACGGCGGCCAGCTCGGGAAACCGAGCTGCGCCCATCAGCGCTGCAGCGCCGCCAGCCGAAAAGCCGTGCGCGCCGATGCGCGTCGTATCGATGTCTGGACGCTGCTGCAAGTAGGACAGCGCATCGCCGATCGCGCCGGCATCGCGATAGCCAAGCGAATTGGTGACCGGGCCGACGCACCCACGCGAGCTGTAGGTCAGCACGCTGTAGCCCGCCCGATGGTAAACGAGAATCTCTGCCATGCGGTCGCCGCGAGGGGCGTGCAGCGTCGGAACGATGATGACTGCCGCGCGCGCGCGTTGGCCCTCACCGGGGATAAAATAAGCCGGCACTGGTCGACCGAACTCGCTGGAGGAGAAGCTCACTTCCTCGAACGGCAGGTTAAAACGGGCCGGCGCTGTCTCGCCGCGGCAGCCGGGCGCGGTCAGCCCAAGCATGAACAGAAACCCCAGCAAAAACGGCGCTCCCAGCAGCAGCGCCGCCATGATCAAGGCGAAGGTACGGACGACGAAGAGCGCGCGTTGGCGCAGGCTGCGCTCGGACGATGTGGGCGAAGTCATGGAAAAAGAGGAAGGCGGCGCTCGAACGGGCGCCGCCCTTTCATCTCAGAACCCTAAGAGCCCACTTCCGGCGTCGCGGCCGGCTCCATTGGCGACGGCGCGCCGAACGCCCCGTCCATCAGCGCATCGAGCCGCACCACCTGCCCAGTGCCGTAGCCGCTGTAAGCAGAGTTGATCGCCAGTACCAGCCCCTGCTCCATCGAAAAAGCCAGCCCATAGGGCATGTTGATGCCATCAGCGTAGACCTCGCCGCTCAGCACATCAACGACGCGGCCGCTATTCGGGACCCAACCCATCTCGCCGAAACGCGCAAACTCGACTGCATAAACGGTGTCGTTGGCGAACAGCACATCGACGACGGTCGTGAAACCCGTGAACGTGTTGAGCAGCTCGCCATCCAAGCTCCACTGCTCGACGCGCGCGCCCCCTTCTGGGAAGGGGAAACCGGTCAGAAAGCCGATGTAGACGCTGTCAAACGCCAGGCTGATCGAGGTGGGCACTGAATTATCGAACCAGACGGCGAAGACCTCCAGCTCATCAGCGCCCTCCGTCCAGCGCCAGACGCAGTTGCAGCCGGCATCGACGATGTACAAGCGGCCGTCGAGATCCATTTCCACATCAACCGCATTGCTGTCAATGATGTCACCATCCGGGTTCTGCGTCGCCTCGGCGGTGTAGACATCAATGTAATGGCGCACGCGCAGCGTCTCGCGATCAAGCCCAATGACCGAGTGCGTGAAGGGGATGGTCAGTGTCCCTTGGTTGAGGACGACCCACAGGATATCGTCGCGCAGGAGCACGGCGCCCGCGCCCAGCACCTCTCCGCTCTCATCGCGGCTGGGAAGCCCCCCCACCAGCACGGACTGCTCTCCAGCCGGCGTCACCATGGTGACGGCGGCGGTGCCGCCCGCCTGGGCCGGCCCGCCAAACTGCCCAATGACCGTCAGCTCTCCGCCTGTGCCTGTTTCAGCGATATAAAGATTGCCATCTGGGCCAAACGTGATGCCGCGTGGGCCGTTCAACCCATCAGCGACGATCGCATCATCGCCCTGCGCAGCCATACTGCCAATACTGATCACGAGCAGCAGGAACAACAAAATCGACATCAAAATCAAAGAAAGGTTCCGAGACATACGCGACTCCTTAAACTTGTGGACATCCAGGCATTGTAGCATATTGGTCAAAGGCTCAGGTTTTAGATACTTTGCACGAAATTACCCACGAAATAAATCAGGTGGGTTATCATGAGCCCGAGCATCACCTGATCGCCAAGTTGATTAGAATTATTGGAGGAGTGTATCATGAAAAGATCGCTTAGCCTGCTGCTGGCTTTTGCGCTTGTGCTGGCGGCCTTCAGCGCTGTGGCTGCTGACAGCCACATGAGTTGCCCTGAAGGCGAGGCCACCGTGCGCGTCGCTGGTGGCGCAGTTGGCGTC
Organism: Anaerolineae bacterium; assembly: GCA_034434615.1. Classification (GTDB taxonomy): domain Bacteria; phylum Chloroflexota; class Anaerolineae; order Aggregatilineales; family Phototrophicaceae; genus Flexifilum. The sequence continues at coordinate 7,665 of DAOTYT010000343.1, read as the reverse complement.
GAATTTGAAGTCGGCCTTGAGCAGGCCGCTCGCTTCATGGAGATGTGCCCCAACATCACCGTTGAATTCATCGAAGTGCCGGACAGCGCTACGGAGCGTTTGAGCGTTTACCAGCAGTTCTGGGAGGCGCAGAGCGGCGACGTTGACGTGTATCAGGTTGACGTGATCTGGGCTGGTATCATCGCCCCGCACATGGTCGATCTGTTCGAATATCTGGATGAAGACCTGATCAGCCAGTACTTCCCGGCCATGATCGAAGGTCAGACGATCGACGGCCGTTTGGTTGCGCTGCCATGGTTTACCGACGCAGCCGGCCTCTATTACCGCACAGACCTGCTTGAGAAATATGACCTCGACGTGCCGACGACATGGGATGAGCTGACCGAATTCGCCGCCATTATTCAGGAAGGCGAGCGTGCCGAGGGGCGTTCTGAATTCTTCGGCTTCGTCTGGCAGGGCAACGCTTACGAAGGCCTGACCTGTGACGCTCACGAGTGGTTGGTCGCCGAGACCGGCGAGACGTTCATCAGCCCAGAGGGCGAGGTTAACGTCAATAACGAAGCGTTCATCGCTGCGCTGGAGCGCGCCCGCAGCTGGGTGGGCACCATCAGCCCTGAAGCAGTGACGACGTATCAGGAAGAAGAATCGCGCGCGGTGTGGCAGGCCGGCAATGCCGCCTTCATGCGCAACTGGCCGTATGCTTACGGCCTCGGCAACAGTGAAGGCAGCGTGATCGCGGGCCTGTTCGGCTATGCCCCGCTGCCAGCGGGCGCGGTGACGGCGGCGGCCTGCTTGGGCGGCTGGCAGCTGGGCGTCTCGCGCTACTCCGATAACATCGATGCGGCCGTAGCGGTGGCGGCGTTCCTGGCCTCGCCAGAAGAGCAGAAGCTGCGCGCGCTCAGCCCGCAGGGCGCTAACCCGACCATCCCAGCGCTGTACGACGACCCCGAACTGCCAGAAGCGAACCCGCTGTTTGCTTCGATGGGGCCGATCCTGGAGACCGCGTACCCACGGCCTTCGGGCGTGACGGCCGAGCGCTACAATCAGGCATCGCAGCTCTTCTTCAGCGCCGTGCACGCAGTGCTGACGGGCCAGATGGATGCTGAAACTGCGATGGAAGAACTTGAGGAGGACCTACAAGATCTGCTGGACCAACTCTAGTCCCCTGTAATCGAGATCAAGGCCCCGGTGCAGCGGGGCCTTGGCGAGAGGGCGTCGTCATCGATGCCCTCTCTTGTTATCAACAAAAGTTACGGGAGCAATTGTTATGGTCATCGACAACAAGCCGCGCCCTAACAGCAGCACAAGCGACCTTTTGGTGATCCTGCTGGCCGGGCTGTTTCTGCTGCTCGGCGTCGGCGCTTTTGGAATCCTAGCCTCTAACATCGGCGATGCAGTCGGGCTGGCACAGGCAGGGGAAGCTTTCGGCACCACCCTGCTGCGCTTTTTGAATATTTATGGCATCATTCTGCCGCTGCTGCTGCTTGGCTTCGGCATTTTCCTCATTTTGCTGGGAACCCGCCTCTTCCGCCGAGAAGCGCGGGCCGCAGCATGGGCGCGCCAGGTTCTGCTGTGGGCTGTCGTCGCGTTAGTGGTGCTGGTGATTCAGGCGATCGCGGAGCTGCTGACGCAGCCTGGGGCGACAATCCTCGACACGCTGCCGTTCATCCTCGTTGGCGTCTTGTCGGCGGCCGGCTACTGGTGGCTGGGCAAAAACATGCACTTGTTCCATGGCGTCGAGACGCTGAGCGAAGCCAGCTCGCGCGCGGCATGGAACCTGCTCGTGCCCACCATCATCGTGTTGATCGCAGTTGCTGCCCGCCCGCTCGAGCGCACATTCATCGCCAGCCTCACCGACCAGCGCTTCGCCAGCCCGCGCGAGGTCTCGTTCGTCGGCTTCAGTAATTATGCGCGCTTGCTGGCCATTAGGATCGACGCCATCCCCTGCGTGCGTGACGAGGCTGGCGCCTGCGAAACGCGCGCCGATGGTTCGATCCAGTTCGCCCGCCCGCGCGACGTGCTCGATCCCAGCTACGGCGAACGTCGCTTCCGCGAAGTCTCCGGGATCAACATTGGCGAGACGCGCATCATCCTCAGCGCCATTGATCGCGATTTCATCCAGTCGATCGGCAACACCCTCTATTTCACGATCGCCTCGGTGACGCTGGAACTGATCCTGGGCCTGTTCATCGCCATGGTCATCAATTCCAAATTCTCTGGGCGCGGCCTGATGCGAGCGGCGATGCTGGTGCCGTGGGCGATCCCGACGGTCGTTTCCGCTCGCCTGTGGGAAGTCATGCTGCGCGATAACCAGTCAGGTGTCATCAATCACTTCTTCGTCAACATCGGCCTTTTCCCGGCTTCGCAGGCGTGGCTCGCCAACCCTGATCTGCAGATCCCCGCGCTGATTTTGATCGACGTATGGAAGACGACGCCATTCATGGCGCTGGTGCTGCTGGCCGGCTTGCAGGTCATCCCGAATGATCTGTACGAAGCGGCCGATGTCGATGGAGCCAGCAAGGTGCGCCAGTTTTTCAGCATCACGCTGCCGCTGCTGCGCCCGGCGATCGCCGTCGCCCTGGTCTTCCGCACGCTCGATGCGATCCGCGTGTTCGACCTGTTCCAGGTCTTGCTTGGCCGCGGCAGGCTGTCGATGGCGACTTACAATCACGAGACGCTGGTCGCCAATCAAGAGTTAGGTTATGCCTCGGCCATCGGGGTGTTGATCTTTGCGATCATCCTGCTGTTCACCGTCATCTACGTGCGTGTGTTGGGAGTAAATAGAGAATGACCGCGACAGCGATTCGCCAAATTGAGCGAGCAGACGATATCGCCGCCGCGCGGCGCCGGCAGATTCGTCATGTCATCGGCCGGGTCGGGTTTTGGATCATCATCCTGCTGATCCTATTTTACACGCTGTTCCCGTTCTACTGGGCGATCAACTCGTCGCTGAAGACGGAGAACGAGATCATCGGCCCGGCGACCTACTTCCCGCAAAACCTGACCCTGGTGAACTACCAGTCCGTCTTCTCGAACGACCAGTTCGTGCGCAGCCTGGCGAACAGCGCGCTTGTGGCCGGCTCAACGACGGTGCTGGCGCTGGTGGTCGGCTCATTTGCTGCCTATGCGCTGGGCCGCTTGCAGTTTCGCGGCCGCACGTTGATGCTGTACGCGGTGCTGGCGATGACGATGTTCCCGCAGATTTCGATCCTGTCTGGGGTTTTTGCGATCGTGCGCGATTTGGGGTTATTCGGCACACAGGGGGCTTTGATCGCCACCTACCCGCTGATCACGCTGCCGTTCACCGTCTGGACGATGACCAGCTTCTTCCGAGGGCTGCCCGGCGAGCTGGAGCAGGCGGCTTTGGTGGATGGCGCGAACACGTTCCAAACGTTTTACATGATCCTGCTGCCGCTCACCGCGCCAGCGTTGGTGACGACCGGCCTGCTGGCTTTCATCGCCGCGTGGAACGAGTACCTGTTCGCGCTCACGTTCACGTTCATCAACCCGGCGGCGCGCACGGTCACTGTTGCCATTGCGTTGTTCTCAGGGCAGGTCTCGCGCCAAGAACCGATCGCCGAGATCCTCGCGGCGTCAGTCGTCGTGACGCTTCCGCTGATCATCTTGGTGCTGCTGTTCCAGCGCCGCATCGTCGACGGCCTGACGGCTGGTGCGGTCAAAGGGTAGCTTTGGCGCAAACGCGCGGCGCAAAGGCTGGGTCATCAATTGATGCCCTTTGCGCCGCGCGCACCTAACCGAAACGACGGCCGATGCGGACGCGTTCGTTGAGGACTTCCGTCACGCGCTCGATGTCATCAGCATCGATCAGGTCGAACCATACGTTGGGGTAGCGGGCGCGAATCTGATCGCGCAGCGCCTCACCGGCCCCGGGCGGCGCGATGACGGTCGCGGCCAGGCTGCGCGTGCCCGGCACAAAATCGATCAATTCGGGCAGCGTTGTGACGATCGGCCGGAAGGTATGCCAATAGGCGCGCGCGGTCTCGAAAAACCAGCGGGGTTCCAGCCCCGGCGCAAGGATGATCATGTGAAAGTCGGCGCGGCCGTGGATCGGCCCTGGCCCGGGCACCGTCGGGGTCGGCGTAGGGATGGGCGGGCCAGCCATGACGTCGAGATCCGGCACTGGTTTGAGGATCGGCTCCTTACCTGCCATTCGGCCGATGGCGGGCGCCTGCGTCGGCTCGTAGTATTCATCCTCTTTCCACAGTGTGACGCCAAAAAACCACGGCGGGGCCTCGCGCGCGATCCATTCGAACATCGCCAGCGTCGCTTCGGCATGGCTGGTTTCGGTATACGGTGGAAAGCGATCATCCTGCTGGTAGACTTGATCGCGAAAGCCGTAGATGCCGCCTTCGGTTCCGACGACCGGCACTGCCTGCGTTCCGAACATCTCAGCAGCGCGCTCGTTGAACATTAGGCCCATCGCAATCAGGCCGACCGGGTCGCCGTAAGGTGTGAGCGGCGTCCCTCCATAAACGGTGCGCCCCGGGTCGTAGGCCTGCGAGATGGGGTCGTAGGGATATTCAAAATGCCAACCCGGTTCATCGGCGTTTTGCAGTTCAGGCGGGCGGGCGCTCAAGGGCCCGCCGCCGGGCATCTGCTGGTAAAAATGGTTGAGGATATAGGGGTGCGTCGCGCAGAAAGCGCCGTTGGCGAGCACATTCCGAAAACGCTCGAAGTGATTATCGCGCAAGTAGTTGAGGAAAGCATCCATCCACAGCACCGAAGAACGCTGAAGGGTATCGGCCTCGGCCAGCGGGATGAAACCAGGATAGCAGCCGACGCTGATCATATACTCAGCCCACACGAGCCAGTTATCCATCAGCGGGCGAATGACGCGGTCGGTATCGCGCCAGTCTGGGTCGAAATCGCCCGGCCATTCGACACCGAGATTTGGCTCGTTATAAAACTCAAACCATTTCACGCCGGCGCGCACATAGTCATCGGTAAGCGCTTGCAGCTCGCGGTTGAAAGGCGCAGCGCCCCACGCACCCAGATACAGCCGCACGATCGGCGTGATGCCTGCGGCAAACAGCGCATCGACAGCGGGCAGATAGTCGCGCGTCGCCACGATCAGCTTGCACCAGCCCATGCGCGGTAGGGTGTACCGCTCGATGGCCAGTGGGGTTTGGAAAATGCTGTAGACGTGCAGGCCGCGAGGGTTGCGCGACCATTGATAATCGCTTAAGCGCATCGATCAGCTTCCTCCGGTGATCGGGCCAGGCGTGCGCGTGACCGGCGCGACCGGCTGCGTTTCGGTCATCTGCCCATCAATCGCCTGGGGTTCAGGCGTTGGCATGGGCGGGGGCGTTTCCGACGGCGTCGCGGTGACGAAGCCCGCCGGCGGGCGCGTCGCCGGCAGGCGCGGCGTCGGGATGGACGGCATCGCAGGATCGGGCGTGGGCGTTGCCAGTGGCACGCCGAACGGCTGGTTCTGGTTGGCGCGGCGCGTCAGTTCGCGGCGCGCATCTTCGAACAGATCGAAGACGACCGCATCGAAATAGGCCAGCGGCTGGATCTGCGCCAGCTCGACGCCGAGCTGCGGCGCGATATCGCGCCGGGCAATCACCGTGATGGCGATCGTGCGATCAGGCGGGATGTAACGGATCAGTTCGAAATCCGGGATCACGGTCGGCCGATAACGCTCCCAGTAGGTGCGGGCGGCATCGAACAACCACTCGGCGCCGAGGTTCGGCGCGATGAGCAAAAAATGGTACTGCGCGAGTAGGTCTGGTCTCATGGAGAGGATTATAATCGGCTTGTCTCGCTATGGGAACCATGAGCCGCGGCTGCCAGCCCCTCGCGCCCCTCGACGACCCGTTCCGGATAGTTTTTACGACAGAAAAGGTGTCACCATGCAGATAGCGCTGTTGATCTTAGGCATAGCCGCGGGAGTACTTTCTGGGATGTTCGGCATCGGCGGGGGGGTTGTGATCGTGCCGCTCTTGGTGACGCTGTTCGGCTATGAGCTGCAAGCCGCAGTGGGCACATCGCTGGCAGCGCTGCTGATGCCGGTCGGTATCTTCGCGGTGCTGGAGTACTGGCGGGCGGGTAAACTGCGGCTGCCGATCGCCGCCATCGTCGCGTTCGGCCTGATCTTCGGCGGGCTGGCCGGCGCTGAACTGGCACTCAGCCTGCCGACGGCCACCTTGCAGCGCCTCTATGGCCTGTTCCTGCTCTACGCAAGCTGGCGGTTCATGGAGCCGCGCAAATGGCTGGCGCAGGTGCGCGCCCATTTGCCCACGCCGCGCGACGAAGAAACGGCCACGACCAGCGCCGCGTGGTATGTGCTGCTGGCCGTGGGGCTGGGCGCTGGCGTCATTTCGGGCATGTTTGGCGTCGGCGGCGGCATCGTGATCGTGCCGGCGCTGGTGACGCTGCTCCACTTTGATCAGAAGCTGGCGGTCGGTACGTCGCTGGGCGCGCTGCTGCTGCCGGTCGGCTTGGGGGCAGTGCTGTCTTACCACAACGCCGGCCTGCTCGATATAGGCGCCGCCGTGCTGCTGGCCATCGGGCTGGCGGCCGGGGCATTCTTCGGGGCGCGCATCGCGCTTAGTCTGCCCTCGGCCACGGTCAAGCGTCTCTACGGCCTGTTTTTGCTGATCGTCGGCCTGCGTTTTCTGCTGCAAGCTTGATCTGTTTTTGTTCGCGCAAATCGAAGGATGAAGGATGATCGCCTGCACTGCTCTTCCCGGGTACTCGCTCAACGCAATGCGCTGGCATCGTGAAGCGCGCCGCCAGCCGCGCGAACTGTTCGCATTTTGTCCGAGCTGCGGCCAGCACGGTTGGTTCACCTTCCGGGGCGTCCAGCATTGGTCAGAGGCGGTGATGGCACAGGCTGGCATCCCTCAATCCACCTCGCTGTGGACATGCGAGCACTGCCTCAGCACGCTTTCAGAACCAGCGCTCAAGCGCTAAGCCATGCTGAACGGGCCAAAAACAAACGCCGTGGAACTCGCCACGGCGTTTGTTCGTCTATAGAGTGAACGGTTGCGCTTTGGGCAATCGTGCTTACACTCATAAGACGGAGGATAGAAGGAGAAGCTATCGTATGGAAATAGATGTCGAAAGCGGCTTTGGCGCGTGGGTTCGCGTTTTGATCGTCTTGCTCATGCTGGTCGTCGGCGTGCAGCAAACCGTCTCGCCGGAGCCTGTTCCGCAGGCGCAGAACTTTTCTACCGCGCCCGCAAGAGACTCAGTCGCCAGCCTCACCGTCATTGAAGACGTCGCCATTGAAGTTTCCGCAGCGCGCCCGGCGCAGATTGAGCTGCGCGTCGTCGGCTATCAGCCCGACGGCTGCGAGGTGCCGGTCGTCGTTGAGCAGCGGCGCGAGGGCAGCGCCGTCGTCGTCAGCATTTACCGGGTCGTGCGCAGCGACATGATATGCCCGATGGTGCTTCAGCCTTACAGCGAAACGATCGTCCTGGACGGCCTTTTCGAGCCGGGCACATACACCATTCGCATCAACAACTTCACGACCGAAGTGACTGTTTAACAGCCTATCTGAGGAGGAAGCAGCTATGAAACTGCACCGATTGCTCAGCGTTGTTGGCCTGCTTGCTTTGTTCCTACTCACAATCGGCGCCTATGCTCAGGAGGAATCGGTGCCAAACCCCGTCCCGCCTGGAACTCGCGATGCCGTTGGGC
>DAOTYT010000342.1:0-16446 GCA_034434615.1 Anaerolineae bacterium | reverse complement strand
ATCATCCATCTGCAGCAGCAGGTGCTTGAACTGCAAGACCTCGTGGTGCAGGCCGCAGCCCTTCAACGGCCAGAGGCGGAGCGCAAGGGGCTGTCGCTCTCGCTGCACCTGTTCGACGAGCCAATTTTCGTGATGGTTGACCCGGAACGCATTTTTCAGGTCATCACGAATCTGCTCACCAATGCCATCAACTACACGCCGGCCGGCGGTTCGATCAAGAGACGGGTGCAGCCGTTCAGCATCAAAGAACAGGCACGCCCGTATGCCCTAGTTCAGATCGAGGACAGCGGCATCGGCATCGCGAGCGAACACCTGCCGCACATCTTTCAGGCGTTTTACCGCGTCGCCAGCGAGGTTGAGGGCAGCGGGCTGGGCCTGAACATCGCCAAAGAGATCATCGAATTGCACGGGGGGCGCATCGGTGTCGAAAGCACGCCCGGCCTGGGCAGTACATTCAGCTTTTGGCTGCCCGTAGTCGATGCCGATCCGCAGGCGCAGCCCGGCAGGGATTTCGCCCAGCACCGATGAGCTTTTCTCTCCTCCAACGCGCCGAACTCCTCATTGAAGGCGGCGATCTGGCTGCGGCGCTGGCCGCTCTCGACGAGCACTTGAGCGCTCATCCTGATGATGAGGCCGCCCGCCGCCTGCGCATCGCCGTCTGCCTGCGGTTACCCGATCCGCAGCATGCGGCTTTGGCGCTGGCCGATTTAGACGCGCTGGCCAGCTTTGCCCCCGCCGACGCGATCGCGCGCTGGCGGCTGCTGCGCGAAGCCGACCCACGATCGGCCGCCGCCGCGCTGGCCGCTGGCTGGGCGGCCAGCGGCGACCCACGCCTGGCCGAACCGCTGATCGCGGCTTATTGTGAAGCGGGCGAGACGGGGGCAGCGCAGGCTATCCTCAACGCGCTGCCAGAGACCCCCGGCTGGCTGGCTTGGCGGGCGCGCGTTAGCGCCGCCGCTGGCGATGTGACCGCGGCGCTGGCCGCCTACGACGCGGCGCTCAGGCGCTTTGAGGGGGCTGGCGACCCGCTCTCGCTGGCACAGGCGGTGGCGCTGCGTGAGGAGCGCGCGCGGCTGGTTGGGCTGCCCAACCGCGAAGGCACAGAATGAGGCGGCGCCGCGCGGCCCTCGCTGCGATCTAACGCGCGAGCGCGGCGCCGCGGCTACTGAACCGGTACGCTGTTGATATCGCCTTCGATCACGCGGGTATAGGCCGCCGCCACCCAGCCGACCGTGCCGCGAAAGACGACTTGATACCAGTCGCCGCCGGCTGTACGACCGATGACGGGCAGCACGTCGCCCCACGGGATGCGCCCGATCTGCTCAGACGTGACATCCGGCGCGGCGCGCAGGCGCAGCCCGCTCTGCGTTTGGATGACAACGCCCGTCGCCGCGGCCGGATCGCCCTGCGTGATGAAGGCGCTGACGACCGGCGCATTGAACTCGTTGCCGTTTACGAACAGGTAGAACCCCCACACCCAGCCCTGAAAGCCGCTGAGCTGCAGCAGGAACCAGCGCGCATCGGGGTCGCGCCCGATGACCTGATAGGTTTGGCCGCGCAGCACCCGGCCGACGACCGGCGCGGCGAAGAACGGGGCCGAACGCACCAGCAGCACCTGCGCGCGCACGACCGTGCCAGTCAGCGCGCCGGGCGGAATTTCAGGCAGCGGCGTCGGCGGGATGCGCGTCGCAGTCGGCGCCGGCCCTGGCACAAACGGCGTGCCGAACGGCGTCGGCGTTGCGAATGGCACCGCATCGAGCCGGAACCACTGGAACTGAATGGCCGCCTGGTCGACCGCTTCGAAGTACTCGACGATGATCGTGTGCGCGCCGGCCGTCAGCGTCCGCTGGAAGCGATCGGTCGTCAGCACGCGCGGGAACCAGCGGTCGAGCACCAGCACGCCGTCGATGAAGACGCGCACGCCGTCATCAGAGGTGGCGACGAACTCATACGTCCCGGCTTCGAATAACTGCGTCGAGGTGAAACGGGCTGAGAAATCATCGACGTTGACGGTGGGATGGGGAGAACCCGTGCCCCAGTTAAAATTGATGCCGCCGGGCAGCGCCTCGATGTGAACCGGGTTGCCTTGCAGTTCGCGGTTGTTCCAGTACTGCGCCGTCCAGCCCGTGCCGAAGGTGGCTTGACCCAACGCGGCCGACCCGAACACCAACAGCAGCACGATCGCCAGCACGCCAAAGATCCATCGTTTCATCGCTCGATCTCCTTCAGCGCCTGCCCCACAGGCGCGACTTAGATCGAGTATACACCAGCCGCTCTCACTTGATCGTTGAATCTGGCAGGGCCGTGGGGGGGAAATATGGGGGATGGGCGAAGGCTGGCGCCAGCCTTCGCCCGCTCGATCAGCTCAGCGCCAGCGACTTTTCATCGACCAGCCGCCGTGCCAGCGCGATGAACTCGGCCAGCGGCAGCGCACCGAGATCCTCATCGGTGCGCAGGCGCACGCTGACCGTGCCCGCGGCGGCATCGCGATCGCCGACGATCAGCATCCACGGGATGTGTTCCTCGCGCGCCGCTGCGATTTTGGCGCCCATGCGCGCCTTGCCGCGGTCGATCTCAACGCGCAGGCCCTGCTTGCTCAACGCGGCGGCAACCTGCTCGGCATAGGCGATGTTGCGGTCGGTGATCGGGATGAGCACGGCCTGCACCGGCGCCAGCCACGGCGGGAACGCCCCGTTGAAGTGTTCGATCAGGATGCCGATGAAGCGCTCTACGCTGCCGAACGGCGCGCGGTGGATCATGACCGGGCGCTGGCGCGAGTTGTCCTCGGCCACATATTCCAGATCGAAGCGCTCCGGCAGGTTGTAATCGACCTGCACCGTGCCGAGCTGCCAGTTGCGTTTGAGCACATCGCGGAAGATGAAATCGAGCTTAGGGCCGTAGAAGGCAGCCTCACCTTCCTCGACGGTGTGATCGAGTTCGAGCAGCTGGCAGGCTTCGATGATGGCCGCCGTCGCCTGTTCCCAGCGATCGTCAGGCCCGACGTATTTGTCGCTCTGCGGGTCGCGCACGCCCACGCGCGCGCGGAAGTCGGTCAGCCCCAGCGTGGTGAAGACGTATTGGATCAGCCGCACGACGTTGATGAACTCCTCAAGGAGCTGCTCCGGCGTGACGAACAGATGCGCATCGTCGACGGTGAAGCCGCGCACGCGCGTTAGCCCGTGCAGTTCGCCGCTCTGCTCATAGCGATAGACCGTGCCGAATTCAGCGTAACGCTGCGGCAGGTCGCGGTAGGAGCGCAGCTCGCTGCGATAGATCATGATGTGGTGCGGGCAGTTCATCGGTTTGAGCAGGAATTCCTCGTCATCAACCTGAATCGGCGCATACTGGCTGTCTTTGTAATAGGGATAATGCCCGCTCGTTTTGTACAGCTCAAGGTTGCCGATGTGCGGTGTGACGACCGGCTGGTAGCCGTTCTCAATCTGCACCTGCCGCAGCCAGCGCTCCAGCGTATCGCGCAGGATCGCGCCTTTGGGTTTCCACAGCGGCAGCCCCTTGCCAACCAGCGGCGAAAAGGTGAACAGCCCCAGCCGCTCGCCGACGACGCGGTGATCGCGGCGCTTGGCTTCTTCCAGCCGGTGCAGGTAATCGGCGAGCTGTTCTGGCGTTTCCCACGCCGTGCCGTAGATGCGCGTGAGCTGCGGCCGTTTTTCATCGCCGCGCCAATAGGCGCCGGCCGGCACTTTGTAAGTGATGCTGATCGCGTCTGGGTTAAGCTGGCCAGTCCGTTCCACGTGCGGCCCGCGGCACAGATCGGTGAAGGTATCCTGCGTGTAAAAAGTGATCCGTTCAGCGGGTTGGGCCGTTTGATTGCCGTTGTTATCCACGCGGCCAGCGACCAAATCGTCGATCAGCTCCAGCTTGTAAGGCTGGCCAGTGAACTGAGCGCGCGCTTCCTCCGGCGTCACTTCGCGCATGATGAATGGGTGATCCTCCTTGATGATCGCCTTCATGCGCGCTTCAACCCACTGCAAATCTTCTTCGGTGAGCGGCCGCGGCAGGTCGAAATCATAATAGAAGCCATCCTCGATCGGCGGGCCGATGGCGATTTTGGCATCAGGGAACCGTTCCAGCATCGCCTGCGCCATGATATGCGCGGCGGAATGGCGTATGCGATAAAGCAAACTGTCTTCGTAGGCCATGATTTTGCGGGACTCCACGTGCGCTAAACGAGCGCATTATAACAAACGAACGCCAAGAAATGCGCAGGCCGCGCGGGAAAGCCTCGCGCTGCGACCTGCCGGGCGCTTCAAACTCAAGCGCAGTGCAGTTGTTGAGTTAAGGAGAGATGGAATCGTCGCCGTCAGGCGACGGTGCTTCCGGTCGGCGGGTGGTGCGTAGAGGCTGCGGCCGGCACGAGCGGTTCACCTTCGACGCGCAGCACTTCGTTAAGCACAACCGCGGCCACTTCGGCGGTTGCCCGCTGTCCTGAAGCGGCCGAAGGCACGCCGATCTCGGGCTGCTCGCTTTCGTCCTCGGTCACCTGGGTGAACAGGGTATAGAACATGTCGAGCGCGAGCAGGTTATCGATGGTATCTTCAATCGTATCGCGGTTCAGGTTCCCAACGATGATGTGCGGCGTTTCGAGCGCGGCATAGCGCACCGGCGGCGTATCGGGCAGCGTCTTGGCTACGGCATAGCTCAAATCCATCTGCCGCGAAAGATAGGGCAGGGTGACAAAGACGGCCGTGAAGACCATGCCGTTTTCCATTTCCACGATCACGTCGCACGAATCTAACTCGAGCGGGTCATGCACTTCGATCCAAATACGTTTAGGCAGTTGGAGGTGTGCTGTGTTCATCGTTCGTTTCTCTGTTCAAACAAGCCGCCAGAACAACGGCGAGACGGGTGGCATTCCTGCTTCGTTGGAAGCATATGATAGAATTGAGGGCGTTGTCAAGCACGTGCAGCCTACGCTTAACGAGCGGGCAGGGCTGTCAAAATCTCATCAACTATTCATTTGATGCCCGTTAAGAGAGGCCCTTTACGCCGACGCCGACGTGCTGTTTGCGCTGCCCGCATCGGCCCCCGTGCCCTCGACGCCGGCGCTGGGCTTGGCGGCCGAAGCTTCTTCCTGCTGCCGCGCCAGCCAGGCCTGATAATCGGCTTCGGTCACCAGGGCGCCGCCAGATACCTCGGCGTTGATCAACTGGCGCTTGCTGTTGTAATACAGATCTAGCTCGACGCCCTGTCGACATTTCACGCCGCGCACATGTTTGTGAACGAGGTAGCCGCTGCCATCGTCGGTCAGGCTCAGATCGTTATTGCGATTGATGCGCACGCGAACAACTTCTTCACAGCCATCGGGACGCACGAAATAATACAGGCCGTCGGGGTCGCCGGTCTGCCGAGCTGGGCGCGGCCCGCCGCCGAATAAACTGCGCAAAAACTGCATGCCCGCCTCCATCGTTCGCTGCGGTCATTTGGCATGAATTGTACAGGATTCGCCGCGCGCTGCCCATAATCTGCCGGCGTACAGCGCGGAGAAACGTTTTTCTAATGCGATCATAACCGCTCCATGATAGAAAATTTGTTCTAACTTGTGCTACGATGACAGCGTTAAGATTTTGTAACGCCGCGGAGGGCCGATGAAGGACAACACCACCGAGCTGCGCATCCTGCGCTTCATTCAACAGTATGTGCGCGAGCACACGTATCCCCCCTCGCTCAATGAGATCGCGCGCGGCTGCTACTTGTCCCGTTCCAGTGTGAGCCGTTACATCGACCGGCTGCAGATGCAGGGGCGCATCGCCCGCGACTTCGGCATTGCGCGCGGCATCACCCTGCTTGAGCCGCTGCCCCCGTCTGAAGATGAGGCGGTGGGAGGCGAGCCATCCTCACCGCCGGCCAGCCAGCGCTGACCGGCGCGCACGGCCGGCGAGACGACTCAAGATCGATCTGAACGAAAGACTAAGCGAAAGGCGAACGCGAGCAGGCGGTTCGCCTTTTTGTTGCCGCTCAAAAAAAAGACCCATAATTTCAGTCAATTTCTCTCACCACGATCAGAACATTTGTGCTATAGCTAAGGTATCGCAGCGCGGGCGGCGGCGCGGGCGGCAGCCAGCGAGCACAACGCCGTATCCCCGCCACCAGCCGGAGGGCGAGTTCGCCGCCCGCCTGCGATCGCCCACCGCCAGTTTGGAGGTTCACGATGTCTGCGACGACCCCGCCGCACACCATCTCGCTGGAGCTGCTGCGCCAGCGGTTGGCACAGAACGCGCTGCTGCTGGCCGATACGCTCGACGACGCGATCGCCGAAGCGCCGCTCAATCAGCGCGCGGCCGCGCTCGGCCTGCTCATCGACCGGCTGATCAAGCTGGATGCCTGGCAGCCGCAGGAACGACCCGAAGGAGTGATCCGCATTGAGTACCAAGACCCCGACGGCAGCGTCCATCAAACCCCACCGTGGGCAAGAAACGATCCTTAAGGGACGCGCCCGCTTCACCGTAGTCGCGTGCGGCCGGCGCTTCGGCAAGACCGAGCTGGGCAAGATCGCGATCCTGGAGACCGCCCTGCGCGGCGGCCGCTGCTGGTGGCTCTCGCCAACCTACCGCATGGCTGGGCAGGTCTGGCGCGATCTGCGCCGCGCCTGCCGCCGGCTCGACGGCGTCGCCATCGATGCGACCGATCGTCAGATCGAGCTGGCTGGCGGCGGCCTGATCGCCATCCGCAGCGCTCACCAGCCCGATCACCTGCGCGGGGCCGGCCTCGATTTCGTCGTGCTGGACGAAGCCGCTTTCATGGCCCCGGAGGTGTGGCCGGAGATCATCCGGCCGATGCTGGTGGAGCGGCAGGGCGGCGCACTTTTTCTATCGACGCCCTATGGACGTAACGCCTTCTGGCGGCTGTACCTGCTCGGCCTCGATCCAGCGCAGCCCGATTGGCGATCGTTCCATTTCACTTCGTATGACAACCCGCTGATCCCGCCAGGTGAGATCGATGCGCTGCGGGCGACGACGCCCGAGCACGTCTTCCGCGCTGAATATCTGGCCGAATTCATCGATGATGCGGGGCAGGTGTTTCGCGGTGTGCGCGAGGCGGCGATCGCGCCGCCGCTGGCGGCCGCCGCGCCCGAAGCCGGCCGCACCTACATCGGCGGCATTGATTGGGGCCGCAGCCGCGATTATACCGTCATCACGCTGATCGATGCCGAGGCCGGGCGCGTCGTCGCCATCGACCGCTTCAACCAGATCGGCTGGGCGCTGCAGCGCGGCCGGCTGGCGGCGCTGTGCGCGCGCTGGTCGCCGGCCGCCCTCTGGGCGGAAGAGAACAGCATGGGGGCGGTCAACATCGAGGCGCTGGCCGCCGAAGGGCTACCGATGCGCCCGTTCAAGATGACGGCCGCCAGCAAACCGCCGCTGATCGAGGCGCTGGCGCTGGCGATCGAGCGCGGCCAGCTCGCCCTGCCGCCCGATGAGACGCTGCTGGCCGAGCTGAGCGCCTACGAGATGCAGCAGCTGCCCGGCGGCGGCCACCGCTACAGCGCGCCGGCCGGCGGCCACGACGATATGGTCATCAGCCTGGCGCTGGCATGGCACGGCGCTCGCGCCGGCCGGGCCATCACGATCGATTTCATTTAACCAGTCTTCGCCGCGCCAGTGCACCTTAACAACCGCGAGCCTCTTTCGACAGAGGCCGTGATGGCTGTCCCCCTCTGCGCCACCACACAGCCGCGCGCGGATCGGCCGAGGCAGCCTAGTATTCGGTGAGAAACTCACGCCTTAGCTCAGGCGTTTCGTATAATAAGCGCAAAACCGATCGAGTTAGGTGAAAGTGAGCAGGTATGACAGCAATGCAGGGCAAGGTGTGCGTGGTGACCGGCGCGACGAACGGGATTGGCAAGGTTACTGCGCTTGAACTGGCGAAACTCGGAGCGACGGTCGTCGTCGTCGGCCGCAGCGCCGAGAAGACCGCAGCGGTCGTCGAGGAACTGAAAACGGCCAGCGGCGGCGACGTGCGCTCGGCGCTGGCCGATCTCTCGGTGCAGGCGCAGGTGCGCGCGCTGGCCGAGACGCTGCTGCGCGATTACGACCGCATCGACGTGCTCGTCAACAACGCGGGCGGCTTCTTCAACAAGCGCGTCGAAACCGAGGACGGCATCGAGCTGACGTTCGCCCTCAACCATCTGAGCTATTTCCTGCTCACCATACTGCTGCTCGACCGGCTGCGTGCCAGCGCGCCGGCGCGCGTGGTCAACGTCTCTTCAGACGCCCACCGCACCGGCCGCATCAATTTCGACGATCTCGAAGGCCGCAAACGCTACGTCGGCTTCGGCGCCTACGCCCAATCGAAGCTGGCCAACATCCTGTTTTCGAACGCGCTGGCGCGCCGCCTCGAAGGAAGCGGCGTCACCAGCAATGCGCTGCACCCTGGCGCAGTCGCGACTGGCTTCGGGCGCAACAACGGCGGCCTGCTCGGCGGGATCTTCGGGCTGCTGGCGCCGTTCATGCTCACGCCGGAAAAGGGCGCGCGTTCGTCGATCTATCTGGCCTCGTCGCCGGAAGTCGAAGGCGTGACCGGGCGCTACTACGGCAGCAACTGCCAGCCCTCCACGCCTTCGGCCATCGCGCTCGATATCGACACGCAGGAGCGGCTGTGGTCGATCAGCCTGGCGATGACCGGCCTGACGGAGGCGCAGCCAAAAACGATGGAAACGGGGAGCTAAGCTAAAGCCCCCCTCCCAACGAGCGCTGCTTCATCGGTTGATCTGCGGCTGGATGTTCGGAACTTCTGGCTGAAACGGATTCTGTGGGCGCGGCGGGCCATCCGGCGCGGATTGGCCCTCGCCTTCCGTGATCGGCTCTTGGTCGGGGCGTGGGTCGTCGGTGACCGGTTCCGGGCTGACGGGCTTGTTCGGCCGCGTATCCTCTTCAGACCATGCCGGCGGCTCGCTTTCGAACCGCGGTCTTTTCAGCAAAATATCCGTCATGGTCATCTCCCTTCGTCTGGTTGACCGAAAGAAAACGTGCGCGAGGACGAGCGCCCCCACGCACGACGGACGTCAGTATAAGGAAACTGAAAACGAAATACAACCGCCGGATCGACGGCCTCAGCGCACCAGCCCGACCGCGCTGTTGGTGACCGCGCCGTCATCGGCCTGCGCCACCAGCCGCGCGTACTTAGCCATCACGCCGCCGCGGTAGCGCGGCGCGGGCGGCTGCCAGGCTGCGCGCCGCTCAGCCAGCTCCTCCTCGCTCAGCTCGACATTCAGGCTGCGCGCATCGACATCGCAGCTGATGATATCGCCCTCGCGCAGCAGGCCGATCGGCCCGCCGACCGCCGCCTCTGGCGCCACGTGGCCGATCATCAGGCCGCGCGTCGCCCCAGAGAAGCGCCCATCGGTGATCAGCATGACCGAGCCGCCCAACCCCTGGCCGACCAGCGCCGCCGTCACCTGAAGCATTTCCTGCATGCCCGGCCCGCCGACCGGCCCTTCGTGGCGGATGACGATCACATCGCCCTCGCGAATCTCCTGCCGCTTAACGGCTTCAAACGCATCGATCTCGCTTTCGAAGACGCGCGCCGGCCCGCGGAACGTGCGCGGTTCCGTCCCCTTGAGCTTGACGACGCCGCCGTTGGGAGCCAGGTTGCCCTTGAGGATGTGCAGGCCGCCGCTCGTGTTGATCGGGTTCGCCAGCGGGCGGATGACTTCTTGACCGGGCGTCTCGCGCGCGCTGGCAGCTTCCTCGGCCAGCGTGCGGCCGGTCACCGTCAGCGGCGAACCATCGATGTAACCGCCTTCGAGCAGCCGCTGGGTGAGCAGACGGATGCCGCCCGCACGATACATGTCGGTGGCGACGAAGCGGCCGGTCGGCTTCAGATCGCACAGCAGCGGGGTGCGCCTGCTGATCGCATCGATGTCGTCGACGCTGAATTCGATGCCCGCCTCGCGCGCAAAGGCCAGCGTATGCAGCACGGCGTTGGTCGAGCCGCCGCTGGCCGCGACCGCAGCGATGGCGTTCTCGATCGCCGTTCGGGTGATGATCTTGCTGGGGCGCAGATCGTTTTCGATGATGCGCAGCATCAACGCGCCAGCGTCAAGCGCCACGCGATCTTTGTCGTCATCCATCGCCGGGATATCGGCCATGCCCATCGGGCAGATGCCGAGCACCTCGGCCACCATCGCCATCGTGTTGGCGGTGAACTGGCCGCCGCACGCGCCTGGCCCCGGGCAGGCGACATCTTCGATCGCCTTCAGCTCTTCGGCCGAGATCTTGCCGGCCGTATAGGCGCCGATCGCCTCGTAGACATCCTGAATGGTCACTTCGCGCCCCTGATAGACCCCCGGCGCGATCGACCCGCCATACAGCATCAACCCGGGGATATCCATGCGGATCAGCGCCATGATCGTGCCGGGCATGGTCTTGTCGCAGGCGGCCAGCGTGATCAGGCCGTCGAAGAAATTGCCGCGCGCTACCAGCTCGATCGAGTCGGCGATCATCTCGCGGCTGATCAGCGAGGTCTTCATGCCCTCGGTGCCCATCGTGATGCCATCGCTGATGCTGACGGTATTGAACTCCAGCGGCGTGCCGCCAGCGCGGCGGATGCCCTCCTTCATCTTGGCCGAAAGGCGGCGCAGGTGGAAGTTGCACGGGCCGATCTCCGTCCACGTGTTGGCGATGCCGATGATCGGCTTGTTCAGGTCGTCGTCGGTCAGGCCGATCGCCTTGAGCATGGCCCGCGCGCCGGCGCGGTCGGTGCCTTCGAGCAGGGTGCGGCTGCGCGCATTTAAGGCAGCCCTGAGGGTCTGCGTCGCATCGCGAACTTCAGGTGAATCGCTCATATAAGCTCCTATGCAAGCACTGGTGCGAAAGCATTATTTTCATTCAATGGATGATTGTAACGCAAATGCGCTCGCGCAGTGAACCATCCGAGCGCAGACGGAGGCCGCCGCGTTCTCCCCGTTTTGCCCCTCGCCTCCTGAGACTGCGTCGCCGTACCCCTCTCCCCAGCCGCACAGCAGCGCTGGCGGGAGAGAGGCGGCGCGTTAGCCCTGAGGTGAGGGGATTCGGATTAGCCGGGCGTACCCGCCGAGAGCTGCTCGACGACCTGCCGTAAAAAATCGGCCGGCTGCGCGCCGGAGATCAGGTAGCGCTGTTCGAACAACAGGGCAGGCACGCTGTTTAGCCCATAGGTGTGCGCCTGCACGATATCCGTTTGCACCTGCCGGTCGAAGTCCGGGCTGGCCAGCGCCGCCAGCAGCGCATCGCCGTCCAGCCCTGTCTCCTGCGCGATCGTCGCCAGCGTCTCCGCATGGCCGATATCGCGCTCCTGCTGCCAGTAGGCCCACAGCAGCGCCTCGTGCAGCGCACGCCCGGCTGCTTCGCCCTGCGCCTCGCCCCACTTGGCGGCGATCAGCGCCGGGCGGCTGACGATGCCGAACGGGCCGGGCCGGATCTCGACGCCGTGCCGCTCGCGCATCATCTGCGCGAAACGCGGCCGCGCCTGCTCGATGCGCGCCAGATAGTCCGGCGGCATCGGCGGCGAACCGGCCGGCCGCAGCTCGAACGCGCGCCAGCGCACGGCGACATTGTGGGTCTGCTCAAGGTCCTTCAAACTGAACGATACAGCAAAACAGTAAGGACACACATAGTCAGACCACACCTCGATATGGACGGTCATTTCGGCTCCTGTCAGCAGATCGCTCTCGGCACGCGCCGCATCTATCGTCCAGCGTCCTCGTCCACGCGCGCATAGACGAGCGGCTCTGGCATGCCCAGCGCGATCAGCGCCGCCCGCACCCGCTCCACATCCGCGCGATCCTCAGCATCGGCGGTCAGCACGTAGATGACCCGGTCGGCCCCGCCCGTCCCGGCACGTCGTGAGGCTGTGGAGACTTTCGATTTATAGCCGAGCTGGCCGGCCTGTGTCGCCGCTTTGATGCGCGCCCACAGGGCATCGATTTGGTCGACGGTCGTCTCGATCACGAAGCGGCCAGCGCGCGGGGTCGGGGGGCGTTGGTCGGCGGCGGCACCCTCCGGCTTGGCCTCCAGCCAATAGACGGCGGATACCTGCGAGGGTGTCGCGGCGGCATCGTGCGCCATGCGCGCGCGCTGCACAAGTTGTATCAGGTCAAGGTCGGGCTGTTTATCGCTCATCAGGACGCACCCATTTATTCATCTAACTCGGCCAGCAGCAGCGAGAAGCCGAACGTGCTGCCGACGCCAGGCGCGCTTTCGAAGCACATTTGCCCGCCGTGCCGTTCGATGATCTTGCGCACCAAATACAACCCCAAGCCGGTGCCGTCGATCTCGAATGTCTCGTGAGTGCGGACGCGGAAGAACGGCTGGAAAAGCCGGTCATGGTATTCCTCGGGAATGCCATAGCCGTTATCGGCCACTTCGACAACCGCCCGCCGGCCTTCGACGCGCAGCTGCACTTCGATCGTGCCGCCATCCGGCGTGTACTTGATCGCATTGCCGAGCAAGTTGCTCGTCGCCTCAACCAGGCTGATCGCGTCCCCGTAGACGTGTGCGGCCTGCTCGATCTGCATGGCAACTTTATGCCCCTTCTGGCGCGCTTCGTCGGCACGGTCGAAAACTGCGCGGCTTATGACATCGGCCAGGTTGATGATCGTCGTCAGCGGCTCGCGGGCGGCCTGCACGCGCTCCAGCGACAGGATGTCGGTCGTCATGCGCTGGATGCGGTCGATGGCGCGCAGCATCGAGTCAAAATAGGACTGCTGCTCCTCGGTGAGCACATCTTTCAGGTCGAGGCGCAGGATATCGAGATAACCGGTCAAAATGCCCAGCGGGCTGCGCATATCATGCGCGGCGATGTGGATCATATCGCTTTTGAGCTGTTCGAGTTCTTGAAGCTGGGCGTACAGCTCGCGCAGCTCGGCGAGCTGCTGCTGGGAGACGGCATACAAACGCGCATTGTCGATCGCGCTGGCGGCCCGCGCCGTGACGAGCTGGACGAACTCGAAGGTTTCGGGGGTGAAGCGTTCTGGATCAGCCGTCTCCAAATTGATCACGCCGAGCAGTTTATCGTGCGAGATCAGCGGGATGGCGATCTGCGCGCGGGTTGAGGGGATATCGCAGTGGTAGTCTGGGTCTGCGCTCACATCGGGGATCAGCTCGGCGCGGCGCTGGCGCATCACCCGGCCGGTGATGCCGATGTTCGCCTCAACCTCCTGCACCGGCCCGTACGGCCCAAACAGCCGCACCAGCCGCAGGCGGTCGCCTTCCGCCAGCCCGATGAAGCCGGCATCGGCGTGGCTCAGCAGCACGGCGGCATTGAGCGCCACCGACAGCACCTGCTCCATATCGAGCGTTTGATTCAATTCAAGGTCGACCTGCTCCAGAACCGACAGCAGGGTCACCCGGCGGGCAAGCGCGGCTTCAACTTGTTTGCGCTTGGTGATATC
This sequence comes from Anaerolineae bacterium, assembly GCA_034434615.1. GTDB lineage: Bacteria > Chloroflexota > Anaerolineae > Aggregatilineales > Phototrophicaceae > Flexifilum. The sequence continues at coordinate 3,059 of DAOTYT010000342.1, read as the reverse complement.
GCGCGCGATGCCGCAAAAACCGATCGGCCGGCCTTCCGGCCCATCAACCAGCGCGATTGAGAACTCGACATGACGGATGGAGCCGTCCGGCCGTTCGACCAGCACTTCGGCTCCCTGCACCGGCTCGCGCTTACGAAACACGCTGCGGAACAAATCGAGCAGCTGCGTGGTGGTCGTCTCGCTGAAGTGGTGGCTGTAATGGCGCCGGCCCGGCGCGAGCAGCTGTTCGCGCTGGCGGCCGGCGATGCGGCACAGGCCATCGTTGACGAAGACGAAGTGCCCATTGATATCCACTTCATAGTAACCATCTTCAATGTTTTCGATGATGGCACGGTAGCGCGCCTCGCTCTGGCGCTGCTCGGTCACATCGCTGAACTGCCACAGCGTCCCTTCACCGCTGCGCGCGCTCTGAAACGGCGTCCGCTGCGCGCTGATCACGCGGCCACCCGGCAGGATCCATTCTGAAGTGCCCGTTGAAGCCCCAGATCCGCCGTCCGGCGTCGTCTCATGAGCGCCGGCCGCGCGCAGCAGGTCGATAACGCTGGTTGGGGTCGCTGGGATAGCTTCGAGTTTGAACAGCGTTAAAAAGGCGGGGTTGGTATAGGCGATGCACGGCCCGTGCTGCATTTCGAGCGCGATAGGCGCGGCGATCTGTTCGATCAGAGCGGCAAGATCGACGGAACTCAGGCTGTTATTGTGAGGTTCCACACTTTCGATCATGCGCACAATTTTCCCAATGCTTTGTCATCCATTTGCGCAACGGGGGTGAGCATTTTCTACCTCAACGATAACACACAAGCCCCATTTTTTCATAGAGGGCTGCCACCTTGCTGGTCGCTGTGCCGCGCTCAATTCTACGACCAGCCTATTCCTATCTTACGGTCTGCCAGTGTTATGGAGGAACCCCATGTTTGAGTGGTTAAGCCAGCGATTTGGCCGGAGGCGCGGGCTGCGACCGGCGCCTCACCTCGAGGCGATCGCGCTGCACAACAGCCCGTTCGCACCGTGGGAGGCAGCGATCGGCGGCGCGCGCCTGTACCAGCGATCGCCGTGGGTTTATGTCGCTGTCAATCGCATCGCCGAAGCGGCGGCGTTGGTGCCGCTGCGCGTGCTGCGGCTGGAGGGCGAACAGCAGCACGAAGTGGAGCGGCATCCCTTTGAGGATCTGCTCGACGCGCCCAACCCGTTCCTCAGCCGCTTTGAGCTGCTTGAGCAGACGGTTGGCGCGTTGGAGCTGCATGGCAATGCCTATTGGTTTCTTGCCGGCGATGGAGAGGGCGTGCCCGTCGAGATTTGGCCGCTGGCGCCGGAGCGCGTCACGGTCGTGCCCGATGCCCAGGCCCACGTGCGCGGTTACGTCTACACCATGGATGGCCAGCAGCTTCCGCTCGAACCGGTCGAGGTCGTGCACTTCAAGCGCTGGCATCCAAACAGCGACTATTACGGCCTCTCTGCGCTGGAGGCCGCCCGGCTCGCCGCCCTCAGCGATCGCGCGATGGCCGACTGGAATTATCAAACGTTCGGCCGCGACAGCGGCATTCCGGCCGGCGTCGTCACCATCAAAGACCCGATCTCCGATGCCGATTTCGAGCGCCTCAAGCGCGATTGGCGCCAAAACTACGGCGGCACGCAGCGCCGCACCGCCTTCCTGCGCGCCGGCTCGATCGAGTGGAATCCCATCGGCCTCAGCCATCACGAACTCGATTTTCTCAAAGGGCGCGAGGCCCATCGCGATGAGATCCTCAACATCTTCGGCGTGCCGGTCGGCATGTTGAGCGAAAACGCAACCGAAGCGAATGCCGCAGTGGCTGAACGGCTGTTCATCGAGCGGACGCTGTGGCCCAAGCTCGTTCGCATTGCCCAGAAGATCACGCAGGACGTGCTGCCGTTCTGGCCGGGCGAGCACATCGCGGTTTTTGAGGACATCCGCCCGACCGACCACGCAGCCCGGCTCGAGGAACTGCGCGCCGCCTACCCAGTCCTCACCGTTAACGAGCTGCGCCGCCGCTACTTCGCCCTGCCTCCCGTGCCGTGGGGAGATGCCCCCCCAACCTCAGCAGCGCCCGCGCCTCACGATCAGTTGCCACTTGATTTTTCGGCGTTCTGAACCACAATGAACGTAGCAGATCGCCTGCACGTGGCCTGCGCACCCAACCAGCCCAAGTTATGTGGAGCGAACCCGTGTCCGAACCGGTCATGCCCGCGCCGTCTGACCCCGAGCCGCACGATGTTGACCCGTTCAGCGCTTTCGTAAACGACGAACTCGATCTGTCTCCGCTGGGCGAGGATGACCCTCGCCGCCGCCCGCTCAATTTTTTTGAACTGCCATCTCCGTCCTCAGAACGCGGCCCATCTCCCCCCGCCGACGAAGATGACTTCTCGGATGAGATCGAGCTGACGCGAGGGCTCATGCTGAGCGACGATCACCTCTTTGAAGATCTGTCCGAAGCGCAGCCGCCGCCCAAATACCTCATGCGCGGCCTGGAGATGAAGCGGTCGATTTCGTTTCCTGAGCCAGATGACGCGCGCTGGATCGAGGGGATATATCGCACTCTGTTCGGTTTCGAAGTTTATGCCCAGCCCAACATCCTCTCGAACCGCATCTACCTCAGCCACTCGTTTCACCAATGGGATCGACGCGTGCGCTACATCCCGGAGATCGTGCCGGGCTGGTCGGCCGTGCAGCTCAGCCGCTCCCGCCGCTCCCACCCGCTGCAGGGCTACGTCCGCTCATCTGATGTCAAACTGCTGCCGCAAACGGGTGTTTTGCCCAACCTGCTCAGCTGGCTGCACGAATTCAGAACCATCATCGGCGTGTTCGAGGTCGTCATCATCATCATCATAGCGATCCTCTTGCTCAACGTTTTCGGTGACCGCGACGCGAGCGCGCTCCAAACCGACGAAGCCCTGCAAATGACCCTCTCCGCCCAAAACGAGCGGATCGCTAACCTGGAGGCTACGCTCAGCTTCGTCTTCCCCGGCGAGTGATTGCGCTTGAGCAGCGGGGGATGTGCACCGGCGCACGCCCCGCGCCGCATGCCCAGCTGTCATCAAACGCG
>DAOTYT010000341.1:0-1839 GCA_034434615.1 Anaerolineae bacterium | reverse complement strand
TGCACTAACGTCAGGATAGGACGTGTGAGCACCCATGTTAACAGCGTCGCTGCTGAGATGCCGATGGCGGAGACGAGCACAGTGGTGAGAAGGAGCTGCCCGGTGATCAAATCGATCATCCGCCGCACCTGAACATCTGAGATCCCAACACGTGCCGTCCCTGCCCGTCCGTCAAAGATAGGGACAGCGACATCCCACATTGGCCCTTCATCGGTCTGTAGAATCGTCGTGTTCTGATAGGCTTCTGGTGCTGCGGTATTCGCATCGACCAAAACGGCAGGAAATCCTGCGCCGAACGTATGCGCGAGAACTTGACCAGCAGCATCGAGCACAAAAGCGTAGCGCACACTCGGATGCGCTACGCGCGTATCGACAAGCAGCTGCTGCAAGCCGTATAAATTATTGATCAGGATCATGTCGGTCGAACGAGCTGCCAAGTCGCGCGCAATCGCGACGGCCTGCTCTTCAAGCTGGACATACATCGTTTGCCCAACTAATGACCGTACCTGCACCGTCACGGTCAAGCCAAGCAAGATGACCAACCCCAGCACGATGCCTAAAATCTTCACGCGAATGTTGACGCCGCCGAGGATCATCCATAGGTGGTGCAGGCATTGTTCTGTGTAGACTTTTTTCATGGAAGCAGCGGCCCCACTGCACGAGTCAAACTGCGAACGGTATCGTAAGCGCTGTCATCGATAATGACGAAATCATCGACGCCGAGGCTGGCCAATGCCTGCTGGCCAGCCGGTGTGCGATGCATGTTGAGCAGGATTTCTTCAAGCTGTGCACGGAGCTGGGGGCGCTGCGTTGGCCTGACGACGACGGGAGGAATGCCAAACTCTGGCGATTCATGAATGACGCGCACCCGCTCGGCCAACTCCGGCTCGCGCGCAACTGCGTAATGAAAGACGAGGCTGTCCACCGCCGCGCCGTCCGCCACGCCGCTGGCAACAGCGCGGATGGCATCGTCATGATTATAGGTAAAAAAGGTACGCCCAAAAAATGTTTCTGGTGTAGAACCGAGCTGCTGGACGAGATAGGTGGGATATACGCGGCCGGTATGAGACATCGGATCGGTGAACGCAAAGACCGCGCCGCGCAGATCTTCCATCGTTTGCGCAGCGCTTTCGATGGGAACGATCAGAAACGATTGATAGGTCGCGCGGCCGTTTACCCTGGGCGCAACCAAAAGCTGCATATCGAATGCCTCGTGCCCCGCGATGTAGGCGCTGGTACACACAAAGGCGAAATCCACCTCGCCCGTTTCAATTAGCCAATTCGTTTCCTCATAAGTGCGCCGCTGCACCAGCTCAACCGGGCGACCGATCGCTTCACTCAGGTAATCAAGCAGCGGTTGATAGCTTTCAACCGTTCCTCGCGGTGAGATGACCGCAGCAACCGAGACGCGCAGCGGAACGATATCGGTCGCCGCTGGGGCCGGCAGCGGCTGCATTACCGAGAGCTGAATGTAGGGTCGTTCATCAACCGCTGGCCTGGCTGCGCAGGCAGCCAGCAGCAAGGTGACCAGGCCTATGGCCAACACCCGCTTAATTGTACAGCTCGCATATTTACTTAAACGACAGCATATCATCCGCTTACAGCGTCCTTCCCTAGCCTGTCATCATTTCATAATAGTTTCATCCTATAAAATCGGACGCGCTTTTTCCCAGTGACAGATGGCCCCGATTCGGTCAACGATGTTCATCTTTCGATGAGCATTCAGCCCACCATACATTGTGCTAACGCACAAAACACATGGAGTGTCATACCAGCTAATGGTATTTATAAAACGGAGGATGACCGCTGCCGACCATTTTGACCGCTGTGCTGCTCACA
>DAOTYT010000340.1:0-1613 GCA_034434615.1 Anaerolineae bacterium | reverse complement strand
CGTTTGCCCTGCTCGTGGGCGGCGCGAATAACGCCGAGGGCAGTGCCATAATCGACGGTGGCCAGCGCGCCCGTATTGCAGTGATGCAGGATCGTATCGCCATCTCGGATCAGCGCCGCCCCATGGGCGCCCATACGCCGATTGATCGCCACATCTTCATCGGCGATGCACAGCGCCTCTTCTAGCAGCTTTTCTGTGATTTCATCAACGGGCATTTCGGCTAAAGCATGCGCGCGGCGCATCATCCGGTCAACCGCCCAAGCAAGGTTGACTGCCGTCGGGCGCGCTGCCTTCAGCATCTCGCCGGCTGCCTGAAGGGCTTCAAACAGTTCGGCGGCGCTGCGCGCTCGGGCGTTGCGTGCAGCCAGCGCCATGCCAAAAGCAGCAGTCGCGCCGATCGCCGGAGCGCCGCGCACAGTCATATCTGCGATCGCCGCCGCTGCCGCTGTGTGGTCGTCAAGATAGACAAGTTCGAGCGACCATGGGATGCGCCTTTGATCAATCAGGACGAGCCGATCATCTTGCCAGTCGACAGTGCGCATAACTGCCTCTCATGAGATTTGTTTGTAAATCGTCTCTATCCGGATCATAATCAAAGTATAACCATTTCCAGACCGGAGCAAAAGCGTATGTTTTCGCCGTTCTACGATCCCGATAGGGTGGGCCAGCTTTACGCGCCGAATGTCTCAATGGCAGTAGAAATGGGGCGCAGCGCTGGGCTTGCCGCATCGTCAACCGATCGCACACGAACACTGCTGCTGTTAATCGATATGCAAGTGGACTTTGTTCACAGTGATGGGGCATTAAGCGTGCCGGGCGCGGTTGAGGATGCGCGCAGGACGATCGAGTGGCTGCTGCGCCATACGCCTCTCATCACGACGGTGGCCGCTTCGCTGGATAGTCACGTTCCACTGCAAATCTTTTCCCAAGCATGGTGGGTTGATGAAACAGGTCGCCATCCGGCCCCATTTACGGTAATCACCAGCGAAGACGCTATCTCGGGTCGGTGGCTGCCGCTTTATGAACCGGAATGGTCGCTCGATTACGTTCGTAAATTGGAGCAGCAGGCGAAAAAGGCGCTCATGATTTGGCCGTATCATACGCTGGTAGGCACTGTAGGTCACAGCCTGACACCAGCCCTGTATGAAGCAATTGCTTACCACGCATCAGCGCGGCAGTCGCAGCCGGTGTTCCTGGGCAAGGGTTCAATTCCCAAAACCGAGCATTACTCGATCATCGAACCCGAGGTCAAAGTGCCCGAACAGCCGCTTGGAGGCGTAAATGCCGAGTTTCTCGACCTGATCGCGAGCTATCAGCGCATTTATATTGCTGGGCAGGCGAAGAGCCATTGCGTCCTGGAGACCATCGCGTCGCTGATGCGCCATTTTGAAGAACAGCCAGAGGTCATCCGCCGGCTGCATTTGCTGACCGACTGCACCTCTTCAGTCGCGCATCCGGAAATTGATTTTGACGCGATGGCCGAAGAAGCGTTGACAAGGTTCAGCCAACGAGGTTTGCAGCTCGTCACATCCACCGACGCGCTTGTGTAAGACAGGCGGCAAAAACGCAGGCCGTCACACGGACGGCCTGTCATGACACCAGGGATGCATTGA
>DAOTYT010000339.1:0-4447 GCA_034434615.1 Anaerolineae bacterium | reverse complement strand
CTCGAGCGGGCTTCTTCTTCAACCGCGCCGATCACCACCAACCGCAGATCGATAGGCAGCGCGGCGCGCGCCCCAGCGACGGCAAATGCCGCCAGCGGGCCTTTGGCATCCACCGCCCCACGCCCATAAAGAACTCGTCCGTCGATGCGCACTGGCAGATCGCCGTCGAAGGTATCGAGATGGCCGAGCAGGACGATCGTCCGCGCCGCCGAACGGCTGCCGCGGATGCCAACAGCATTGCCGGCCGCATCGACAAACGCCTCGTCGTAGCCCTGCGCGGCCATCCAGTCGACGAGCAGGCGGGCGGCGGCGGCCTCGTGATGCGAGGGGCTGGGCACAGCGACCAGCGCGTGCAGCAGCGCCTCGGCCTGATGATCATCACGGGCCAATGAGCGAACCACAGCCTGAGTATTTCCATCAAGCATGGGCGACCTCCTCAGCCAGCGTCGCCGCGATCGCATCGACGATCGCCGCCAGCTCCTCGCGCGTGATGATCAAAGGCGGCAGCAGCCGGAGGACGGTCTTGCCGGCTGGAAGCGCCAATACGCCGCGCGCCTGCAATCCCTGCAGCACCGGCGTGACGCGACCGCGCAGCTCCAGCCCGATCATCAAGCCGCGGCCGCGTACTTCGCGCACGCCCGTCAATTCGCGGCCGCGTAGTTCCGCCAGCAGCCAGCTGCCCAGCGCGGCGCTGCGGGCGGGCAGGTCTTCAGCGCGCAAGGTCGTCAGGGCGGCGCTGGCGGCGGCGCAAACCAGCGGGTTACCGCCGAAAGTGCTGCCGTGCGAGCCCGCTGGCAGCGGGCCCAAGGCCGCACGCCAGCAGACCGCACCCATCGGCAAGCCGCCGGCCAGCCCTTTCCCCAGCGCGACGATGTCAGGCACGATCCTAGCATGCTCGAATGCGAACCAGCGTCCCGTCCGTCCCAGCCCAGCCTGAATCTCGTCGAGGACGAGCAGCGCGCCGCGCGCGTCACACAGTTGGCGCAGCCCGCGCAGGTAGTCCGCGTCGGCGGGATAGACGCCGCCCTCGCCCTGCACGGCCTCCACGATAACCGCGGCCGTCTCATTGGTGATGGCTGCCGCAGCGGCCGTTAAGTCATTGAAAGGGATATGCGTCACCTCGGCCGGCGTCCAGCCAGCGAATGGCTCGCGGTACTGGCTGTTCCACGTCAAACCGAGCGCGCCGAGCGTGCGCCCATGAAACCCTCGCCGTGCCGCGACGATCGCGCGGCGGCCAGTGAACAGGCGCGCCGCTTTGAGAGCGCCCTCGATCGCTTCCGCGCCGCTGTTGCATAAGAAGAAGCGTTCCAGATCGCCGGGCAAGAGCTGCGCGAGCAGGGCGTACAGCGCGGCGCGCTGGTCGCTGTGGAAAATCTCCGGGCAGGTGATGAGCGCTGCGGCCTGCGCACTGACCGCGGCCACAACCGCCGGATGGCAGTGCCCTAACAGGGCGACCCCCTGCCCACTGGTCGCATCCAGATAGGCGCGGCCGGCCTCATCCCAAACGGTGCAGCCCTGCCCGCGGACGATCGTCAGCGGCCGCTTTGAGTAGACGCCGGGACCATGCCGCGCCTCAAGTTCGATGATAGTATTCGGCAGCGCGGTCATCGGATGAACTCCGTGCCGTGGCCTGCCAACGCGCGGCGCACTGGCTGGTCGAGGCGGCCATCGGCGATGATGACGCGCTGCACGCCGCCCTCAAGCGCCTCGGCCGCCCCCAGCACCTTGCGTTTCATCCGCCCCTGCGACCACTCCAGCGCCTGCGGCAGCGCGTCCAGCGTCACGGATCGAACAAGGCTTACCTCGTCGGCCGGGTTGCGATAGAGACCGCGCACGTTGCTGAGGATGACCAGCTCGCGCGCGCCAACCGCTGCGGCTACGGCGGCGCTCGCCCGGTCGCCATCGATGTTCAGCGGGCCATCGGCGCTCGCTGCGAGCGGCGGCAGCACGACCGTCTGGCCGGCCGCCAGCGCTGCCCGCAAGCGATCCGCATCGACGCCAGCGATCGTCCCACTATAATCGTCGCGGATCATCCGCAGGCGCCCGTCGACCAGCGCCCGCAGGGCTGCTTTGCGCTCTCCCCAAATCGCCAGCTCTTCCACAAAACCAGTCGCCTCGATGCCGCGCGCGCGCAGGCGGTCGACCAGATCGCGGTTGACAGCCGCCGACGCCTCGACGAACAAGGCGCGCGTCTGCAGGTCGGTATAGCGCGAGACATGTCCGGTCGGCGAGGTGATCGTGCGGACGGGCACGCCGCGCGCTGCGCACAGCGCATCCATGGCAGCGCTTACCCCGTGCACCACGATCACTGGGCGCTGGCGAGCCAGCACAGCGAGATCGTCCGCGCAGCGCTCGAGGTCGACGCCAGCGCTGCCGCCGATCTTAACGACCAGCGTTTCAGCCGCGATGGCGGCAGTCGTTTCGTAGGTTTCCTGCGTTTGTGTCGGTGTCGCGAGCATCATGGATAAATCCCCGGAAAACTCAAGCCTATGCTTTCATCAAAATTCAACATCAAGTTCATGCACTGCACAGCCGAGCCGGCAGCGCCTTTGCCGAGGTTATCAAGCGCGGCGATCACGACCAGATGCCGGCCGTCCTCGTCCAGCTCAAACCCGATATCGCAGTAATTGGTGCCAGCGACGATGCGCGGCTCTGGAAAGCGGTGCAGGCCGGTCTTGCTGCTCACCAGCCGAATGAACGGCTCATCGCGGTAGGCCGCGCGGTACAGTTTCCAAACCTCTTTTTCGGCCAGCGGCTGGCTGAGCTGGCAGTGCGCCAGCAGATGTACGCCGCGCACCATCTCGATCGCGGTGACGCTGAACTGCACTGGAGCACCATCGCCCAATACCATTTGCACCTCAGCCATGTGACGGTGACGCGTCGCTTTGTAGGTGCGAACCGCGCCGCTGCGCACCGGATGGTGTGATCCTGGGTTCGGCTGGTTGCCTCCCTCGGACGAGCCCACTTTGATCTCGACAGCGGCGTGGTCAAGCAGGCCAGCGCGCGCCAGCGGCAGCAGCGCCAGGTTGACCGCTGTAGCGTTGCAGCCCACCCCGCTGGCATAGGCTGCCCCGCGCAGATGTTCGCGGTTGGCCTCCGGCAGCCCGTAGATGAAACGGGTGAGCCAATCCGGGGCAGGGTGCTCGCCGTACCAACGGCGGTAAGCTTCAATATCGCGCAAACGAAAATCGGCCGACAGGTCGATCAAGCGCGAGGCCAGCGCGGCGAAACGTTCGATCTGCGCTGCAGCCCGGCCATGCGGCAGCGCGAGGAAGAGCAAGTCGCAAGGCTGTAACGCATCCGGATGGGTGAACTGCAGGCCAGTCGCCCGGCGCAGATTGGGGTGCACCGCATGAACATACTCACCCGTGTGTTCGCGGCTGGTGATCTGAATGACCTCAGCGTGAGGATGAAATAGAAGCAGGCGCAGCAGCTCGCCGCCGGTATAGCCGCTCCCACCGACGATGCCGACGCGCAGCGTCATACGGCCACCTCCAGCCGTTCAAGGGCATAATCGGCGACGGCGCCTGCGATGTCGACGCCTGTCGGCGCGCTGCTGTTGCGAAATTCCATCGTATGGTTGATCTCGTTGACGAGCAGCGCCCCATCTGGCGACTCAAACACGTCGATGGCGAGCACACCGCCGCCCACCGCCTTTGCTGCGCGCACGCACAGCGCATTGAGTTCTGGGGTGACCGGGCAGTTCGAGGTCTGCGCGCCGCGCGCAGTATTGGTGACCCAATGCTCAGAGCTGCGATACACCGCGCAGATCGTCTGTTCGCCGACGACGAACGCGCGGATATCGCGTCCAGGCTTTTCGATGTAGGCCTGAGCGTAGTAGATGTGATGCTGGTAACCGCCGAGCGTTTGCCGGTGCTCAAGGATGGCTTCCGCGCTTTCGCGGTCGTTCACGCGGGCGAGCAGCCGTCCCCACGACCCCGTAATCGGTTTAAGCACGGCTGGGTAGCCGAGATCGTTGAGCGCCTCGAGAGCGCTCTCTGGGGTAAAGGCGACGCGCACGGCTGGCTGCGGCACGCCAGCCACTGCCAGCACGAGGCTGGTTTGCAGCTTATCGGCGCACAGGGCCGCGACAGGATAGGAATTGATCGCTGGGATGCCCCAGCGCTCCAGGATCGCCAGCATGTACAGCCCGCGCGAGGTGCTCACACAGCGCTCGAGGACGAGATCGTAGGCGCTCCAGGGGCGGCCGCTCGGCGCGAGCTGTTCGGGGCCGCGGTCAAGGGCGATATTCAGCTCGCGGTCGAGGATGACATCGACTGCGGCTCCACGCGCTTCCAGGGCTGCCAGCAGCAGCTTCTCTTCAGGACGGATGTGCGTTACCAAGACGGCGATGGTCATCGCTCACTCGCCCCAATCTTCTTCAACATCCGGCGCTAGCTCCAACGTCAGCGGGTCGAGACTGATGATCTCAAGTTCGACGCCACAG
>DAOTYT010000338.1:0-1805 GCA_034434615.1 Anaerolineae bacterium | reverse complement strand
CCGCCAGCTGTACAAACGCGCGCATCCCCGTTATCCGGCGCATGTCCGTGATTTCGTATCTGTTCCGGTTTAGACACTCCCTATGCATTGGAAGCGCTTGACTTTTTTCCGCAGTTTGGGGCCAGCCCTGACCAGCGATCTTTTAACGATCCTGACCCGGCTGTGGCTCAGAGAAACCTCGACTCGTTCAAGGGGATCGTCCAGTTCTGCCAGCAGGTCGGCATGCGCACCGTGACCGTGCTGCCCGGCGTCGATCACCCGGACTACCCACAGGAGCAGAATTTGGCGCGCAGCGCCGCGGCGCTGGCCCAATGTGCGATAATCGCGGGGGATGCGGGCATCCAGCTCTGCTTTGAGCCACACATGGGTTCGGTCTGCCCGACGCCGGAGCTGGCCTTGCAGCTCGTTGAGCGAACCCCCGGCGCTAAAGTCACGCTCGATTATTCGCACTTTCTGCTTCAGTATATCCCACTCGAGCGGATTGAGAAGTTGATCCCGCATACGGGACACTTCCATGTGCGGCAGGCGCGCCCCGGCAAGCTCCAAACCCGTTTTGCTGAGGGGACGCTCGATTTCGTCGCGATCGCCGGCAAGCTGCGCGCGGCCGGCTATGATGGGGCCATGTCGATCGAATACGTGTGCGCTGATTGGTACGACCTAAACCAGATCGACACGCTCAACGAGACGATGATCACCAAAGCGGCGCTTGAAGCGCACGTGCCGTTGTGAGCGAGGCGGCTGGCGCATGTCATCGCTGAGGTTGGAAGGACGAGTCGCGATCGTGACTGGGGCCGGCCGCGGGATCGGCGCCGCGACCGCGCAGCGGCTGGCCCAAGAGGGCGCACGCGTCGCCGTTGTCGATGTTGACCTCGCTTCGGCGGAAACCGTCGCCGCCGCGCTTGGGGCTGCGGCAGAGCAGGCGCGGGCATTCCACTGCGATGTCTCGCAGCCCGCGCAGACCGACTCCTTGGTCGAAGCGGTGGTGACCGCGTTTGGTCATCTCGATATCTTGGTGAACAACGCCGCCATTTGCCCGCGCATCTCGATCGAAGACATGACGGAGGCGATGTTCGACCGCATCATCAACATCAATCTCAAATCGGTCTTCTTTCTCTCGCGGGCAGCAGCCGAGCGCATGAAACCGCGGGGCTGGGGGCGCATCGTCAACCTCAGCTCGACCGGCGGCCGCATCGGCGGCGTCATCAACGCGACCGTTTACGGCGCAAGCAAAGCTGGCATTTTGGCGATGACCAAATCGTTCGCCCGGCACTACGCAGCGTACAATATTCTCGTCAATGCCGTGGCTCCCGGCGCGGTCGAGACGCAGATGATGGCCGCTATTGGTGAGGCGGCGCTGCATGGGGTGATCGAGGCCGCGCCGCTCAAACGGCTGGCCGATCCTGCTGAGATCGCGAATGTAGTCGCCTTCTTGTGCAGCGAGCAGGCGTCTTGGATGACCGGGGCGACGGTTGATGTGAATGGGGGAACGGTGATGTTATGAAGATCAGGCGTGTGCAGGCGTTTCCACTGCGCTACCCCGAGCCGAACGACTATAACAATCTGCGCATGATCGCGCTGGTCAAAATCGAGGCCGAGGACGGGACAGTTGGCTGGGGCGAATGCATCTCGATGTGGCCCGAGGCGACCCGCGCGGTCAAGGTGCTGGTCGAGGAAGGGCTGGCAGCGCCGCTCATCGGCCGAGACCCGCTCGATAACGGCGCGCTGCTGGCGGCGATGAAAGAGCACTGCTGGTGGTATGGTGATACTGGCATGGCGCTGTTCGCCATCAGCGCCTGCGATATGGC